>DATHAQ010000038.1:0-6507 GCA_035296565.1 Thermoleophilaceae bacterium
CGCGGCCACGTCAGACGGCGCGGCGCAAAATGGGCAATCGTCCTCGACGCCGGCACCGACGAACACGGCAAGCGCCGTCAGAAGTGGCACAGCGGCTTCACCACCAAGCGCGAGGCGGAGCGCGCGCTGGCCGAGCTTCTGACCAAGCTCGGGCGGGGCGAGTACGTCGAGCCGACGAGGCTCACGCTCGCCGTCTTTCTTGTGGACCAGTGGCTCCCCGGCATACGCGCGAGCGTGCGCGAGAGCACGTTCGAGTCCTACGCGCGCAACGTCCGCGTCCACCTGGTGCCCCGGTTGGGAGAGCTGCCGCTGCAAGCCCTCACGGCGGCGAGGTTGAACGCGGTGTACGCCGACCTACTGGCCGACGGCCATCGGGGGGGCGAGGGCGGCCTGTCACCTCGAACGGTGCGCTACGTCCACACGATCCTTCGCCGTGCGCTCGCCGCGGCCGTCCGCTGGCAGCTCGTGGACCGCAACGTGGCGGACCTGGCCGACCCGCCCGCGCCGAAAGCCACGCGGCCGAAGCCCATGCCGACCTGGAGCGCGAGCGAGCTCTCCCGCTTTCTCAACTACGTCGGCGACGAGCGCAGCTTCCCGCTATGGGTCGTGCTCGGCTCCACCGGGATGCGCCGCGGCGAAGCCCTGGGGGGCAGGTGGGAGGACGTGGACCTTGAGGCCGGCCGCTGGCAGGTACGGCGCACGCTGGTCATGGCCGGACACGAGCCACACGAGTCCACCCCTAAGACCGACCACGGGCGCCGCAGCGTGGCGCTCGACCCCGGGACCGTCCGGGTTCTCCGCGATTGGCGGCGGCGTCAGCTCGAGGAGCGGCTGGCGTGGGGGCCGGCGTGGACCGACACCGGGCGCGTATTTACGCGCGAAGACGGCACTGACCTGCACCCCGAGCGGGTGTCCGAGATGTTCGACCGGCTTGTGAGCCGGTCGGGGGTGACGCCTCTCACGGTCCACGGCTTGCGGCATAGCCACGCGACGCTGGCGCTGGCGGCGGAGGTGCATCCCAAGGTCGTCCAGGAGCGGCTCGGCCATTCGTCAGTTGCCTTCACTCTCGACCGTTACAGCCATGCCATCCCGGCAATGCAGGAGGACGCCGCTGCCGCTGTTGCGCGGCTCGTGGGGCTTGACGGCTAGGCCCGACCCGGGCTCTCGCGTTTGCAATCCGTTTGCAATCCACGGCCTGAGAACCCGCGAAACCGCATGCCGAAGGGGGTTACTACATGCGCCCAGGGAGACTCGAACTCCCACCCCACATAAGTGGGACAAGGCCCTCAACCTTGCGCGTCTACCAATTCCGCCACAGGCGCCTGAGGGGCGCCAACTATAGCCCCGGGCGGATTTCCGCCATCGCGCTTGCAGTCGTCCGGGGGGCTATGTACGTTGTCGAACACATGTTCGTTTCAGCCCCCTCGGAGGGACAGTGGACCTAGACCTGACCAAGCGCCAGCAGGAGATCTTCGACTTCATCAAGCGCTACTCGTCCAGCCACGGCTACCCGCCCACGGTCCGCGACATCGGCAAGGCGATCGGCCTGACCTCGTCGTCGACGGTCCACGCCCACCTCGCCAACCTGGAGAAGCTGGGGCTGCTGCGGCGCGACCCCACGCGGCCACGGGCCATCGAGGTCCTGGTCGACAAGGCCAAGCGCGTCGTGGGCGACGGCGAGTCGGCCCTGCCGCTGGTGGGCTCGGTGGCCGCCGGACAACCCGTGCTGGCCGAGCAGAACATCGAGGACTACGTCGAGATCCCCCCGATCGCCGGCGGGGACGCGGGCGAATTCCTACTGCGCGTGCGCGGCGACTCGATGAAGGACGCCGGCATCCTGGAGGGCGACCACGTGGTGGTCAGGCGCCAGGCGACTGCGCTCGAGGGCGAGATCGTGGTGGCTCAGATCGGAGACGAGGCGACCGTAAAGCGCTTCTACCGCGAGCCGGACCACGTGCGCCTGCAGCCCGAGAACCCCGACTACGAGCCGATCATCAGCCGCGAGGTGGAGATCCTCGGCAAGGTCGTCGGCGTGATGAGGAGGGTCTCGTGAGCACGGCGACGCTTCAGCCGCGGCAGCTGTTCGACGCGCTGCCGCCGGACAACGGATACAGACTTGCGGGCGATCCGGAAACGCCCGTCAGAAGCCCCAACGGCGGCAGGCCGACGCTCGAGGACCGGATCTCGCGCGTATGGGAGGGCCTGCACGCCGACGGGGCGGCTGACTGCCCGGTGTGCCAAGGGCGCATGCGCAGCCGGCAAGGCGGCGGTCACTGCGTGGACTGTGGCTCCGAACTGACCTAACCTCTATAGAGCCGGCCAGGCAGTCGCGGGCGTCGGAGAGACAACCGGCGTTCGAGGAAAGTCCGGACACCGCAGGGCAGGGTGGTCGGGAAATCCGACCCGGGGAAACCCGCGGGAAAGTGCCACAGAAACAAACCGCCTACCCGGCGGGCCTCTCGAGAGCTCGTCGGCGGCAAGGGTGAAAAGGTGCGGTAAGAGCGCACCGGCGGCGCGGTGACGCGCCGGCCAGGCAAACCCCACCCGGTGCAAGGCCAAGCAGGGACGTCGACGTTGCCCGCCGAGTCCCAGGTAGGCCGCAGGGCCGCAGGGCCCGTCGCCGCACGCAAGAGGGGTGCCCCGAAGGGGTCACCCCGCATGGGGCGGCAGATGGATGACTGTCCAAGACAGGATCCGGCTTACCGGCCGGCTACCGGAGGGGCCCCGCGCGAGCGGGGCCCCTCCCATTTGAGGGACAGGTTTGCGAGGCGTACGCTCCGGCGGTGCCGGTCACCGTCGACCCCCACGTCGCCGTCTGCGCCATCGAGCGGCTCCAGGCAGGGCGAGCGCCTGAGCCGCGCGACGACGAGGTGGCCGTCGAGGAGCCGCTGGAGATCAGGGTCGATGGTGAGGCGCTAGCGGTGACCATGCGCAGTCCCGGCGACGACGAGGAGCTCGCCGTGGGCTTCCTCGCGGGGGAGGGGCTCATCGCCGGGCCCGGCGACGTGGCGGGGGTCGGGCCCACCGAGGACTTCGAGGGCAACGTCGTCGAGGTGAGGACCACCGGGGGCCTGCGCCGCGACCCGGGCCGCCGGAGCTTCCACCTCACCTCGTCGTGCGGGATCTGCGGCAAAGGGGCGCTCGAGGACGTGCGGCTGGCCGCGCCGGCGCCCTCGGCGGGAGGAGAGCCGCTGGCCCAGGAGCTGGTCCTCGCCGCGCCCGACGAGCTGCGCGCCGGCCAGCGGGCCTTCGGCCGCACGGGAGGCCTGCACGCCACCGGCATCTTCGGAGCCGACGGCCGGCTGCTCTGCCTGCGCGAGGACGTCGGCCGCCACAACGCGATGGACAAGGCCGTCGGGTCGCTTCTGCTCGAGGGGCGCCATCCGCTCGGCGAGGCCTTCGCATGCCTCAGCGGGCGCGCCGGCTTCGAGCTCCTGCAGAAGGCGGCGTTGGCCGACCTTGCCGGCGTGGTGGCGGTGGGGGCGCCCACCTCGCTCGCGGTCGACCTCGCGCGCGAGCGCGAGATGCTGTTGTGCGGCTTCGTGCGCGAGGGCTCGTTCAACGTCTACGCGGGAGCGGGCCGCCTGGCGCGGCGCAGCGGGCGACCGTCGACCGCTTGAAATAAAGTCCCGGCCCGCATGGAGGTCGTGGCCATCGTCCTGCCGTTCCTGCTCATCGGGATCGGCGTGCTGTTCGTCGCCTTCTCGGGCGGCCCGAGCGCGGCGCGCGAGGTCTACCTCACCCGGGGCAACACCGCCTTCCGTATCGCCGTTCCGGTGATCTACGTGGTCGGCGGCCTGGCGGTGCCGGCGCTGATCCTGGCCAACCGCGGCGCCGCCGCGGGGGCTACCGACGTCCTGGCGAGCGAGCCGCTCAGCAAGCAGGAGGAGGAGGGCAAGACGCTCTTCGCCGAGCGCTGCGCGAGCTGCCACAACCTCGACGCGGCCAATGCCCGCGGCGTGCAGGGGCCCGACCTGGACGAGGTGGGCAAGATGTCCGAGAAGCGCGTGCTGACCGCGATCCGCATCGGCGGCACGGGCGAGAAGCAGATGCCGGCGGGCATCTACACGGGCAACGACGCCGCAGCTGTCGCGACCTACGTGACAAAGGTGGCGGGGAAGTAGTACCCTCCGCGCCTCATCCGGCCGAAGCCCCGTCTGGTAGGCGGGGCGCGGGGGAACCGGAGGCCCAACTGGCCAGGGGCGAATCGTTCCGGCGGCGTTGCCGTCCGGACCTAGCGCGACTCTTTCAGCGCGAGCCCGACAGCTAACCCCGCAGGCCCGAAGAAAGAGAGCCGATGAGTCAAGTGGGTTCCCGCGCACTCCAGCGGGTGGATGAATACGAGGAAAGGTTCGTTTCGAGGCCCCGGCTGGAGCTGGTCGGGGACCCGGAGCCTGTGACGGCCGCGCCCCCGCCCCTGCCGGCGCCCGGCGAGCGCAGGACCGTCCGCATCAGCGGTCGGCCCACACCGGCCCGCCGCCGCCCGGCCGCGTCGAGCCGCGTCGTTTCGACGCCCGACCGCCTGGCGCTGTACGCGGTGCTGCTCGGCCTCTTCCTCATCTTCATGGCCGTGGTAACGGCCAACTCTTAAGCCGCGCTTAGGCGTCCGCGGGAGGTTCCCGGCCGTACCCGGGGTAGAGGTGGCGCTGCCGCCGTCCTACACTTACCTCCTATAAGCGACAGCCAGGAAGCGAAGTGCGATGAAGACCAAGGAGAGCAGGTTCCAGGTCCACGACGAGTTGACGGCGCCCGAGCGCAGCGCCCCGATCCTCAAGGGCGCTCTCGCCGGCGGCGGCCAGGTCTCCAACTTTCTCGGCGTGCTGGCCGGCTCGCCCGCCGCGCTGCGCGCCTACATCCGCTTCCGCTCCGAGCTTCGCCACGGCACTCTGCCGCCCGCCACCCAGCAGCGGATCGCCCTCGCCGTGGCCGAGCACGGCGGTGGCGAGTACGCGCTGTCGACGCTCCAGCGCAGCGCGCGCGAGGCGGGCCTGGGGCTTGACGAGATCGCGCTCGCGCGCGAGTTCGACTCGCGCGACGAGACCGAGCACGCGCTGCTGCGCTTCGTTCGCGGCCTGCTCGAGTCCGAGGGCGCGCCGCCCGTGCACCTGCACGAGGAGGCGCGCGAGGCGGGATGGGAGGACGAGCAGATCCTCGAGGCCGTGGCCCACGTGGCCCTGTCGCAGTTCGGCAATCTCATAGCGCGTTCGGGTGACGTGCCGAAGGACGGCTCGGGCGAAGAGGGCCGCCTGCTGCGCGCGGCCTAGATACCGTCGCGCTGCACGGCTAGGCTTGAGTCATGCCGGTCCCTGTCAGGGACGACGTCACACCCGCCGAGAGCGCCGATCAGCGCTCGGCCTGCTGCTCCCTCTATCACCACGCCGTCGAGCTCGTCGGCAAGCGCTGGACCGGCGCGATCCTCAGCGTGCTGATGGACGGGCCACTGCGCTTCTCCGAGGTCAAGGTGCTGGTCCCCGACCTCTCCGACCGCCTGCTCTCCGAGCGGCTGAAGGAGCTCGAGGCCGAGGGGATCGTCGAGCGCCGGGTCAGCGCCGATCTGCCGGCCCGCGTCGACTACGCGCTGACCCAGAAGGGGCGGGCGCTGCAGCCCGCCGTGCGCGCCCTGAAGGATTGGGCGCAGGCCTGGATGTGAGATCGTCGAGCGGCGGTGCTCGCCCGCCGCGGCGGCGCGGCGCGAGCCGGAGTCTGAACGCAAGCGCTCGCTGATCAGCGCACGCCCGGTCGCAGAAATCGTCAGCCTCCTGACGAGTTTTCCGCGACCGAACCCAAACCCGAAGGCTTCGGTCCGCTCCCGTTGGGCACGAGGCGCCACCGTTGTTTGACGCGATAGCGCGCCGCCCTCTTGCCCGCCGAGGGCGGCGTTGGCGTGGAGCTCCCAGGGCCGAAGCGGTATAGGTTCACGGTCGTGGCCGACCAGACCCCAACCCGCGAGAGCGTCAAAGCCGAGGTCGAGGAGCGGGACATCCGCTTCATCCGCCTCTGGTTCACCGACATCCTCGGCCAGCTCAAGAGCTTCTCGGTGAACGCCTCCGAGCTGGACGACGCCTTCGAGGGCGGAATGGGCTTCGACGGCTCCTCGATCACCGGCTTCAACGCCATCGAGGAGTCGGACATGATCGCCATGCCGGACGTCTCGACCTTCAAGGTGCTCCCGTGGCGCCCGGCCGAGCAGGGGGTGGCACGCATGTTCTGCGACGTGCTCACCCCGAGCCGCGATCCCTACGAGGGCGACCCCCGCAACGTGCTGCGGCGAGCGCTGGCCCGGGCGGAGGAGATGGGCTTCGACCGCTTCAACGTCGGTCCCGAGCTCGAGTACTTCTACTTCCGCAACGCCAAGGCCCAGAACGGCACCCAGCCCGAGACCCTCGACGAGGGCGGCTACTTCGACCTGACCACCCTCGACGCCGGCTCCGACGTGCGCCGCGAGACCGTGCTGGCCCTCGAGCAGCTGGGGATCCACGTGGAGTACACCCACCACGAGGTCGGGCC
>DATHAQ010000039.1:0-2170 GCA_035296565.1 Thermoleophilaceae bacterium
CTCGACTCCGGCGCCACGTCCTCGTAGTAGCCCGACAGATTCCAGATGATCAGGAAGAGGACGATGAACCAGCTGTAGTCGACTCCGATGCGTACTCCGAAGACGCGGGCCAGCTGGATCGAGCCGCCACCGAACATCGGAGGGATGGTGTCAGAACGGCGTCGCGTACCTTGGGGCCATGGCATCGAAGTGGTGGACGTTGCTGGTGGTGTGCCTGGCGATCTTCATGCTGCTGCTCGACATCACCGTCGTGAATGTCGCCCTGCCCAACATCCAGAAGGATCTGGGGGCCAGCTTCGAGGACCTCCAGTGGGTGGTGGACGCCTATGCCCTGGCGCTCGCGGCGCTGCTGCTGGCGTCGGGCTCGATCGCCGACCTGCTCGGTCGCCGCCGGGTGTTCGTGGCGGGCCTGCTGCTGTTCGTGATGGCGTCGCTCCTCTGTGGCCTCTCCAGCTCGCCAACGATGCTGAACGTCTCGCGCGGGCTCCAGGGAATCGGCGGCGCGATGATGTTCGCAACTTCGCTCGCATTGATAGCCCAGGAGTTCCCGCCCAACGAGCGCGGCACCGCGTTCGGCATCTGGGGAGCCACGACCGGCTTCGCCGTGGCCGTCGGTCCGCTGGTGGGCGGAGCGCTCACGGAGGCCTTCGGCTGGGAGTGGATCTTCCTCGTGAATGTTCCGATCGGCCTCCTCACTGCCGCTATCACCGTTGCCCGCGTGCCGGAATCCGAGCGGGACCCGACCGCTCGGATCGACTGGGCCGGGGTGCTCACGTTCAGCGCCGGCCTCTTCTGCCTGGTCCTGGCGCTCATCCGTGGCAATGACGAGGGCTGGACGAGCGGTCAGATACTCGGCCTGCTCGCCGCCGCGGTGATCCTGATCGCCGTGTTCGTGGCGATCGAGCTGCGCCGGGAACAGCCGATGCTGGACCTCCGCCTGTTCCGCAAGCCGGCCTTCACCGGCGCCCAGATCGTCGCGTTCACCCTGCACGCGTCGATGTTCTCGATGTTCCTCTACCTCACTCTCTACATGCAGAACGTGCTCGGCTACTCGCCGCTCGAGACCGGCGTGCGCTTCCTCCCGATCTCGCTGCTGTCGTTCCTCGCCGCACCAATCGCGGGCAAGTTGGCCGAGCGGCTCCCGGTGCGCGCGTTCCTCGGCGCCGGGCTCGTGTGCGTCGGCGTGGGACTCCTGCTCATGTCCGGAATCGAGCCCTCGGACGACTGGACCACGCTGCTGGCCGGGTTCATCGTCGCCGGCGTGGGCATCGGCTTCATCAACCCGCCGCTCGCCACCGCGGCCATCGGCGTGGTGGAGCCGCGCCGCGCCGGTGCCGCCTCGGGGATTAACAGCACTTTTCGCCAGGTGGGCACCGCGGTCGGCATCGCCGGCCTGGGCGCGCTCCTCCAGTCGAAGGTGAGTGACAAGCTCGACGCGGCTCTCGCGAACGCGCCACTGCCGCGCGGCGCGCCGAGCCACATCGCCGAAGCTGTGTCGTCCGGTGGTGCCTCGGCGGCCGCGCGAGGCGTGCCCGCCCCGGCGCGCGGGCTGGTGGCGAACACGGCCCGGCGCGCGTTCATCGAGGGTCTCAACGAGATCCTGGTCGTGGCCGCGGTGCTGGCCTTCGTGGGAGCCGCCCTCGCCTTGCTGCTCGTCCGCCGCCGCGACTTCGTCACGGCCCCCGCCGGCCCGCCAACGCCCGCCGCCGAGCCGGCCGCCTGAGCGCGGCCCCGCACGGCGCCGCCGAGGCAGCGCGCTCAGCCCGGCTGCTAGTAATCCGCTCGGCGATCCGCGCCCAAGGCGCGGCGCCCGCCGCGCGCCCGACGCGCGGCGCGGCGCACAGGACTGAAACGAAAGGACAGTTTTGGCTCATCGAGTCACCTTCATCCCGGGCGACGGCACCGGGCCCGAGCTCGCGGAGGCCACCCAGCGAGTGCTCGAGGCCACCGGGCTCGAGTTCGACTGGGACTTCCAGGATGCCGGGATCGACGTCTACGAGTCGGAGGGCAACCCGCTCCCCGACCGCACCCTCGAGTCGATCCGCGAGCGCGGACTCGCCATCAAGGGGCCGACCACGACCCCGGTCGGCTCCGGCCACCGCTCGATCAACGTCGCGCTGCGCAAGGAGTTCGACCTCTACGCCTGCATCCGGCCCTGCAAGGCCTACGA
>DATHAQ010000040.1:0-24504 GCA_035296565.1 Thermoleophilaceae bacterium
GCGGTCACCGCCCCGCCGCCGGGCAAGAGCGGCGGCGGCGACGACGGGGCGACGAGCGCCGCACCGCGGTCGGGCGGGGTCGACGTGATCGGGCGCGACGTCGTCGGCGACTACGACATCGCGCGGATCGCGTCCGACGACCCGGACGCGCTGTCGCAGTGGCTCGACGACAACGGCTACACGACGCCGCGCGGCGCCCAGCCGATCCTCGACGCCTACGTCGCCGAGGGCTGGAAGTTCGTCGCGATCAAGCTGCGCAAGGACGCCGACCAGTCCGGCCCGATCGAGCCGGTCCGGGTCGCGTTCCCGTCCAAGGAGATCGTCTATCCGATGCGGCTCGACGCGCTCGAGGGCCACCAGATGGACCTCGACGTCTACGTGCTCGCCGACCACCAGGTGCGCCTCGCCTCGGACCAGCTCCAGACGCAGTACGCCGGCCCGGTGTCCGCGCTGAGCAAGCCTCCGCCGGCGGACGTGCGCCCCCTGTTCCGCGCGCCGTACCTGACCCGCCTGCACAGCGTCGTCAATCCGACCACGCTGAAGGACGACTTCGTGTTCGTGCGCGCCGCGACGTCGTCGGCGGGCGGCGGCGACGCCGTCGACAACGACAACTTCCCGGTCCTCGTCGTCGTCCTCGTGGCGCTGCCGCTGCTGGCGCTCAGCGGCTTCGCCGTGTGGCTCGTCCGCCGCCGGCAGGGGCCGCTCGCGTGAGCGACGTCTTCCAGACCCTCGACGGGACGAGCTCGTACCTCGGCCTGCGCTGGGACAGCCCCGAGGTCGTCCGCATGACGATCCGGCCGGAGCTCATCAACCTCGGCGGACTGCTCTCGGGGGTCGCGACCTACGGGATGATCGACTACGGGATGGGCCGCGCCCTGTGGATGCAGACCGCCGAGGACGAGGCGATCGCCACCGTCAACATCTCGATCAACTACGTCCAGACGGCGACCGAGGGCGACCTCGTGTGCACCACCACGGTCGACCGCCGCAACCGCCGCCTCGCCGTCATGCGCGCCGAGGTCCTCCACGAGGACGGCCGCCTGATCGCGACGGCGATCGGCAGCTACACGATCTTCCCGCGCCGCACGCGGCCGCGCCCCGGCGGTTAGCCGTCGTCCTGGCTGAACGCCCAGCGGGTCTCGTCGATCGAGAAGCCCGAGGCGAGGCAGGCGAGCAGCTTCATGCGCGCCGCCTGGGGCGAGAGGAAGCCGGCGGGGATGATCCCGCTGCCGCGCAGGTCGCGCTCGGAGGCCGGGTAGCCGTAGGTCCCGTTGAGGATCACGCCGCGCTCGGCGCGGCAGTAGGCCACGACCGGGATGCGCTCGGCCACCTCCCGCCACAGGTCGAGCAGCGGCGGGGCCAGATGCCCCGCGCCGAGCGTGCCGATCACCGCCCCGTCGGGGTCGGTGTCGAGCGCCGCGTGGGCGAGCGTGCCGTCATCGCCCGCCGTGGTGGGCACGATCAGCACGCGAGGCTCGAGGTCGGGCGGGTCGAGGGGCGGGTTGCGCGGCACGCGCGACCAGATCGCCGCACGGGCCTCGGTGACGCGCCCGAGCGGACCGGTCTGGGGCGAGCTGAACGCGACCAGCGACGTCGTGTCGGTCTTGCGCACCGTGCGCGCGTGGTGGATCTCGCCGCCGAAGCAGACCAGGACGCCCATCCCGGCGGCGGCGTCGCTGGCGGCGACGCTCACGGCGTCGCTGAGGTTGGCCGGGCCGTCGGCGCCCGATGCGGAAGACACGCGGATCGCGCCGGTGAAGACGATCGGCGCCTCGGCGTCGTGCAGGACGTCGCACAGCATCGCCGTCTCCTCGAGCGTGTCGGTGCCGTGGGTCACTACCACGCCGCTGCCTCGGCGCGCGACGTCGCGCGCCGCACGGCAGATGTCGAGTTGGTCGCCGAGGCTCAGGTGAGCGCTCGGCAGATTCACGATCGTCTCGGCTTCCAGACCGTGGTGCTGGGCGAGCTCGGGGACCGCCTCGACCAGCGCTCCGCCGTCCAAGCCGGGGGTGGCGCCCTCGGCGCCGGTCATGGAGATCGTCCCGCCGGCGGCCAGCACCTTCACCTTGCGGCGATTGGCGGTCTGCGCGCTGACGCTCACCACGGCAACCCTAGGCCCGCGGCACCGTGGCCTGCAGCACGGCCTCCTCGAGCCCCTCGGTGCGCAGGTGCGTGATCTGCTGGTACTCGGGATCGGCGACCATGCGGCTGAAGGCCTCGCGGCTGGGGTAACGCACCACCAGCACGGCATCCCAGCGGTGGTTGTCGGGCGCGACCAGCACCGTGGAGCAGTCGCCGAAGAACAGGACCTCGGCCTTCACCCGATCGAGAAAGGGGAGAATGCGGCGGGTGTACTCGTCGTAGCTGGCGCGCCCGTCGGCGGCGAAGCGCAGCAGGTTGAGCATCACCACCGGCCCGCCCGGGTCCTGCTCGAGGAAGCGCTTGAGATCGGCGCCCGTGGGGTCGACGCTCACGACTCGCGTCTCTCGCGCTGTCGGCGCAGCTCCTGCCGGGCGACCGAGAGCTTGTGGACCTCGTCGGGGCCGTCGGCCAGGCGCAGCGAGCGCAGGCCCGCGTACATGTAGGCCAGCGGGAAGTCGTCGCTCACTCCGCCGCCGCCGTGCACCTGGATGGCGCGGTCCACGATCTTCAGCGCCATCTGCGGCACGGCGACCTTGATGGCCGCGATCTCCGTGCGCGAGTGCTGGTTGCCGACGGTGTCCATTAGCCAGGCCGTCTTGAGCACCAGCAGGCGAGCCATCTCGAGGTCGATGCGGCTCTCGGCGATCCACTCCCGGATGTTCGCCCGCCGAGACAGCGGCTCGCCGAAGGTTTCGCGCTCGTCGGCGCGGTCGCACAGCAGCTCGAGGGCGCGCTCGGCCGCGCCGACCGAGCGCATGCAGTGGTGGATGCGGCCCGGGCCCAGGCGGGCCTGCCCGATCAGGAAGCCTTGGCCCTCGCCCGCGATGAGGTTGGAGGCCGGCACGCGAACATCCTCGAACAGGATCTCGCCGTGCCCCTCGGGATCGTGGTAGCCGAAGACCGGAAGGCTCCGGAGGATGGTCAGGCCCGGCGTGTCGAGCGGCACCAGGACCATGGACTGCTGCTGGTAGACGTGGGCATCGGGGTCGGTCTTGCCCATCACGATCAGGATGCGGGCGTTGGGATGCAGCGCGCCGGTGGTCCACCACTTGCGCCCGTTGAGCACGAACTCGTCGCCGTCGCGCTCGATGCGCATCGAGATGTTGGTGGCGTCCGAGCTGGCCTGGCCGGGCTCGGTCATGGCGAAGCCCGAGCGGATCTCGCCGGCCAGCAGGGGCTCCAGCCACGTTTCCTTCTGCTCGGGCGAGCCGAACTGGTGAAGCACCTCCATGTTGCCGGTGTCGGGGGCCGAGCAATTGCAGGCCTCGGCCGCGATCCGTGTGCGGCCCATGATCTCCGCAAGCGGCGCGTAGTCCAGGTTGCTGAGGCCCGGACCGTGGTCGGGGTCGGGCAGGAAGAGGTTCCACAGGCCCCGCGAGCGGGCCTCCTCCTTGAGCTCCTCCATGACCGGCGAGTGGCAGTGAGGCTCGCCCCGAGCGGCCGAGGCGCGCACCTGTTCCTGCCAGACGGGCTCGGCGGGCAGCACCCGCGCGTCCATGAACGACCGCAGCCGCTCGGAGAACTCCCGGGAGCGGTCTGACGGCTCGAAGTTCATGACGGGGCGGCCAGCGTAGCGCCGGGCCGCCCCGCCGAAAGTCCGGCTACTTCTTGCGCGAGCTGCTGGACTTGGACTTCGCCTTGGACTTCGTCTTGCTCGGGCTCGCGCCCGCGCGGGTGGCCGCCGCCTTGCCCGCCTTCTTGGCCGCGCTGCCGGCGGACTTGGCCGCCGTCGCCGCTCCGCTGACCGCCGAGCCCGCGGCAGAACGGGCCTGTCCCGCCTTGCCGGCGGCCTCGTTGCGCTGACGGGTCGACGCGGCCTTCTTGCCCCTCGACGCTGACGACGTCTTCTGCTGGTTGCGCTTGCGGGTGGCGGCTGCCTTCTTGGCGGCCGCCGAACGGTCCGCCTTGGTCCTCTGCGCCATCGGCTCTATCTTCTCCCTCGTCGTGGCCTGCTGACGCGCCGGACCCTACCCGGCCTGGCGCTTCGGCGCTACCGACGGTAGGAGCTGCGACGCGAGCGCGGCGGGCGTTCGGCCAGGCCGCTGGCGGCGAACTGGGACTGGAGGCTGAGGTCGCCGGCGATGCGGCCGACGTCGCGGGCCTGGTCGCCGACGACGAATGTGACCCCGACGCCCGTCCGCCCCGCCCGTCCGGTACGTCCCACGCGGTGCACGTACGCATCCGGGTCCTCGGGAGCGTCGAAGTTGATCACGTGCGTTACGTCGTCCACGTCGATGCCGCGTGCCGCGACGTCGGTGGCCACCAGGCAGTCGACCGAACCGTCCGCGAAGCGAGCCAGCGCCTTCTCGCGCTGTGGCTGCGAGCGGTTGCCGTGCATCTCGACGGCGGTGACGCCGTGGCTGCCGAGCCGCTTGACCAGCCGGCTGGCGCCGCGCTTGGTGCGCACGAAGACCAGCGTGCGGCCGCGCTCGGCGGCGTTGAGCTCGCCGAGGAGCGAACCGAGCTTCGCCTCGTGGGAGACGGACACGAAGCGGTGTTCGACCTTGGCCTCTGCCCGGACCGGGGGGCTGTGCCGATGCCGGGCGGCATCACGCGTGTAACGCGTCGCGACCTTGCCGGCCGCCCCCTCGAGCGTCGCCGAGAAGAAGAGGGTCTGGCGATTGGGCGGGGTCTGGGCGACGATGCGGTCGACCGCCGGCCGAAAGCCCATATCGAGCATCCGGTCGGCCTCGTCGAGCACCAGCACGCGGATGCGGTCCAGGCGGACGTCGCCGCGGGCAATGAGGTCCTCGAGGCGGCCAGGCGTGGCGACCACCACGTGTGCGCGGCGCGCGCGCTTGGCCTGGGGCTCGATGCCCGCGCCGCCATACACCGCCGCCACCGACAGCGAGCGGGCCGCGAAGAGCGGCTGGAGCTCGGTGACGATCTGGCCGGCCAGCTCCCGGGTGGGAGCCAGGACGAGGGAGGTGGCGCGCTGGTCGGAGGCCTCGAGACGGTCGGCCAGCGGCACGCCGAAGGCGAGCGTCTTGCCGGAGCCGGTCGGGGCCTGGACCAGCACGTCGCGGCCGGCCAGCACGTCGGGGATGACGGTGCTCTGCACGGCGAAGGGCTTGTGGCGGTTGCGCTGCGAGAGCGCCCGCGCAACCACCGGCGATACGCCGAGATCGGCGAAGGACTGCGAAGACATGTTGCTCCTGACTGGGCGGCCTTCGGGGCCGCACACGATCGGGGGAGATTCAGCTGACCCGGATCGCTACTGCGCTCAGGAGACTCAGAACCTCGCGGGCGAAACGCTCGCTCGCTGTCACGAACGTAGCAGTGAGGAGCTCACGGTATGCAGGATCACCTGCGTGACGAGCTCTGGGTCGTCCCAGGTGGGCAGGTGGCCGCAGCCCTTGAGGACCACCATCTCGGCGCCCCGGATGCCCGGGTCGCGGGGCCTGATCAGCCTGTCGCATTCGCCCCAGGCGAGGGTCACCGGCACGTCGATGTCGGCCGCCCCGCGGAAGTGATCGGAGCGCATCTCGCGGTTCGTGGCCACGTACCCGGGCGCCGCGATGTAGGCAGCAGCCATGCGCGCCGCGTCCTTTCTGGGCACGCGTTCGGGATGGGCCACGAAAGCGGCCAGCAGCCGCCGCCGCACCGCCGACGGCGCCATGACGGCGCCGAGCAGAGGCGAGGGCAGGCGGCCCAGCCGGCGCACCGGCAGCTCGGGCCGCGGCCCGAGGGGACGCGACCACATCCCCGCCGCACAGAGCGTCGTCACGGTGCGCGCACGGCCGAGCAGGGCCAGCTCGAGCGCGACCCAGCCTCCGAGCGAATTGCCCGCGATGTGCGCGGTGCCGATGTCCAGATCGTCCAGCAGGCGCGCCAGTGCCTCGGCCAGGGCCCGCGGCGTGGGCGTTTCCCCGGCAGGGAGGGGCGGTGAGGCGCCGAAGCCGGGGAGGTCGGGCGCGACCACGTCGTACTCCGCGGCCAGAGAGTCGATGACCGGCGTCCAGTTGCTCCGGTCCCCGCCCAGCCCGTGCACGAGCAGGAGCGGCTCGCCGCTCCCGCGCCTGAAGTAGTCGACGGCGGGCACCTGGTGAGATTACGGGCGGGGCGCCGCGCGGGATTCGACGCGCCGACGCTGCTTCTCAGAGTGCGCCGACCGCCGTGCTGGGATAGATTGCCCCGCGCACCCGAGGAGAGGACCTAGTGGACCCAGGTCGCCTGAAGAGCCTGCCGCTGTTCCAGGACGTTTCCAGCGAGGAGCTGTCACACATCGCTCCGTTCGTGGACGAGATCTCAGTGTCGGAGGGCTACCGCCTGGTCAACGAGGGCGACTACTCGTACCAGTTCATGGCGATCGAGGAGGGCACCGCCGAGGTGCTCCGCGGAGGCGAGAAGCTCGCGGACCTCGGCCCGGGCGACTTCTTCGGGGAGATGGGTCTGATGGAGAAGGACCGCCGCAACGCGTCGGTCATCGCGACCTCGGACCTGCGGGCGATCACCATGTCCGGCTGGGACCTCAAGCGCCTCGACAAAGCCGCGCCCGAAGTCGCGCAGCGTATCCGCGAGACCCTCGACGAGCGCCGCGAGAACAACTGATCAGCCCAGAGGCGCGCGGTAGGCGCGCCGCCCTCGCGGCCGTCGCGACGGTCGCGCTCATAGCCGGCATCGTGGCCGGCGCCGGGATCCGCGAGCAGCGGGAGCCGAGGAATCCGCCCGACCGGCGCGATCAGGCCGCGCGGCCGCCGGCCGGCGTCGACCGCCTCTCGCTGCGCCAGCAGGTGGGACAGCTGCTCCTCACGAGCTTTCCCGGCGCCACGGCGCCCGACTACGTGCGCCGGCGACTGCGCGACGCGGAGGGGGCGGGGGTCGTCCTCTTCGGAGAGAACACCGCCACCCGCGACGGCCTCACCCGGCTCACCCGCTCGCTGCAGCGCGCGGCGCGCGGGTCGGCCCTCGTGGCCGTCGATCAGGAGGGCGGCCCGGTCCGCAACGTGCCCTTCGCAGGGCCCGAGCAGGGGCAGGCGAGCCAGGCCG
The DNA here is from genome assembly GCA_035296565.1 of Thermoleophilaceae bacterium. Lineage (GTDB taxonomy): Bacteria > Actinomycetota > Thermoleophilia > Solirubrobacterales > Thermoleophilaceae > JACCZR01. The sequence goes on from DATHAQ010000040.1 coordinate 7,132, forward strand.
ACCCGCGCGCGGCCGCCCGCGAGGCAGGCCGCGGGCTGCGGGCGCTCGGCGTCAACGTCACGCTGACCCCGGTCGCGGACACGGACTTCGCCGGCCGCGCATTTCGCGATCCCGTGCGAGGCACCAGCGAGGCCGTCGCCGGCTATCGCGGCAGCGGGGTGGCGGCCACCGCCAAGCACTTCCCCGGACTGGGCGGCGCGGACCAGAACACCGACGATGCGGCGGTAACGATCCCGGGCAAGCCCGACCTCGCGCCCTTCCGGGCCGCCATTCGCGGCGGCGTGCCGCTGATCATGGCCTCCCACGCCGACTACCCGCGCATCGACGGCGAGCGCATCGCCTCGCAGTCGCCGGCCATCCTGCGGCGCCTGCTGCGCGGGCGGCTTGGGTTCGACGGCGTGGTCATCACCGACAGCATCGAGGCCGAGGCCGTGATCGGTCGCCAGGCGGTCGAGGCCGGGGCCGAGCGCTCCGTGGGGGCGGGCTGCGACCTGATCCTCATGACCGGCTCGGGCAGCCCGAAGCTGGTCTACCCGCGGCTGCTGCGGGCGGCGCGGCGCTCGGCCGCCTTTCGCCGGCGGGTGCGCGAGAGCGCGGCGCGCGTGATCGCGCTCAAGCGCCTGCTCGGCCTGCGGGTTCCCCGCTAGGTCGAGCGCTCGGCCGCGACGGCGCGCTCAGCGGCACGCTCGCGCAGCTCCCCGTGCACGCTGCGCTCGCGGCCGGTGCGGCGCTTCCAGCTGCCGTCTGGCTCCAGCTCCCAGCCGTTGGTGTCGTCGGCGAGGCAGCGCTCCAGCGTGTCTTCGAGCTCCGCCTTGTTGCGCTCGTCGAGCACGGGGGCCAGGAGCTCGACGCGCGTGTCGAGGTTGCGGGGCATCAGGTCGGCCGAGCCGATGTAGTACCGCCGCTGGTCGCCGCATTGGAAGCCGCAGATGCGCGAGTGCTCGAGGAAGCTGCCCACGACCGAGACCACGCGGATGTTCTCGCTCACACCCGGGATGCCGGCCCGCAGGCAGCAGATGCCGCGCACGTTGAGGTCCACTCGCACCCCGGCCTGAGAGGCGCGGTAGAGCGCCCGGATGCACTGCGGATCGACGAGCGAGTTCAGCTTGAGCACGATCCGGGCCGGTTCGCCGCGCTCGTGCGCCACGACGGTCTCGGCTATCTCGCCGACGATCTTGGGGCGCAGGAACTCCGGTGCGACGAGCGCCTGGCGGTAGGAGGCGGCGCGGGCCACCCCGGTCAGCGCGTTGAACAGCTCCGCCAGGTCCGCGGTGATCTCCGGGTCGGTGGTGAACAGCCCGAAGTCCTCGTACAGCCGCGCGGTCTTGGCGTGGTAGTTGCCCGTGCCCACGTGCGCGTAGTGGCGCACGCCGCTGCCCTCGCGGCGGACGACCATCAGCCCCTTGGCGTGGGTCTTCAGGCCCGGCAGGCCGAGCACCACGTGCACGCCCGCCTCCTCCAGCGCCCGCGCCCAGCCGATGTTGCGCCGCTCGTCGAAGCGCGCCTTGAGCTCGACGAGGCAGACGGCCTGCTTGCCCTGCTCGGCCGCCTGGATCAGCCTCGGCACCAAGGCGGAGTCGTCGGACGTCCGGTACACGGTCATCTTGATCGCGAGCACGTCGGGATCCTCGACCGCCTGCTCGACGAAGCGCTCCACGCTGGTGGCGAACGACTCGTAGGGGTGGTGGACCAGCACATCGGCCTGGCGCATGGCCGCGAACACGTCCGCCTTCTCGTGGTCGGGGTCGCGGAAGGCAGGTGCGGTCACCGGGGTCCAGGGCTCGTCGCGCAGCTCGCGGTGGCCCTCGAGGCCGTGGATCTCCCAGAGGTCGGTGAGGTCGAGCAGACCGTCCACGTCGACGATCTCTTCATCCTCGAGATGCAGGGACTCCACCAGCAAGTCGCGCAGGCCGGGGTCCATGTCCGCGCCGACTTCGAGCCGGATGACCTCGCCGAAGCGACGTTGGCGCAGCTCGTGCTCGACCGCTCGCAGCAGGTCATCGGCCTCGTCGGAGACCGTGAAATCCGCATCGCGGGTGACGCGGAAGATGCTGTGGCGAAGGATCTCCATCCCCGGGAACAGGTCCTCGAGGTTCTGCGCGATCACCGACTCGAGCGGCACGAACGCGTCGTTGCCGATCGGCACGAAACGCGGCAGCACCTCCTTGGGGACCTTCACCCGCGCGAAGGTCTCCTGGTCGGAGACCGGGTCGCGCAGCCAGACGGCCAGGCTGAGCGACAGGTTCGAGATGTACGGGAAGGGGCGCCCCGGGCCGACCGCCAGCGGCGTCAGGACCGGAAAGACCTGCTCGCGGAAGATGGCGGCGATCGTCTCGGCCTCGGCGCCGGTGCAGTCCTCGCCGTCGACGATCCGGATCCCGGCGGCCGCTAGCGCCGGCCGGATCTGGTGCTCGAACTCCGCGCTCTGGCGCGCGGCCTGTCCGGCGACCGCCTCGCCGATGCGCTCGATGGTCTGCGAGGGCGAGAGGCCGTCTGGTCCGCGGGCGTCGATGCCGGCGTCGACCTGGTCGTGCAGGCCCGCCACCCTCACCATGAAGAACTCGTCGAGGTTGGACGTCCAGATCGCCAGGAACTTGACGCGCTCTAGCAGCGGTACACGCTCGTCCTCGGCCAGCTGGAGCACGCGGTCGTTGAAGTCCAGCCAGGACAGCTCGCGGTTCTCGTACAGCTCTGGAGCCTCGAGATCGACTGCGGGCTGGTGGGCTGTGGTTGTTTCCATCCTGTTACCGGGTTCTTCCTTTTCCAGAGGGTAGGTATGTTGGCGACCGGTGATCTGGCTGTTGCGCCACGGAGAGGCGGCCGACGGCTCGCCCGACGCAGAACGGCCGCTCACCAGGCGCGGTGAGGAACAGGCCCGGGCGGCGGGCGCGGCTCTGGCCGCGCTGGGGGTGTCCCTCGAGGCGTGCCTGACGAGCCCCAAGGTGAGGGCCGCCGAGACCGCGCGGCTCGCCTGCGAGGCGCTGGGCGTCGAGCCGGAGGTCGAGAGCCAGCTCGCCGGCGGGCCCTTCGATCCCGCGGAAGTCGCGCTCGGGCACGGGGAGGAGGTCCTCCTCGTCGGCCACGACCCGGACTTCTCGATGGCCGTCCACAGCGCGACCGGCGCGCAGGTGCGCATGGACAAGGGTGGTCTCGCGGCCGTCGACCGCGGCGAGCTCAAGCTCATGCTGCGGCCCATCGAGCTCGAGCTGCTCGCCCAGCACTAGCCAGAGACCGCCAGTGCCGGGAGGCGTCCCTCGACCAGCTCGAGGATCACGCCCTCGCGAAGACCGCCGCACGCGATGCGGAGCGGCATGTCCAGCACGTCGGAGAGCGCCTCCAGGACAAGGATCCCCGCGGGAAGCAGTCGCACGCGCACGGGGTCGAGCTCGAAACGGGCCGCGATGTCGGCAATGGTGGTGGACGACAGGACGCGAATGCCGCGCTCGAGTGTCTCGTGCTCGAGCTCGGCCCCGAGCAGCCGTCGCAGCGAGGCGGCCGTGCCGCCCACCGCCACCGCCTGCTGGGGTCGGGGCGGCTCGAGTCCCTCGAAGCACCCCTCGACGTGCCGGCGCACGGCCTCGAGCTCCGACACGGCCGGCGGGTCCGAGCGCAGGTAGGAGTCGGCGAGGAAGCCCGAGCCGATTCGAAAGGAGGCCGACCAGCTGACTCGCCCGTCGCCCTCTCCCACGGCGATCTCGGTGGACCCCCCTCCGACGTCGACCACGCCCAGCGTGCCGTCGGCCCGCGTCGCCAGCGTCCGCGCGGCGCCGACGAAGGCCAGCCGCGCCTCCTCCTCGCCCGATACGACGCGAAGGTCGCCACCGCCGCTCCTGCGCACCGCCTCGGCGAGCGCGTCCCCGTTCGGCGCATCGCGGATCACCGCGGTCGCGACGGTGACCAGCTGCTCGGCCCCGCTCTCGCGCGCGACGCGCGACTGGGCGTCCACGACCGCGGCTATCTCCTCGATCTTCTTCTTCGGGATCCGGCCGTCCTTCTTCAAGCTCTTCCCGATACACGTGAAGGCGCGCTGGGTCGCCAGCTCGCGGAGCGCTCCCTGCTCGCACTGGGCCACGAGCAGACGCGTCGTGTTGCTGCCTATGTCTATGCAGCCCAGGGTGGCCGAGGCGCTCAGGTCTCCTTCAGGACGATGCCCTCGAGCAGGTGCGCCGCGAAGGGATCCTCCCATAGTACGGCCACCGTGAGGGTGTACCGCCGTGGGATGGTCGGCTCACTGCTTCCCGAGCGACACGCCGGGGTGCGAGGCGTCCTCGAACTCCCGGAAGAGCCCCGTCACCACGAAGGCCGTCTGCTCCCCCACGTCGACGGCGTTGTCGCCGATGCGCTCGATCGCGCGGCCGATCAGCATCATGTGCATCGACCACTCGCGTCTGTCGGGATCGGTCCCGAAATCCAGAGCGCGGGCGAAGATATCGCGGTTCAGCCGGTCGATGCGGTCGTCCTGGCGGACTAGGTCCTCGGCCAGGCCCACGTCGCGAGTAGCGAAGGCCTGCTTGCACTGCACCACCAGCGAGCGGGCCAGGCTACCCATCTCCACGAGCTCGTCAAGAAGCTCGGGATCCCGCGGCGGGTCGTGGCCGGCCAGCGGCACAAGCTTGGCGATGTTCACGCACTGGTCGCCCATGCGCTCCACGTGCTTGATGAGGTGCAGCAGGGCGGCGACCAGTCGCAGGTCTCCGGCCACGGGCGCCTGGAGCGCCAGCAGCGACAGGATTCCCTGGTGCACCTCCAGGTAGCGGCCGTCGATGCGGTCGTCGTCGGCGATGACCATGCTCGCCAGCTCGACGTCCTGGTGGCGGACCGTCTCGAGCGCGCGGTCCACCGCGCCCACCACGAGATCCAGCCCGCCGAGCGCCGCCTCCTCGAGCTTCGCAAGCTCGTCTTGGAAGTGGATGCGCCCGTGGTCGGGCACGCGCTCAGCCCACCTTGCCGGTGACGTACGCCTCGGTGCGCTCGTCGGACGGGTTGGTGAAGACCTTCTCGGTGTCGTCGTACTCGATGACCCGGCCGGTCCTGTGCTTCTCGTCGGCGTCCAGCTCGACGGTGAAGAAGGCGGTCATGTTCGACACCCGCGCGGCCTGCTGCATGTTGTGTGTGACGATGACGATCGAGTAGTCCTCTTTCAGCTCGAACATCAGGTCCTCGATCCGCCCGGTGGAGATCGGGTCAAGGGCCGAGCAGGGCTCGTCCATGAGGACCACGTCGGGGTTGGTGGCCAGGGCGCGGGCGATGCACAGGCGCTGCTGCTGGCCGCCCGACATGCCGAAGGCGTTGGCCTTCAGCCGGTCCTTTACCTCGTCCCAGAGCGCGCCGCGGCGCAGCGCGTTCTCCACGATCTCGTCCATGTCGCCCTTCGTGCCAAGGACGCGGGGGCCGAAGGCGATGTTGTCGTAGATCGACTTGGGGAACGGGTTGGGCTTCTGAAAGACCATCCCGATGCGCTTGCGCACCTGAACCGGGTCGATCGAGTCGTCGTAGAGGTTCTGCCCGTGGTAGACGACCTTGCCCGTGACCTCCGCGGTGGGGATGAGGTCGTTCATCCGGTTCAGGCAGCGGATCAGGGTGCTCTTGCCGCAACCGGAGGGCCCGATGAGCGCCGTGATCTCGTTCTCGTAGATCGGGAAGTCGACCTCGCGGACGGCCGGAACTCCCCCGTAGGAGACGCCGACGTCGTCGAGCTCGTAGATGGTATTGCGGCGGCCGGCTTCGGGGCGCTGGCCCTTGGCCTCGGTCTGGATGACGGGAGCGCCCACGACCTCGGGCGTGGCGCCCTCCGGCTCGGTGGCGCGCTCAGCGCGTTCTTCACTCACTCGTTCGGCCAACTGTAGATCACCACTTCCGCTCGTATCGATTGCGAAGGAAGATCGCCCCGGCGTTCATCACCACGAGGAGGGCGAGCAGCACGAGGATCGCCGCCGCACCCGCCGCGCGGAAGTCGGTGTCGGCGTCGCTGATGAACTCGAAGATCGCCAACGGCATCGCCGTGAAGCGGTCGGTGATGCCCTCGGGGTTAAAACGCGCGAAGGTGGCGGCTCCGATCACCAGCAGCGGGGCTGTCTCACCGATGGCGCGCGAGAGCGCGAGGATCACACCCGTGGCCACACCGGGCAGGGCGCCGGGCAGGACATGCTTCCAGATCGTCTGCCACTGGGTCGCGCCGAGAGCCAAGGAGCCTTCGCGGATGGAGGAGGGGACCGCGCGGATCGCCTCCCTGGAGACGATGATCACAACGGGCAGGACCAGCAGGCCGAGCGTCAGCGCGCCCGCGAGCAGGACGGGCCCGAGGCCGAGTGGGCCGCGGACGATGAAGGCCAGGCCGAGGATCCCGTAGACCACCGAGGGCACGGCGGCGAGATTCTGGATGTTGACCTCGATCAATCGGCTGAGGCGACTCTCGCGGTTGGCGTACTCCTCGAGGTAGACCGCGGTGGCTACCCCCACCGGCACGATGAACAGCGCGCACAGGATCATCAGGTAGACGGTGCCGATGAGCGCCGACTCGACGCCCGTGTTCTCGGGCGAGATGCGCGAGGGAAAGCTGGTGAGGAAATCCAGCGAGAGCTTCGAGGCGCCGTCGGAGACGACGTCGATCACCAGCGCAGCTAGCACGACGAAGCCCATGCTGAGGCTGGCCAGCAGGGCGAGGCGGAACATCAGGTCCCTGGTGCGCTGCCCGGTCGAGGCCCGTTCGACGACCTTCCGGGACAGGCTTGCCTCGGCGACGGTGTTCATTCGTAGACCTGCCGGTACTTGCGGACGAAGCGGATGGAGATCGCGTTCAGCAGGAGCGTCATGAGGAAGAGCGTCGTGCCGACGGCGAAGATCGCGCCGTACTCGGGTCCGGAGGTTGGGATGTCCGCCCGCGAAGCGGCGGCGATGAAGGCCGCCATGTTCTGCATCGCCTGAGCCGGGTCGAGCGTGAGGTTGGTCGTCTGTCCGCCGGCCACGAGGATGATGACCGTCTCGCCGATGGCTCGCGAGGCTCCGAGGACCAGCGCGGCCACCACGCCGGACAGGGCGGCCGGGAACACGACGCGCAGCGACACCTGCATGCGAGATGCGCCCAGGCCGAAGGCGCCCTCTCGCAGGGAACCGGGCACGGCTCCCAGCGCGTCGTCGGCCACCGTCGCGATGGTCGGGAGCACCAGCACGCCGAGCACGAGGCCCGCCGAGAGGGCGTTGAAGGAGCCGACCTCGAGGCCGAGACCCTTGAGAATCGTGGGGGTCACGAAGGTCAGTGCGAAGTAGCCGAAGACGATCGTGGGGACGCCCGAGAGGACCTCGAGGATCGGCTTGAGCGTCTTGCGGACCCGCGGGGAGGCGTACTCCGACAGGTAGATCGCCGAGCCGACTCCGAACGGAACGGCCACCAGCAGTCCGATGCCGGTGAGGTAGAGCGTGTCGAAGACGAGTGGGACGACCCCGAAGGACTGTGATCGCCCGCCCGACAGGGGAGTCCACTTCGTCCCGAAGAGGTAGTCCCCGATCCCCACGTGCCCGAAGAACTTCACCGTTTCCTCGAGGAGCGAGATGACGATCCCCGTGGTGGTGAGGATCGAGATCAGAGCCGCTGCCAGCAGCGCGTAGCGAATAGCGGCCTCCCCGGTGGAGCGACGGGTCCTCTTCCGGTACAGGTCCGGACGAGGGGCGCCCATCGCTCCTGCCGAGGTGGCCTCCATCTCGCTCGCGCCCCTGCCTCTAGCCCTGCTCGGCCTTGGTCAGGTCCTGCTGGGACCGGCTCGCCTGCTGCGAGGTCATCGGGACGATCTTGGCCGCCTTCGCGATCTTGTCCTGGTTCTTGATCACGAAGTCCAGGAACGCCTTCACCTGCGGCTCCCTGATCGACTTCTCCGACGGGTACATGAACAGCGGCCGGGCCAGTGGCTTGTAGCTGCCGTCCTGGATGTCCGCGGTCGTGGGCTTCTTGCACCCGCTACCGCCGTCGACGGCCACGTTGTTGACCTTGTCCTGGTTCTGCTCGTAGTAGGAGTACCCGAAGTAACCCAGCGCGTTGTTCTCGCCGGAGACGCCGGTGAGGAGCACGTTGTCGTCGGGCGACGTCTGGACGTTGTTCTCCCGTTGCTCCTTGTCGGTGTCGAGCACCTTGGAGGTGAAGAAGTCGAAGGTCCCCGACTCCGTGCCCGGTGTGAACAGCGACACCGGCTTGTTGGGCAGGCCCGAGCCGAGCTCCGAGTAGGTCTTGACCGCGGACTTCGGAGCGAACAGCTTCTCCAGCTGAGCGGTCTTGAGGCACCTGATCGGCAGCGACTTGCTGGAGACGATCGCTATGCCGTCGTTGGCCACCTGCACTTCGCCGTAGCTCACGCCCGCCTTCTTGCAGGCCGCCTTCTCCTCGTCCTCGATCGGCCGCGATGCGTCGGCGACGTCCAGCTCGCCACGGCAGAACTTCTCGAAGCCGTCGCCGGTGCCGGCGCCTCCGACGGTGATGCGGACGTCGGGGTTCTCCTCCTGAAAGAGCTCGAGTGCCGCCTGCGAGAACGGCTGCACGGTGCTGGATCCGTCGATGGCGATAGTTCCCTTGAGGTCTCCGCCGCCGCTGTTGCTGCCTCCGCTGTCCTTGTTGTCGTCGTCGCCGCAGGCCGCGGCGCCGAGGGCAAGCAGGGAGCAGATGGCAATCGTGAGCCACCTGGTCATGAAATGTGCTCCTTGTTCGTTCACGTGGTGGCGGCGAGGCTGTCAGCGCGCTCTCGACAAGTCTGTTATCGACCTGTCGCGAACCTGTGAAAAAGACGTGAAAGCCCGTCAGGCGCCGGGGTCGAGCCGGTAGCCGAACCCGAAATGGGTGTGGATGAGCTGCCGATCGGGCAGCGCCACGCCCAGCTTGTGGCGCAGCTTGGCCACGTAGACGTCCACGGAGCGATCGGATTTGCGGTAGGGCTCGTTCCAGACCACGCGATACAGCTCCTCGCGTGCGACGATCTTGCCTTGGCGCTCCACGAGGGCAGTGAGCAGCGACAGCTCGCGGACCGTCAAGGAGAGGGGGCGGCCGTCCGCCAACGCGACGAACTCCTCGGGCCTGACCTCGACGTCCCCGGCTTGCAGCATGCGGCGCGAGAGTGCCAATCCGCCCCGGTTATCCCGTTACGTGCGTGTTCTTCGCCTGTGAAGAACCTGTAAAACACGGGTTTGCCCGACGAGCGCGGTTACACTCGCCACAGACGAGGATCGTGAACGCGTCCGACCAGGGAAACCTCCGCATCGCGATCCTCGACTCCGACTCGGGCTTCATCCGCGTCCTCGTAAACCGGGCCGAGAGGCTCGGGATCAAGCACCGCCGGCTCGGGGCACCCCCGCGGGTCGAGGAGTTCGTGGCCATGCGCGCCAACGCCCTCGTGGTCGATCTCGCCCTGCTCGGGCCAAAGGCCTGGGACTACCTCGACCGTGTGGCGGCGGCCGTGCCCACCATGGGCCTGATCGTCTGCACGGGGCGTTCCAGCGTGGGCCAGCGAGTCCGCGGCCTGCGCGCAGGCGCCGACGACTGGATCACCAAGCCGGCCCACCCCGAGGAGGTGCTCGCCCGCGTGGAGGCGGTCGTGCGTAGGCGCAAGCGCTCGGCCCCCGCGGCCGAGGTCAGCCCGGTCAGCGCGGGTGACCTGGAGGTGCGGGCCGACCAGTACCAGGCCTTCGCCGGCGGCAAGAGCGCCGAGCTGACCCGGCGCGAGTTCGAGGTGCTGCAGCTGCTCGCCGGCGCCCGCGGGCGGGTGCTTCAGCGGGAGGAGATCTACCAGGTGGTCTGGGGCTACCAGATGGCCTACGGTGACCGCTCGGTCGACGTGTTCGTGCGCAAGGTACGCCAGAAGCTCGAGGCGGTGTCGCCGGAGTGGGCATACATCCACACACACTTCGGTATCGGCTATCGCTTCGAGGCCGAAGGCGGGCCGCCCGTGGCCGAAGGCGGGCCGCCCGTGGCCGAGGAGCCCCGGCCGATGGTGGCCGTGCCCGAGCCCTAGAACGCCCGGCTCTAGGCGACCCCGGGCCACTGCCGGATTGCTGGCGGAATCGGCCAGTTAAGCGGGGCGGTTCGCGAGGAGGCCAAGCCTGCCTGGCCCTCGGCCGAGGTGGGGCGGGCTCCGTGCGCGTGGCCGCCTGGCGCCTGACGGTTGCCATACTGGGCGAGATGCGCTCGGCGCCCATGCGGGCCACCGCGCTGGTCATCGCGGCCGCATTGGCGCTGCACGAGCTGCGCTACCTGATCGCCGGGCACCCTGACGGCGACGGCTTCGACGCCGCGCACGGCTACCTGCCGCTGCTCACCGGCGCCGCGGCACTGCTGCTCGGGGTCGCGGCGGCCATGCTTTTGCGGGCGCTCGCCTTCGCCCGGCAGACTGGCGCGGGCGCCGGACGGCTGGCTTCTCTCCGACGCACCTGGGCGCCGGCTACCGGCGCGCTCCTGACTCTGCACTTCGGCCAGGAGCTGGTCGAGCTGACTCTCAGCGGCGCCCCGCTCGCCTCCTTGGCGGCCGACGGCGCGCCCTTGGTGCTGCCACTGGCCGCCCTCGGCGGTCTCCTGGTGGCGCTGGGGTTGTGCGGTGCCCGGCGCGCGCTGTTTATCGCGGCCGCCCGTACCCGCCGGCCGCGACGCGGGCCCGCTCCGGCTCGCCGCGTCCCGCCGCTTCCCGTGCTGCGCCCCTCGGCGCCGCCGCTCGCGCTGCACTTCTCCCAGCGCGCTCCGCCGGTCGCGGCCTAGCCCGCGCCGTAGAGCGAGACAGGAGGTATCCCATGTCCAGGAACCAGCGCCTGGGACTGATCGCGGCGGCCGTTGTCGTGCTCGTCGTCGCCTTCGTGCTCATCAGGCCCGGCGAGCAGGAAGACCCCGCGCCGCCGAAATTCAAGACGACACAGCCCGAGACCCAGACGGCCGAGGCCAAGCCCGGCCCGCCTCCCGTGCCCGTGGTCGACATGCGCGACGGCAAGCCCGCCGGCGGGGCGAAGACGTTCGAGTTCCGCCCCGGCGACTCCGCGCGCATCGACGTCAGGTCGAACCAGCCCGCGGAGATCCACCTGCACGGCTATGACATAGAGAAGTCCGTCCAGCCGGGCAAGACGACCACGGTCCGCTTCAGGGCCGACATCGACGGCATCTTCGAGCTGGAGGACCACGACAGCGACCAGGAGCTGGCCCGCATCAGGGTCAACCCGCGGTGACGCTCCCGATCGCACACGGCATCGCGCAGCGGGCCGACCTGCCGATCACGCTCGGGCTGTTCCTGTTCGGCTCGGTGGTGGTCTTGGTGGTGTCGTTCGTCGCGCTGGCGGTCCTGTGGCGTCGCCCCCTGTTCGAGCCCTACCCCTGGCGGCCCCTGAGCGGGTTCTTGAGCCGCGTGCTCAGCAGCCGGCCGGTGGAGATCCTGTGCGGCGCGACCGGCGTCGCCCTGCTCGGGCTGGTGATCTACGCCGGTCTCAAGGGCCAGCAGACCGCGGCCGCGAACTTCACGCCCACCTTCGTCTACGTGATCTTCTGGGTCGGCATGGTGGCGGCGAGCATCCTGTTCGGGGATGTCTACCGCGCGTTCAACCCGTGGCGGGCCATCGGGCGCGCGGTGGCTTTCGTGGCGCGCCTGGCCACGCGCGGCGAGTTGCCGCCGCCGCTGGCCTACCCGCGGCGCCTCGGCTACTGGCCGGCTGCGACGGGCCTCGTGGCCTTCACCGCCCTTGAGCTCGTCAATTCGACGCCCGACGACCCGTCCACGGTGGCCATCGCGACGCTCGTCTACTCGGTACTGACCTTCATCGGGATGGCCCTCTACGGCGTGGACGCGTGGACGACCCGTGGCGAGGCCTTCTCGGTGTACTTCAACCTCTTCTCGCGGCTGGCGATCTTCGAGACGCGCGAGGGAGTGCTCGGACTGCGGCCTCCGCTTGCCGGCCTCACGCGGATCCAACCCGGCAGCGGCCTCGTTCTCGTAGTGGCGGCGATGATCGGGACCGTCAGCTTCGACGGGCTGAGCGAGACAGGCCTGTGGGTGGACATCGGCGGGGCGCTCGGCGACCTCTTCGGCTCGCTGGGCCTCTCGTCGGAGACGGCGTTCGAGGTCTCGAACGCGGTGGGCCTAGTGGCCATGGTCGCGCTCGTGTTCGCCCTCTACCGCCTCGGCATCGCGGGCATGAAGATCCTCGACGAGCGCCGCCCGGCTGGGCAGCTGGCGGACTGGTTCGTGCCGTCGCTGGTCCCGATCGCGCTCGCCTATGTGGGCGCCCACTACCTGACGCTGCTGGCCTTCCAGGGCCAGGCCATGACCTACCTGGCCTCGGACCCCCTCGGCGAAGGCGCAGACCTGTTCGGCACCGCGGAGGTCGGCATCTCCTACTTCATGGGAGCGCGGCTGATCCAGTGGCTCTGGGTCGCGCTGGTGGTCGGCGGCCACGTCGCGGCCCTGGCGTTGGCGCACGACCGCGCGCTCGTCGTCTACCGCGACGAGCAGGACAAGGTGGTGCCCTCCCAGCTCTGGATGCTCGCGGTGATGATCCTGTTCACCATCAGCGCGCTGCTGCTACTCCTATCGAGCAACGCATGACGTTCGTCATCGCTCACGCAGGACACTGGCTGGTGACCATCGCGTACTTCATCCCGGTGATCGGCTTCATGGCCTGGCTGGCGGTGGCCCAGCTCAGGGCGAGGCGTCAACGCGAGCGACCGGATTCGGACCGTCGACCCCCGGGGTGACAGGCGCTCAGACGGTGACCCCTACTCCGACAGCCCAGCGGCCGTCAGGGCTTCCTGCTTGGTCTGGTAGAGCGTGAGCGAGGTCTGCTGGCCGCCTCGGATCGTGATCAGCCAGGCGCTTCGAGCCTGAACCTCGACACCGTCTCGGCCACGTAGGTAGGTGATGTTCTCGGCGACCAGCACCCCGTCCTCGACCTCCACGAGGTCCAGCAGCTCAACCCGGAAGTCTTCGAAGGCCTCCCGGAATCGCTCGGCGAACGCCTGGATATCGGCGTGGCCCCGATAGACGCGCGCCTCCAGTCCGCGGGAGTTGGTCCAGTCCACCACGGCGTCGGGCGCCCAGTTCTCCAGAAAACCTTCGAAGTCACCACGGCTGAACGCCTCGGTCCCCCGACGCACCCGCTCCACGTTCTCCTGCGACATCGCCCGCCCATTATCCCGGCGCCGGCTAAGGGGTAGGGTCGGACGACCCCGAGCCACGGAGGATCGCGATGAGCGTCCTGATCCGCTTCGCCCCCACCTCTACGACCACCACGGAACAGTACGACGAGACGATCAGACGACTTCAGGACGTTGGGGAATTCCCGCCGGACGGTATGGAGTACCACGTGTGCTTTCTCGTCGACGGGAACCTCCGAGTCAGCGAGATCTGGGATTCGCGCGAGCAGCTCGACGCGTTCGGGCAGCGCCTCATGCCCGTACTCGAGGAAGTAGGGATCGATCCCGGCGAGCCCGAGATCCTCGATATCCACAACGTCGTCCGGCGGTAGATCTCAGCAGCGCGAGCGACCGGACTCGAACCGGCCACTCGGCGTGACGGGCCGCTCGACGGCCGGCGACCTAGGACGCCTGGGTCGGTTCCGCGAGAGAGTGAAGGCGATCCTGGTCGAGATGCGCGTTTCGCGCCGCTCGGTTCAGTCCCGCATATGGGGGGCTACCCCGTAACAAGGACCCGAAACCGCCGCCCATCGCGGCCTTGTGGTTCATGGCCTTGCGGTACTCCGACAATCCGACGGCTTCGAGGGCTTTTCCGCCGGGGGGGACCCCGAGCGCCTGCGGGAAGACCGCCAAGGTGAGAGGCCCGCCAGCTCATGCGCTTTCCTCACAGCACAGAGCTGGCGGACCTGGCCCGAAGACGTGGTTCCTCCGGCCTACTGCGGGTGAGGCGTGGCCCCGCTTGATACGGCGTTTCCGTGCGCGTTGGCGCCGTGCGATTTCGAGACCCCGTTGCCCTGACCGGCAAAGGCAGTCGGGGCGGCGACGAATAGGGCGCCTGCTGCGAGCAATGCAGCGAGCTTCTTCACGCGATTCACCTCCCTTCCTTGGGCTGGTTGCGGCGAGCCTCCCCCGGAACGGGTGACCCGACCAGCGAGCTGTGGGCGTAGTGGCGATGGGTGACCCCGACCGTGGGCTGTCCCCGCGGGACGTGCGGTGAGCAGGCCCTCCCGGAGAGGTGGTCATGCGCGAACCACGCGCGCCGCATTGACGAGAGAGGCCGTCAGCGACGAGAGGCGCAGCAGCGGCTCGACCGCAAGCCCCCTAACGAGAGGGCAGCGTGACGTCCTACTCCGACAGCCCCGCGGCCTTGAAAGCCTCCCGGTGATCGAAGAAGGGCTGCTCGCGGATCAACTGTCCTTCCGACAGCGTGTAGAGGACCGCCCAATCGGTATCGACAGCAGCGCCGCTGCTCAGCCCCGTGCCTTCGATCCGGCCGACGAACAGAACACGTTCGCCAAGGTCCAGCATTTCCGTGGGCAGGAATCGCATCTCGCCCCATTCCGCAGTCCATTTCCGCTGGTAGTCGAAGCGTGCTTCGCGGCCGCGGTAGACGGGGTCGAACCCCATGGCGACAAGAGGGGCAGGGGTGATGATCTCGACGTCTGGGTGGTAGATCAGGAAGCTCGACTCGAAGTCTCCGCGATTGATCGCAGCGAAGCCGGTCTGGGCGGCGCGAAGAATGACTCCCCGTCGCAGCCGAGACCCTGGTGGAAGCCGCCAAGCCACTCGCGTCACGGGTATTACGACCCGCCGGAAGCGTAGGAAGATCCGCTCGTCCAGACCACGGCGGGAGCGGGACTTCAGGGCGATGGGCTGTCGCACGAGCTCCACGTTCTCCGACATCGCCTGCTCCGACAGCCCCGCGGCTTCGAGGACCTTTTGCCAGCCGTTTCCTTCGATCAGGAAGTCTTGACGTTTGATCCTTCCGCGCGGCGAGAGGTGGTACACGCTTCCGGCACCGTTCACCGTGACCTCCACCCCGCTGACTCGTCCGCGTGCTGTGAGATCGAGTTGGACCACCACCGTTCGTTTGCCCGCGACCAGCACTGTCCCTACGGCCCACGACCAGTCGCTCCAGGCGTCCTCCAACTCCACGAACAAGTCGCGGTATTCCTCCAAGCCGCGGTAGCAGTCCTTCGTCGAGACCAATTCGAGCCCGCTGACCCAGACCTCGGCATCGGGCTCATAGGCCAGCGGCCCCACCGCGTCAGGATCGTTTCGGTTGATCGCGTCAAAGCCGCGTCTGAACGACCACTCGGTCAGCCGTGTCCTCAGCGCCGAGCCCGGCCGAAGACGCACCAACCAAGCAATAAAGAAGTGCGCGAGCCACGGCAGTCGAACCAGCACGCGGTCGGGCAGGGGCCGGGGACGACGGGTGGTCACGCTGTTCTCCTGCGACATCGCGTACCCAGTATCCCCGGCACGCGTGGGGGTGGGGACACCGGAGTCAAGAACGGCGACAGGACACCGCCTGTCCCGGTTCCCGCGATAAAAATCGAAGCGACGCACCTAGGTCGGGCGATCCCTCAGGGATGAAGCGGGGACACGCCCTCGTCGTAGTCCCGGCTTGCTCTGTGATCCCGACCAACGTGTTGGCCTTCTTAACCTCCGAGGCTCACGCCATCCCCCAGCCTCGTCGCACTCGGCGTTGCCTGGGTCGCGTCGTCTCACGCTCGGGATCAGCCGAAGCCGTCTCGCTCGGCCTGGCCCCCGCCTTAATCAGCTTCGTCGTGGCGTGGGTGCCGGCATTGATCTGGCTTTGGTACCTGCAAGAGACCATTGGCTACTTCGACACCTGAAACCGAGTGAGGCGGGGTGAGGTAGGACCAGCAGCTCGCCGGTAGCCCCACCGCCCTCCCCCGTCCCTGCGCGCGCCGACTGGACTTTCCGCTCCAACGCACCTTCGGACCCGCTCCTAGTACGGCGTGAGCTATCGAAGGTGGCCGAAGCTCGACGGCTCGTGCGGGTGGTCAGGCGCGTTTGCGAATGAACTCGCCTAATGCGCGGCAGTTCTCCCCGGTGGCTGGCACGAGGGGCGGCTCGACGGTCGACGCGGTGAAGCGGGAGACCCTTGTGGCCGCTGCTGGGGTGGCCTGCTAGACCCGACGTGCTACGCCTCATGGGATGGTTCGGTCGTGACCGCAGAGAGAGGTTGGCAGGAGATGTTCGGCTTCGCCTTTCGGCGGTCTCGCAACGCGATGGTGCTGCTGGACGAGCGGCGGATCCAGCTCGAGGTCAACGGCGCCTATCTCAAGCTTGTCGGCCTCAGGCGCGGCGAGGTGGTCGGCAAGCCCGTGTACGAGCTCACCCCCGACGGCCCGGTCCTATCGGCCCGCGACTGGGCGGCCACAATCGCGCGCGGCGACTTCACCGGGGAGCGCGAGCTGGTGCGCCCCGATGGAACCACGATCACCGTTCAATGGGGCGCGCACCCGGAAACCGTCACCGGCCATCGCCTGGTCCTGCTGGTGGCGCTCAGCACCGAGCGCTGGGGCCGTCGCTTCCGCCGCGACCCGTCTCCCGAGGAGGACGATGCCACGCTGACGCACCGGGAGCTGGAGGTCGTGCGCCTGGTGGCCCTTGGCCACAGCAGCCCCGAGATCGCCGACGAGCTGGGCATCGCCCACGACACCGTCCGAACTCACGTGCGCAACGCCATGGAGAAGGTCGGGGCCCGCTCGCGCGCCCACCTCGTCGCCAGGACGCTGGGCGACGGCCTCGTCCGGGACTGAGGCCACCGGATACCGCAACCGTGGTATCGACCCCGGCGGCCGGGCGCATGAGCATGGCCTCATGGCCGAGCCGACCCCGCCCCTGCCCCCCGAATCCTGGTCGCGAGCCAACCGGGTCGCCGCCGCGTTGGACTACCTCGCGGAGAGCGACAGCGACGACCTCGACGATCTGCTGGTGGGCTTCCTGCTCAAGTGCTGGCCGACCCCCTGGAGCCAGGGCGGGTGACCCGCCACGACTACCACCGGTCCAAGGATGAGGTCGGGACGGGCAAAATGGATGACGACAGGTCGGCGGGCGATGTCGCTGGTGCCATCTCCGACGCGGCCACGCGTCTCGCGCATATCGCAATGGGTCGCGGGTCACCTGAAGCCACGACGACTTCGGCAACGACTGGGTCACTGTCGTCGTCCTAGGCATAGACGGAGAGGTGCAAGACGCACTGTTTGCTCCCCCCCGGGAGCAACTCGTGCGCGTCCGGGGTGAGATCCACCGGGCCATGCGCGAGGAGCTGGTCGCCAAGATCGAGAGGCAGCTGGACCGCACGGTGCTGGCGTTCATAGACCAGAGCAGTACCGACCGCGACACGGTGGGGTACATGTACCTGCTGGTTCCAGCGCCTTCGGCAGCGTAGGGCGAGCCTTGGCGGGTCACGAACGTAT
>DATHAQ010000041.1:0-202081 GCA_035296565.1 Thermoleophilaceae bacterium
TGTTCCACCAGGCGCCGTCGCGCTCGTAGTTGAGGCCCTCGGCGTCGAGGTTGGAGTTGACGTGCTTGCGGTACTCGACGTCGGCGTCGAGGCGCTCCTGGCACTCGGACTGGGCGCCCTGGCAGGTCGAGCAGATGTTCATCATGCCCGCCGCACCCTCCACGTCCTGAGCCATGGCGAAGGTGCGGGCGTTCAGGGTGTCGACCAGCTCCTGGTTGTGCTCGGCGATCACCCCGGCGCCGCAGCAATTGGCGCGGTCGAGCTCCACCAGCTCGAGGTCCAGCTTGGGGGCAACCAGCTCCATGGAGCCGTGCAGCTCGGGGGTGAAGCCCCGCGAGACGCAGCCGGGCCAGTACGCGACCTTCATGCTTCCTCGCTTCCTTCGGCCATGGCGCCCTCGTCTTCGTCGGGTTCGGGCTCATCGCCCCCGTGACCGGTGATGTAGAGGTTGAGCTCGAGGCGCTCGTCCTTGCCCTCGACCTCCTCGTAGATGCGCCGGACGTTCTTCTGACCCGGCAGCTTGGGGTGAAGGAGGGCCTTCTTGGGCGTGACCTTGCCGGAACGCAGGCCGCGCAGGGCGGTGGGCATGTCGGTGAGGAGCTGCTTGACCGCGCCCGGCTCGAGCTGCCCGCGGATCATGCTGCCCTGGCCGAACGAGCGGGGGAGCAGCTGCGCCTCGTGCAGCGTGCCCCACTTCTCGATGATGTCCACGAAGGCCTTCTCGTGGCCGTAGCCGTTGTTGTCGTCCTTGATGCCGAAGTCGCCCGTGGCCCGCCGGCGCAGGCGCATGATCTGCGACATCGGCGCCACGTCCTTGGGGCAAACCTCGATGCAGGCGAAGCAGTGGGTGCAGTCGTAGATGCCGTGCGGGTCCTCGGCCAGGTCGCGCAGGCGCTCCTCGGTGTGGTCGTCGCGCGGGTCGCCGACGAAGCGGTAGGCCTTGGCCAGCGCGGCCGGCCCGATGAACTCGGTGTCGACCTCCAGCGAGAGGCAGGCCGACACGCACACGCCGCACTGGATGCAGGCCATCGACTGGGTGACATCGATCATGGCCTCGGCCGGGACCTTGTACTCGCTGCCCTCGGGGGGCTCGCGCTCGGGCAGCAGCCAGGGCACCACCCGCTGGATCTTCTTCCAGTGGACGGCGTCCATGTCCACGATGAGGTCCTTAATCACGGGCATGTTGCCCATGGGCTCGACCGTGATCGCGCCGTTGAGGGCGGTCTCCTGGGCGTCGGAGATGCGGGTGTTGCAGGCAAGCGCGGACTTGCCGTTGATGCGCACGCCGCAGGAGCCGCAGATGGCGGCGCGACACGAGCAACGGATGGCCAGCGAGGCGTCCTCGCGGTCGCGGACCTGGAGGATGCCGTCGAGGACAGAGCGCTCGGGATCCAGCTCCACGCCGTAGTCGCGCCAGTAGGCCTGCTCGCCCGACTCGGGGTCGAAGCGCCGAACCTTCAGCGTGTAGTCCTGGGCCTCAGCCACGGGCTAGTAAGTCCTCTCTTCCGGCTCCCACTGCGTCAACGTCACCTCGGAGTACTCGATCTCGGGGGTCTCGCCGTCGCCGTTCGGCTGCACGGTGATGTGCTTGAGCCATTCGTCGTCGTTTCGCTCGGGGAAGTCGGTGCGGTATTGGGCGCCGCGCGACTCCTTGCGCTCGATCGCCGACACCAGGATGGTCTCGGCGTTGTCGATCATGAACTGGAGCTCGATCGCTCCCAGCAGATCCTGGTTGAAGATCGTCCCGCGGTCGTCCACCGAGGCGGTCTTGGCCTCCTCCTTGAGGCGCGTGATCACCTCGAGCGCCTCGCGCAGGCCCTCCTCCTCGCGGTAGACCGAGCACTTCTCATCCATCGTCTTGCCGAGCTCGGCCTTGATCTCCGAGACCCGGCGGCTGGAGCGCTCGCGGTCGAACACCGCGCGGATGCGCGCGTTCTCGCTGTCCAGGGCGGCCTGCGACGGGGTAGGCATGGGCGCGCCCTTGGCCGCCTTGCCGGCGTGCTCGCCCGAGCGGCGGCCGAAGATCAGCGTGTCCAGCAGCGAGTTCGCGCCCAGCCGGTTGCCCCCGTGCACCGAGACGCAGGCGCACTCGCCGGCGGCGTAGAGGCCGGGGATCGAGGTCCGGCCGTCGGTGTCGGTCTTGACGCCGCCCATGACGTAGTGGTTGCCGGGCTTGATGTGGATCGGCTCCTTGGTGATGTCCACTCCGGCGAAGTCGCGGCCGACGTTGAGGATCTCGCGCAGCGCCTCGTGGATGCGCTTCTTGGGCACCACGGTGATGTCCAGGGCCACCGTGCCGTCCGGGAAGCCGCGGCCCTCGTCGATCTCGGTCTGCTCTGCGCGCGAGACCACGTCGCGCGAAGCCAGCTCCATCTTGTTGGGCGCGTACTTCTCCATGAAGCGCTCGCCCTCGGCGTTGTAGAGGTGCGCCCCCTCGCCGCGTGCGCCCTCGGTGATCAGCAGCCCGAGCCCCGCCAGCGTGGTGGGGTGGTACTGGATCATCTCCATGTCCATCAGCGGCGCGCCGATGCGGTACGCAAGGGCGATGCCGTCGCCCGTGCAGACCAGGGCGTTTGTGGTCGGGTTGAACACCTGGCCGTTGCCGCCGGTGGCGAGGATCACCGACTTGGCGGCGAACAGCTCCATGGAGCCGTCGCGGATGTTGCGCGTGACCGCGCCGGCGATCTTGCCCTCGTCGTCCTGGACCAGGGCGGTGGTGAACCACTCCTCGTAACGGTGCACCTCGTCGTGCTTCATGAGCTGCTCGTAGAGGACGTGCAGAATGGCCTGGCCGGTGATGTCGGCGACGTAGTAGGTACGCGCGGCCGAGGCGCCGCCGAACGCGCGCTTGCCGAGCCCGCCCTCCTCGTTGCGGTGGAAGGTGACCCCCAGGTGCTCGAGCTCGAGCAGCTCGTCGGGCGCCTCCTTGCACATGATCTCGATGGCGTCCTGGTCGCCCAGGTAGTCCGAGCCCTTGACGGTGTCGAAGGCGTGCGACTCCCAGGAGTCCTCGGGGTCGAGCGCGGCGTTGATGCCGCCCTGCGCTGCGTTGGAGTGCGAGCGGACGGGGTGCACCTTGGAGATGATCCCCACGGACGCACCGGTCTTCGCCGCGGCGAGTGCGGCGCGCTGTCCGGCGAGGCCGGCTCCGATTACGAGGACGTCGTGTTGGGGCATCTGGGGAGAGGCGGGCGCAATCCTATTCGAGCGCGACGCCCACCCGATCTACGGCGCATGGACCCTCAGGGCGCAACCGGACGCAGAGCCTGGCGCACCCGATCGGCGGTTACCACGCCGCGCAGGACGCCCTCTCGGTCGACGGCCATGATCGCCCCAAGGCGGGCGAGGCCCTCGCGGCCCAGCAGCGCTTCGAGCGGCTCCTCGAAGCCCACCCGCAGCCCCGCCCCGGCGTCGTCCGCGGCCATCACGCTGGCCACGTTGCGACTCGGGCGGACCTGCTCGGGTACCGACTCGACCGACTCCGAGGCGACCACGCCGACGAGGCGCCCGGCGGCGTCCACGACGGGGAACCACGGCCAGCCGTAGCGCAGGAAGAAATCGTCCCAGGCGCGGTCGAGGCTCAGCTCGGAGTGGATGGCCACCGGCTCGGCGTCCATGACGTCGGCCACGCGGACGCCTTCGATCCGGCTCTGGACCTCGTTCTGGAACTCGCTCTGGCGCGCCGCGCTGCCCAGGAACATCCCAATGACCGCCAGCCAGATGCCGCCGAAGACATCGCCCGTCGCGATGGCGATGAAGACTCCCCCGCCGATCATCAGATAGGAGACGCCGCGGCCCAGGCGGGTCGCGGTACGGGTGGCGCGCGTGCGATCGCCGGTGCGCCACCACACGATCGAGCGGGCGATACGCCCGCCGTCGAGCGGGTAGCCGGGGATCAGGTTGAAGATCAGCAGGCTGACGTTGACGAGCGCCACCCAGCCGAGCACGGCCACCACGGGGTCGAGCCTGCTGCCCTCCACGCCGGTTGCGTCCAGCGCCTGGTCGGCGCCGGCGATCAGGGAGGCGGCGGCGAAGCAGACGGCAGCGATCACGAGCGTGACCGCCGGTCCGGCCGCCGCGACCTTGAACTCCTCGCCGGCGGTGCGCGTGTCGCGCTCCATCTTGGCGAGGCCGCCGAACAGCCAGAGGTCGATCGAGGCGATGGCGATGCCCAGCCGCCGGGCCGCGAGCGCGTGCCCCAGCTCGTGGAGGACGATCGAGCCGAAGAGCAGGATTGCGCTGATCACCCCGAGCAGGAAGGCTTCGGTGTCCTTCCCGGAGCCGAGGCTGTCGCTGTAGTTGCCCGTCAGCCAGTAGATGACGAGGAAGAAGACGAAAAACCAGCTGACGTCGACCCCGATACGGATTCCGAAGACCCGCGCCAGCTTGATCGAACTGCCACCGAACACCACCGTGGATGGTGGCAGGTGTCTCGAACGGGCTAGGGCAGCCGGCCGCTCATCAGGTCGGCCGCCTGCTCGTCGTCGAGGCCCTCGGTGCTGAGCCGGCGCCAGGTCCAGAAGTCCAGCGCGAGCCGGGCCAGCGCGCGCGCTCGCTCAGCGGCCTCGCCCTCCAGCCCGAACCCGGCTGCCAGGGCGCCCGCCAGCTCCGCGAGGCGCACGTCGGCGCTGCGAGCCATCCAGCGCTCGAGCTCGGGGACCGTGTTGCGGTCGCCCTGCACGTTCAGCTGCATGCGCTCGTTCTCGCGGTACCACGGGTAGAGGCGCCTCAGCGCTACGCACACCCGCTCGCGCGGGTCCTCGATCGCGAAGGCCTCCGAGAGGTCGGGCATCGGGTGCCGCTCGAGCCAGTGAGCGCTGCAGGCGGGCAGCAGCTCGTCGAGGTCGGCGAAGTGGTTGTACACGGTGACCCGCTGGACGCCGGCGCGGCGGGCGATGTCGGCCACGGTCGTGTTCCTGACGCCGACCTCCTGGTGCAGCTGGGCGGCCGCCGCGACGATCCGCCCACGGGTCTTCTGCTGCCCCTCGGCGCGGGCCTTCAGCTCGTATCTGCGCTTTTGGGTTGACACGGTGTTCATCCATGTTACCTTGGCTGCCGTTCGATAAACAGTCTGTTCAACGAAAGGTGAGCCATGAAGACCTCCTCGGCCCCCAGGATCGTCGGTCCCCGCGACGGGAAGAGCGGCATGCTCGGCTCGATCGGCGTGCGCTTCATGGTCGACGGCGACGAGACCCATGACGGCGGCTTCTCGCTGGTCGAGCACCCGATGCCCCCGCACGCCCTCGCCGCCCCGCTGCACCGCCACAGCCGCGAGGACGAGTACTCCTTCGTGATCGAGGGCCGGATGGGCGCGCTGCTGGGCGACGAAGTGGTCTACGCCGGCGTTGGCTACCTGGTCTTCAAGCCGCGCGACCAGTGGCACACCTTCTGGAACGCCGGCGACGATCCCTGCCGGATCCTGGAGATCATCTCTCCGGCCGGCTTCGAGGAGTACTTCCGCGAGCTGGTCGACCTGGTCGGGGGAGGGCCGCTGGATCCGTCGCAGGTGGGCGAGCTCGGCGCGCGATACGGCCTCGAGGCAAAGCCGGACAGCATCCCGGCGTTGTGCGAGCGCTTCGGCCTGACCTTCGGACCGGCATAGGCGTACGCTCCGCCCGTGATCGAGGCCGGCTTGTGGGGCCTCGTCGGCGGCGGCGCCCTAGTCATCGGCGCCGCCCTCGGCCTTCGGGTGCGCTTCTCGCAGCCCGCGATCGGGTTGATCATGGCCTTCGGCGCCGGGGTCCTGATCAGCGCGGCCGCGTTCGAGCTGACCGCCGAGGCCTTCGAGCGTGGTGGACGTGACGCCACGGCGCTGGGGCTGATAGCGGGCGCGCTCGCCTTCTTCGTGGCCGACACGGTCGTAACCAGGAGGGGCGGCGCCCATCGCAAGCGCTCTCAAGGCCAGCAAGCCGGCGGCTCGGGCCCGGCGCTGGTGATCGGATCGCTTCTCGACGGCGTCCCCGAGTCGGCGGCCATCGGGATCAGCCTCCTGGAGGGCAAAGGCGTGGGCGTTGCCGTGGTGGCGGCCGTGTTCATCTCCAACGTGCCCGAGTCGCTGTCCGCCGCCAGCGGGCAGCGGAAAGCCGGGCACTCGACCCGCTGGATCATCGGCCTGTGGACGGGCGTCGCGCTGGCCTCGGCGCTCGCCTCCCTCGCCGGGTTCGCTCTGCTGGACGGGGCCTCCGGGGACGCGATCGGCGCGATCCAGGCCTTCGCCGCCGGGGCGATCGTGGTGATGCTGGCCGACACGATGGTCCCGGAGGCCTACGAGGACAGCGGCCGGCGCAACTGGGTGGGGCTGGTCACCGCGGCCGGCTTCGGCCTGGCTTTCATGCTCTCGACTCTCGAGTAGCCCTCAGGCGGGCTTGCGCACCACGCCGCGTCCGATCACCTCGACCTGCTCCCCCGGTCCGCAGGCGGCGATGTCGTGGCGCTCGGAGCGCAGCCTGCGCCTCAGCACCGCCAGGGCGGGGAAGCCCAGGGCGGCCGGAACCGCGAGCAGCACTCCGCGGTAGGCGATCACGGCGACCGCCGCATCGGCGGCGTCCACCCCGTAGATCACCAAGGCGCCGATGAGCCCGCCGTCCACCCCGCCGAGGCCCCCCGGGACGGGGAGCAGGCCGCCGAGTTGGCCGACGATGTAGGCCACCAGCAGCACGCCGAAGGGCGGGAGCTCGATGTCGAAGGCGGCGAAGCAGGCGGCGAGCACCGCGACGTCGAGGAGCATGTAGCCCGCGGTGCCGATGCCGAGTGCCGGCTGGCGCGTGCGCAGCAGGTCCAGCGCTTCGAAGACCCCCTGGCCGAGCGTCAGGGCGACGGTCGTCACGCGACCCCAGCGGGAGCGGCGCGCCAGGGCGCCGGCGAGCCGTCCGGACACCAGCGCTATCGCGATGGCGGCGGCGCCGGCCAAGGCGGGCAGCAGGCCGAGCAGCACCGAGTCGGTCCCCGACAGCACGCCGGTGGCGAGGCCGAGCCCGCCCAGGAACAAACAGCTCACGTTGACCAGGCTCGTCAAGAGGAAGAAGGCCACGGTCCGGCGCGCGATGTGCCCTCTGTCCACTCCGCCGCGCCGTAGGATCCAGGCGCCGAGGGCGAGGCCTCCCGCGCCGCCGACCGACAGCACCGAGTTGGCCGCCAGCTCCGACAGTCCGATCTCGGTGCTCGTGCGCCAGCTCATCTGTCGGCAGAACACGGTCCGAAAGGCGATCACGTACGACAAGCACGAGAGGATCTGGAGCACGGCGGCCAGCACCAACCAGCCCGCCTTGGCGCCCTCGAAGCGGTGACGCAGCGAGGCCAGGCCGGGCACCAGCACGAGCAGGCCGACAACCACGAGCACGATCGCCACGACGATCAGGATCGACCGCCGCATGCGCGAGGCCGTGAACTCCTCGGGGATCGGCTCGGCGTCGATGTCGGTCGTGATGGGCATAGGCCGGTTTGTACCCAGCCTGGTAAATACTCCCGCCCCTATGGCACACAAGGTCACGCTCATACCCGGCGACGGCACGGGGCCCGAGATCGCAGAAGCAACCACGCGCGTGTTGGAGGCCACTGGCGTCGAGTTCGAGTGGGACCAGCAGGAGGCCGGCGAGGACGTCTACGAGAGCGAGGGCAACCCGCTCCCCGAGGCCACGATCGAGTCCGTGCGAGAGAACGGCCTGGCGCTCAAGGGGCCGACCACCACTCCGGTCGGCTCGGGCTTTCGCTCGATCAACGTCGCCCTGCGCAAGGAGTTCGACCTCTACAGCTGCATCCGACCCTGTAAGGCCTACGAGGGTGTGAGGACGCGCTTTCCGGAAACGGACATCGTCATCGTGCGCGAGAACACCGAGGACTTGTACGCGGGCATCGAGTTCGAGAAGGGCAGCGAGGAGAACGAGAAGCTCCAGCGCTTCCTCGAGGACGAGCTGGACTCACCCGTGCGCGAGGACTCGGGCATCTCCATCAAGCCGATCTCCGTGTTCGGCTCGGAGCGCATCGTGGAATCTGCCTTCGACTACGCCGAGCAGAACGGCCGCCAGAAGGTCACCGCGGCCCACAAGGCCAACATCATGAAGCACTCCGACGGGCTGTTCCTGGACACCGCACGCAAGGTCGCCGAGAAGCACCCGGACATCGAGTTCGAGGACCGCATCATCGACAACCTCTGCAACCAGCTGGTGTCGCGGCCCGAGGAGTACGACGTGATCGTGCTCCCCAATCTCTATGGGGACATCGTCTCCGACCTGGGGGCCGGCCTGAGCGGCGGGCTCGGCCTGGCGCCGGGCGCCAACATCGGCTCCGAGGCCGCCACCTTCGAGGCCACGCACGGCTCGGCTCCGAAATACAAGGGCAAGAACGTGATCAACCCGACGGCGCTGATGCTGTCCGGGATGCTGATGCTGCGCCACCTGGACGAGGACGACGCCGCCGACCGGCTCGAGTCGGCCATCGCCGCCGTGATAAAGGCCGGCGACGACGTCACCTACGACCTCAAGCCAACCCGCGACGACCCGTCCGCCGTCGGCACCTCGGAGTACGCCGACGCGGTCATCGAGGAGATGAACAAGTGAGCACACCTGTGAACGTGACCGTGACCGGCGCGGCGGGCGCGATCGGCTACGCCCTGCTGTTCCGGGCGGCCGGCGGCGACCTCCTGGGCCCGGACACGCCGGTCAAGCTGACCCTGCTGGAGATACCCGATGCGGTCAAGGCCGCCGAGGGCACCGCGATGGAGCTCGACGACTGCGCCTTCCCGCTGCTGCACGGGGTCGAGGTCACCGACGACCAGAAGGAGGCCTTCTCCGGCTGCAACGTCGCGCTGCTCGTGGGGGCCAAGCCGCGCGGCGAGGGCATGGACCGCTCCGATCTGCTCGAGGCCAACGGCGGCATCTTCAAGCCACAGGGAGAGGCCATCAATGCGGGTGCGGCCGACGACGTCAAGGTGCTGGTCGTCGGCAACCCCGCCAACACCAACTGTCTCATCGCCCAACAGAACGCGCCCGACGTGCCCGCCGAGCGCTTCACCGCCATGACCCGGCTCGACCAGAACCGCGCCATGACCCAGCTGGCTCGCAAGGCGAACGACCTGGTGGCCAACGTCCACAACCTGGCGGTGTGGGGCAACCACTCGAACACGATGTACCCCGACATCTTCAGCGCGAAGGTCGATGACGTCCCCGCCTGGGACGCGGTCGACCAGGACCAGGACTGGCTGGAGAATGACTTCATCCCGACAGTGGCCGGCCGCGGCGGCGCGATCATCAAGGCACGCGGCGCCTCGAGCGCCGCGTCCGCGGCCAACGCGGCGATCGATCATGTGCACGACTGGGTCATCGGCACCGGCGACGAGCGGGTGTCGATGGCCGTCCCCAGCGATGGCTCCTACGACGTCCCCGAGGGCCTGATCTCGTCGTTCCCGGTGACCACGAAGGACGGCCGCTGGGAGATCGTCCAGGGCATCGAGCTGAGCGACTTCTCCAAGGAGCGCATCAGGGCGACCGTCGACGAGCTCGCGCAGGAGCGTGAGACGGTCAAGGACCTGCTGGGCTAGCCCCGAAGCGAGACTACGCGCCCGGAGCGTCCGCGAACGGTCCGCGACCCGATGCTCCGCGCACCGCTCCCGCGAAACGCTCAGGCGGCTGAGCTCTTCCCTTGGGTGGGTGCGTGCGCGCCGCCCCCGCCGGTACGTTCGGCCCACGAGCGCGCACCGCGTCACCCCTCCCACGAATTGCTCAGGCCGCTGACGATTTCCCTCGGCCCGTGCGCCGCGGAGCCCGAGCGCGGGCTAGCCGCTGGGCGGGACGATCCGGAGTATCCGGTCGTTGCTTCCGTTGGTGGTCAACGCGTAGAGGGCGCCGTCGGGGCCCTCTACGACTGTGCGGATGCGGCCGAAGTCGCCGCGGAACAGCGCCTGGTTTCGCGTCACGCTGCCGTTGGTGATCGTCAGCCGCCGGATGTGCTCGCCGCGCAGGGCGCCGAACATGAAGTCGCCGCTCCATGACGAGCCCCCCTGGCGGACGAAGGTCGCGCCCGAGGGGGCGATCGCGTTCCGGTAGAAGACCAGCGGTGAGGTGAGGCCGGGCGCGCGCTGCGAGCCCTGTATCAGCGGCCACCCGTAGTTGCGCCCGCGGCGGATGATGTTGACCTCGTCATTGCCGACCGCGCCGTGCTCGGTCGCGAACAGCGTGCCGCGGCGCGGGCTGAAGGCGAAGCCCTGCGGGTTGCGGTGCCCCTTGGAGACGATGGTCGGCCGGCCGCCGCGGCCCAGCACCTGGCGACGGCTGAGCGACAGGAACTTGCCGTTGCGCGAGCGGCTACTCTGGGCCGTGCTCGGATTGGCGCTGTCGCCGGTGGTGAAGTACAGCCTGCGGCCGGGACCGAACTTCACCCGCCCGCCGTTGTGAATGCGGTTCGCGCTGATACCTCCGGCCAGCACGCGCCTGCTGTGCAGGCGGCGGCGCACGAAGCGGTAGCGCACCAGCGCGGCCCCGCCCTCTGTGGTGCGGAAGACGTAGACGTAGCGGTTGACCCGAAAGCGCGGGTCCACGGCCACGCCGAGCAGCCCGCCCTCGCCGCCGGAGACATCGAAGCGGGCGATCACGCGCGAGCTGAGCCGCAGGCCCTTGGTGACGAAACGAAGCCGCCCGGGGCGCTCGCTGACCAGCGCGCTGCCGTCGGGCAAGAAGGCCATCTCCCACGGATGCACCAGCCCCCGCGCGACCGTGCTGACGCTCGGGTTCGGACCGACCGTGCGTACCGGGGCGGCGTGCGCGACCGGCGCGAGAACACCGGCGGCCACCAGGAGGCACAGCAGTCCGGTCTTCACGTCCCGCCAACCCTGTGGGCGGCGGGAAGTTCCGCTCAGGCGGCTACGTAGCCGCGCCCTTCCTTCTTGACCGAGCCGTCGCCCTCCAGCTCGTTCATCACCCGGTACATGTAGTTCGGGTGCTTGACGCCGAGCTTCTCCGAAAGCTCGCGCACCGAGACGCCCGGCTGCTGGCGCACCACCTCCAGTGCCTGCTGCGCGCGCGTTCCGCCCTGGCGCCGGCGACGGCGCCTGCGCCCGTTGCCCGAGGAGGTCGAGCCGCGCGGGCGGCCGGGTCGGCGCTTGGCCGGGGCGGCGTCCAGTCCCTCGAGCGCCGCCTTGGCGCGTTCGAGCTTGAGGTACTCCTCGTGGAGCGGCTTGAGCTCCTTCAGCCTGGCGTCCATTGCCTGTAGCTGGTCCTTCAGGAAGTCGGTCATAATGTGTAACAGTAACAGTTACTCAAAAAGACCTTTCAGGTTCTTCAACGACTTGTCCAACTCTCCACCTGTCACGCGCCTCACCGCCGGTCCTGCCATCCGTCCGACCGGGCCTCCAGGCAGGTTGTACTCATTCATGTAGTTGAAGCACGTGCCCCCGTCCTTGGCCTCGAACTCGTACACCACCCTGGCCCTGGACCGAACCGGACCCTTTCCTTCCCACACCACCTTTTCCGGTGTGTTCTCAGTCACCTTCCAGGTGACCCTGAACCGCTGTCCCGCGAGCTTCAGGCACTGTGTGAGCTGCGATCCCTTGCGCAACTGCCCATTGGGTGAGTCCTCGAGATGTTGGTGAATCGACACCCAGTCACCAAGGCGATCGGGGTCCATCACCAGCTCGCGGACTGCCTGCGGGTCCGCGTTCAGCTGCATCGACCGCTCTACCTTCACCGTGCCCCCAGGGGCTCGATCGCCTCCCACTCGCCGAGCGAGTGCTCCACGGCGCGATCGAAGCCGCGCGGCCGCAGGCCGTACAGCCGGGCCGCTTCGTGCGGGTCGCGGGGGAGAATCTCCGACTCGAGGCTCTCCATCAGCGGCCGCACCAGCTCGAGCGGCTGGCCGGTGACGGCGGCCACCACGGCGCTCGCCGGCGGGGTCAGCGTGGTCTTGAGGCCCAGCGACGCCCGCCCGACCCCCATGATCTCCGCGATTCGCTCCAGCATCTCGCCGTAGGCCAGCACGTCCGCCCCGACGATGTCGAGCGCCCGACCGGCCGCGGCCGGGACCGAGGGGGTGCGAGCCAGGTACTCGAGCATGTCGCGCTCGTCGATCGGCTGTGTGCGGTTGCGGTTCCAGGCCGGCATGGGCAGGACCCGCAGGCGCTCCACCAGGCGGACCAGCACCCGAAACGAGGAGGAGCCGGCGCCGATTACGATCGAGGCGCGCAGCGACGTCGACTCGGGGACGGCGTCGAGCAGGATCTGCTCGACCTCCAGCCGCGAGCGCAGGTGCTTGGACTGCCGCCCGCCGGGCGCCATCCCGCCCAGGTAGACGATCCGTTCCACCCCGGCGCCACGGGCGGCCTCGCCGAAGCGGCGGGCCATGCGGCGGTCGCGCCCCGCGAAGTCATCGTCGGAGGAGGCCTCCATTGAGTGCACGAGGTAGTAGGCGGTGCTCACGCCGTCCAGCGCCTCGTCGATGCCCTCGCCCTGCAGCAGATCGGCCTTGACGGGCTCGACTCCGTCCAGCGGGGTGAGACGCGCGGCATCGCGAGCCAGCCCCCTCACGGGGCGGCCCTCCGAGGAGAGGCGCTCGAGGAGGCGCTCTCCGACATAGCCGGTGGCTCCGGCGACGAGTTCCATGCAGAAAGGAGTACGCACCTTAGGTGCCTCCCCGCTCAGCCAGCCTCGCGCTCGAACCGCGCGGAGCGCGCCTCGTGGTCGGCGCACGGTGCCCTCGGAGGAAGGCAGCGAAACCCCGCAAAGACCGGGGCAACGTGCGGACACCCTGGAAATTGCGGGAAAACAGAAAAGCGCCGTTTTCCGGATTTGCGCAGTGGCGAGGGGGGCGAACATGTTGCATGGTCGTCCCGTGCCCAAGCCCAAGAGCCAGAAGGCCGCGCGCTGCCAGGACTGCTTCTTCCACCAGCAGATGCTGTGTGCGCTGAAGGTCAGCAAGCCCTGCCCGACGTTCCGCCCGGCCGAGCGCGGGCTGGCACCCGAGCGCCAGCTGTCGTTCGTCTTCCGGGCCGAGCGCACCCACGCGGCCTACGCCTTCCCGCCGGCTCCGGGCCCCTAGAAGCTCCCCGCCGGGGGATAATGGCGTCGTGCGGCTGACGGTCCTGGGCAAGTCACCCTCGTGGCAGGACGCCGGGGGCGCCTGCTCGGGCTATCTGGTCGAAGAGCAGGACACCCGCCTGCTGGTCGACTGCGGCAACGGCGTGTTCGCCAAGCTGCGCGAACACGTCGATTACGTCGACGTGGATGCGGTAGTCGTGTCGCATCTGCACGCCGACCACTTCCTGGACCTCGTCCCCTACTCGTATGCGCTCACCTACGCGCCCCGCCAGCAGCCAGTCCCCGTGCCCCCGTGGCCGGGCACCGACGACCCGGCCAGGCCCGAGCTGCACGTCCCGCCGGGGGCGACCGACGTGTTCCGCAGGGTGGTCGGGGCTTGGGGCAACGAGGACCTCATCGAGAACGCCTTCGAGATGCGCGAGTACGAGGTCAGCTCGCGACTGGAGATCGGCCATCTCGTCGTCACCTTCCGCGCCGTGCCGCACTTCCTGGAGACCTACGCGATGTGCCTGAGCTCCAAGAGCGGCAAAGGCCGGCTGGTCTACGGGGCCGACACGAGCCCCACCGACTCGCTGAAGGATTTCGCCGCGGACGCCGACCTGCTGGTGATCGAGGCCACGCTGCCGCGCCCTGAGCGGACGGGCGTCCGGGGGCACCTGACGCCGGGCGAGGCCGGCGAGCACGCCGAGGGGGCGAACGTGGACCGCGTCCTGCTGACCCACATCTCCGACGAGCTGGACGCGACCTGGGCGCGCGACGAGGCCCGCCGCACCTTCTCGGGCCGCGTGGACGTGGCAAGCGACGGCTTCGTGGTGGAGCTCCCCTGAGCTCCGAGCGCGACCTCTTCGCCGGGTTCGAGCGGATGCGGCGCGACATCGACGAGCTGTTCGGCGACGTGTTCGAGCGCTCCGGGCTCCGCGGCCGGGGCTTCGTTCCCGCGATCGACGTCCTCTACCTGGACGACCCGCCGCGCGCGGTCGTGCGCGCCGACCTGGCCGGGGTCGACCCCGAGCGCCTCGGGCTGGAGATTCGCGGTCGGCAGCTCGTGATCGCCGGGGAGCGGCGCACGGTCGAGCAGGGCGCGCGGCTCTACCAGCAGCTGGAGATCGAGCAGGGGGTGTTCCGGCGCGTCGTGGAACTGGGCGCCGACGTGGTCGCCGACGAGGCCCGGGCGTCGTACGACGACGGAATGCTACGGGTCGAGGTCCCCCTGGCCCGGCGGGAGGAGCCGGTGCGCCGGGTACCGATCGAGGAGGGCGGATCCTCGTGAGCATCGCTGTCCCCTCGGGCAACGGCGAGTTCCACGAAGTGCCGGTGGGCAGCGGATTGCCGGGCGCGCTCCCGGTGCTCCCGCTGCGCGAGAGCGTCCCCTTCCCCAACATGCTCATTCCGCTGGCGGTGGGCCAGGAGCGCTCGGTCCAGCTCGTCAACGACGTGCTGGGAGGCGACCGGATGATCACCATGGTCGCCTCGCGGAACCCCGAGCTCGAGGAGCCCGGGCCCGACGAGCTCTACGACGTCGGGGTCACCGGCGTCGTCGCCCGGATGATCAAGGTGCCCGACGGCTCCCTTCGCATCCTGGTCAACGGCGGCCAGCGGGTGCAGCTGGGCGAGTACTCGGCCACGGAGCCCTACCTGGTGGCCGAGATCACCGAGCGGCCGGACGAGTTCGAGCCCTCGACCGAGCTCCAGGCCCTGCACCGCAACGTGCAGAGCACCTTCACGCAGATCATCGAGCAAGTGCCCTACCTCCCGGAGGAGCTGCAGGTGGCGGTGGCGAACCTGGAGGACCCGGCCGAGCTGGCGCACATGATCGCCGGCGCCCTGCGCATCGACACCGCGGAGAAGCAGGAGCTGCTGGAGGAACGCGACGTGGCCAAGCGCCTGCGCCGCCTCTCGGAGTTCCTGGCCCGCGAGCTGGAGGTGGTCTCCCTCGGCAGCCAGATCCAGTCGCAGGTCCAGTCGGAGATGGACCGCGGCCAGCGCGAGTACTACTTGCGCCAGCAGCTCAAGGCGATCCAGGAGGAGCTGGGAGAGGTCGACGAGCAGGGGGCCGAGGCCGCGGAGCTGCGCGAGCAGATAGAGGCGGCCGACCTGCCCGAGCACGCTCTCAAGCAGGCCGAGCGCGAGCTGCAGCGCTTCGAGCGCCTGCCACCCCAGGCGGCCGAGCACGGCGTGATCCGCACCTACCTCGAGTGGCTGGCGGCCCTGCCCTGGGCGAAGTCGACCGAGGACAACCTCGACCTCGCGCATGCGCGTGGGGTGCTCGACGCGGACCACTACGACATCGAGCGGGTCAAGGACCGCATCCTCGAGTTCCTCGCGGTGCGCAAGCTCAAGAACGACGCGCGCTCCTCGATCCTCTGCTTCGTCGGCCCGCCGGGCGTGGGCAAGACGTCGCTGGGCAAGTCGGTCGCCTCGGCGATGGGGCGCGCCTTCGAGCGCCTCTCGGTGGGCGGGGTGCGCGACGAGTCCGAGATCCGCGGCCACCGGCGCACCTACATCGGCGCCATGCCCGGGGCGATCATCCGCGCGCTGCGCGACGCGGAGTCCAACAACCCCGTGCTGATGATCGACGAGATCGACAAGATGGGCGCGGACTTCCGGGGCGACCCCTCGAGCGCGATGCTCGAGGTGCTCGACCCCGAGCAGAACTCCAGCTTCCGTGACCACTACCTGGACCTGCCCTTCGACCTGTCGAGCTGCTTCTTCATCACCACGGCGAACCAGCTCGACCCGGTCCCCGCGCCGCTGCGCGACCGCATGGAGGTGATCGAGCTCTCGGGCTACACCCAGGAGGAGAAGCTCGAGATCGCCAAGCGCTACCTCGTGCCGCGCCAAGTCGAGCGCAACGGCCTGGGGAGGTCCAAGATCGAGTTCACCGACCTCGCGCTCGAGGAGATCATCGACGGCTACACGCGCGAGGCCGGCGTGCGCAGCCTTGAGCGCGAGATCGGGTCGGTGTGCCGCAAGGTCGCGCGCGAGTTCGCCGAGGGGACCCGGCGCTCCAAGCGCACGGTGCGGCCCAAGCAGGTGCGCCTGCTGCTGGGCAAGCGCAAGTTCCAGGAGGACGTCGGGCGGCGCACGGACGAGGCGGGCGTGGCCACCGGCCTGGCCTGGACGCCCGTGGGGGGTGACGTCCTGTTCGTGGAGGCCGCCGCCTACCCGGGCGAGGGCAAGCTGCAGATCACCGGCCAGCTGGGGGACGTGATGAAGGAGTCGGCCGCCGCGGCGCTCTCCTGGGTCAAGGGCCACTCCGAGTCGCTGGGCGCCGAGCACTCGGACCAGTGGTTTCGCGAGCACGACCTGCACGTCCACGTGCCCGCCGGCGCCATCCCCAAGGACGGCCCCAGCGCGGGCATCACGATGGCCACAGCGCTCGCCTCGTTGCTGACCGGCCGCCCGGTCCGCTCGGACACCGCGATGACCGGCGAGGTGACTCTCACCGGGCAGGTCCTGCCCATCGGCGGGCTGAAGGAGAAGGCTCTCGCGGCACAGCGCGCGGAGCTGACCAGGGTCATCGCGCCGAGGCGCAACGAGCCCGACGTCGACGAGTTTCCCCAGCACCTGAAGGACGACATGGAGTTCGTCTTCGTCGATTCGATCGAGGAGGTTCTGGACCAGGCGCTCGAGCCCGCAACCCGACTTTCTGGTGTCCAAGCTGCCTGAGCCGGGTATGGTGCGCCGTGCCGGCAAGCAAACTTCCGAGGAGAGCAATGGCAGCGAAGAAGAAGGCCGCGAAGGCGGGCGGTGGTGTCGCCGCCGCAGGTAAGGCGGTGAAGGACAACGAGTACGTCCAGCGCCTGATGGAGGACGAGGATCTGCGCGAGAACCTGCGTACGGCCTTCGACTCCTCGAAGAGGGCCTACACCCGGATCAGCAACGGCAAGGGCCCTCAGGCCGTCTTCGACGACAAGAAGACCCAGAAGGAGCTGCAGAACGCCGCGAGCGCCATGAAGGACGCCGCCGACGCGCTGCGCGGAGCGAAGCGCAAGCGCAAGGCCAAGCGCCGCGGCAGTCTCCTGATGGTCCTCGTCGTCGGTGGCATCGCCGCCGTGGCCCTGAACGAGGGTCTGCGCAAGAAGGTGCTCGACGCGCTGTTCGGCGCCGAGGAGGAGTTCGAGTACACCTCGACCACCACGCCGCAGACCAGCAATCCGCCCAGCGCGCCCGTCGGGAGCTCCTGACCGGCTCGCCGGGCGAGCAAGCAGTTCTTGAAGGGCGTCCTGCGGGGCGCCCTTCGTAGTTCAGGAGGCTGTCGACCGCCGGTGGCGCCCGAACAGGAATCGCGCTGCGCTCCGGCGGTACGATCGTTGGCGGTGGAGGCCTCGGTCGCAGCCCCACGCCGCTTGGACGGCGAGAAGGCGCGCAGCATCGTCCAGGCGATGCGCGCGAGCGTCGCCGAGCGCGGAGCCGCCGGGTCGACGTTCGACCACGTCGCGCGCGACGCGGGCGTCTCGCGCGGGCTGCTGCACTACTACTTCGGCTCCAAGGAGCGCCTGCTGGTCGAGGTCGTGCGCCACGACTGCGACGAGCGGGTCGCCGCGCTCGAGAAGAGCCTGGCCGGCGCCGGCTCGCCGGACGAGATCGTGGAGGCGCTGGTCGAGCAGCTCAAGGCCTTCCTGGAGGACGACCCGGGGTCGCCCACCGTCGTCTACGAGATGCTCAGCGCCTCGCGCCACTCCGAGGAGATCCGCCTGGAGCTGGCCGAGCTGTACCGGACGTGGCGAGCGCACCTGGCCGAGTCGCTGCGCGCAAAGGAGGCCGAAGGCGTCGTCACCCTCGACGCCGGTGCGGAGGAGGTCGCCGCGGTGATCTTCGCGCTGGGCGACGGCATCGGCATGCAGCTGCTGTCCGACCCCGACTGGGATTCGAGCGCCGCCCTGCAGCTCGGCACCCGCAGTGTCCGCCGTCTGCTCGCCCAGTGACCAAGGTCACAGAAGTCTCGCGTTGAGCGCTGTCTCATGCCTGGCTGTACGGCCAGCCAGCAAGCGGGAGTAAGGGCAATGCAGGCAGCGATGGAGAAGCTCGGCAGGTTCCTGGAACGCCGACGCTGGCTGGTGGTGGCGGTCTGGCTGGTCGTCCTGCTCGCCTCGGCCCCGTTCGCGGCGAGGCAGACTGAGCACCTGACCAGCGGCGGCTTCGTGGTCCCCGGCTCGGGCTCGGAGGCGGTCGACCACTCGCTGCACCAGTTCGACCGCGCCCAGCGCGACTCGCTCGCCGTGGTGCTCGCCCAGAAGCCGGGCTCTACCACGAGCGACGTCCGCGCCGCCGTGGACCGCGTCGGCGTCGCCGCGCGCAGGCTCGACCACGCCGAGCTCTCGGGCACCGTGGCCGCGCAGGCAAAGCGCGAGGCCGGCAAGGGCTCGATCGTGGTGGTGCCCCTGGACGTGAACGGCTCCCAGGACGAGCTGTCAGACCTTGCGGTGGACATGCGCGAGGAGGTCGGCGCCGGCGCGGGGGCGCGCGACGGCGTGCAGACCTACCTCGTCGGCCAGCAGGCTCTGTGGGCGGGTATGCAGGACCTCAGCAAGGAGGATCTCGAGTCCGCCGAGAAGAGCGGCTTTCCGATCGTGCTACTGATCCTGCTTGCCGTCTTCGGATCGCTCGCGGCCGCGGCGCTGCCGCTGGCCCTGGGCTTTGCCAGCGTCGGCATCACCGGGGCGGGCATCTTCTTCCTCTCTCAGACCACCGACATGTCGGTGTTCGTGACCAACGTGGCCTCGATGATCGGCATCGGGGTGGCGGTGGACTACTCGCTGTTCATCCTCGCCCGCTACCGCGAGGAGGTGCGCGCCGGGCGCGAGCCCGACCAGTCCCGGGCCATAGCGCTGCGAACGTCGGGCCTGACGGTGGCCTTCTCGGGCGTGACGGTGATGCTCTCGCTGGCCGGGCTGTTCCTGGTCGACTCCACGACGATCCGCTCGATGGCCATGGGCGCCATCCTCGTCGTGGCGATCTCGATCCTCGCCGCTGTGACGCTCCTACCGGTGCTGATCAGGCTGCTGGGCAAGCGCGCCTACGCCCGCGGGCGTGTGGCCACGGTGACCGCGCTGATCTTCCGCTCGCTGCAGTGGCGCCGGCGCCGCCCCGGCTCCACGCGTGAGGTCAAGGCCGACTTCTGGACGCGCTGGACCGAGCGGGTGACGCGCCGGCCGGTCCTGGCCGCCACCGCGAGCGCGGCGGTGCTCCTGGTGCTCGCCATCCCCGCTCTCTCGCTCGAGTTCGGCGACGGCGCGCTGCGCCAGTTCCCCGGGGGCAACGAAACCCGGGTCGGCGCCGAGCTGGCGGCCGACCGCCTCGGCCCGGGCGCGGCCGGGCCGACGCAGGTGATTGCTCAGCGCAGGGAGGCCGAGACCGTGGGCCGCCGGCTGCGGCGCGACCCCGAGGTGGCACGGGTGAACCGCCCAGTCGCCTCGGAGGACGGCGGCTCGGTGCTGTTCTCCGCGGTGCCCCGGCACGATCCCGAGAGCCCGCAGGCGCGAGCGCTGGTCGACCGGCTGCGCGCCTCGGGCGCAAGCGTGCAGGTGGGCGGTGCCACCGCCAGCGTCGAGGACTTCAAGGACCAGGTTTCAGGCTCCATGTGGAAGATCGCCCTATTCGTGCTGCTGTTCTCCTACATGGTCCTGTTCCTGCTGCTGCGCTCGGTGCTGCTGCCCCTGAAGGCCGTGGTGATGAACCTGCTCTCGGTCGGCGCCGCCTACGGGGTGCTCGTGGCGATCTTCCAGTACGGCTGGGTGGACGGCTTCCTGGGATTCGAGTCGCTGGGCTACATCAACACCATCACGCCGCCGTTCCTGCTGGCGATCGTGTTCGGCCTGTCGATGGACTACGAGGTCTTCCTCCTGACCCGCATCCGCGAGCGTTACGAGGCGACCGGCGACAACAAGCTCGCCGTCGCGCAGGGCCTGCGGGCCAGCGCGGCCACCATCTCCAGCGCCGCGCTGATCATGGTCGCCGTGTTCGCGGTCTTCGCCGGCACCGGCGTGCCCTCGATCAAGGAGATCGGCCTGGGCCTCGCGGTCGCCATCGCGCTCGATGCGACTCTCGTCCGTCTTATTCTCGTACCCGCGACGATGGAGCTCATGGGCAAGTGGAACTGGTGGGTGCCGCGGCCGCTGGCGCGTGTGCTGCCCCGGAACGACTTCGAGGGGTCGCCCGCCTGACGCTCCCGCGCTGGCGGCAGGGCACGCCGGCCGTGCTATGCGTGGCCGGCCCGCACGCGATCCCCGTTTCGACCGCGGTCCGTCTCGGCGACGAGCGCCTGGCCTTCGCGCTGGGCCCCGGGCGCGACACGCTCGAGCGGCTGCGCGCCGAGCCGCGCGCGGCGCTGTGCCTGCTGGGCGTCGAGCTCGCCTTCAGCGTCTACGGAACGGCGGTCGTGGTCCGCGACCCGCTGGAGGCGGCGCCCGTCGTGGGCGTGGAGCTGCGCGTGGAGTCGGTCCAGGACCACCTGGCCGACGGCCGTACGGAGATGCTGGACGGCGCGCGCTGGCGCTGGCTGGACCCCGACGCGGCCGGCTCGGACCCGAAGATCGCGGCCGAGCTCTCCACGCTCTAGGCCGCCCCGTCCGCGCTAGGCGGGCTGCGCGGCTACCGGCGGCCGCTTTGCGCCGGTTGAGCGCCGCGCGCGTCTGGGCTGGAGCTCGACGCGATCGTTGCCCGCCAGGAACTCGTCGATCTCCGGCCAGGTCGTCCTGCGGGCCGAGCGCCCGGTGAGCACCCCGAGGTGTCCGCCGGGCGCGTCGCGCAGGCGAACCTCCTGCGCGTTGGGAAGCAGGTCGGCCACGTGGCGCACCGCCCCGCGCGGGGCCAGCACATCGCTGCCGCCGGCCACGCTCAGGACGGGCTGGCGGACCGCGGCCAGGTCTATCTCCTGGTCGGAGAGCAGGACCTTGCCGCCGGCGAGCTCGTTGACACGGAAGAAGGCGTGGTAGAGCTGCCCGAAGGTGCGCCCGGGGTAGGCCAGCATGCGCGCCATGTAGTTGTCGACGGCCTCGGCGTGGGCCAGCGTGTCCCGGTCGCCGAGGTTCTGGGCCAGGAAGAGCGGCTTGGTCAGGTAGCGGTCAAATGCCGTCAGGCGAAAGCCGAGCGAGACCAGCGGCGCGGGCGCTCCGCCGAGTCCCCTGTAGAGCGCGGATACCAGCGCCCCGCCGGTCAGCTGTGACAGCCGCCGGATGGGGGCGAACATGCGCACCTGGGCGAAGTCGAAGGGGCTGGCCACCATCGCCACCGAGGAGACGGGCAGCTTCTGGTCACCCGCCACGGCCAGCAGGGTCATGATCCCCCCCAGGCACCAGCCGACAGGCTGGACCGGTGCGCCGCCGGCGTCCTCGGAGACTGCCTCCACTGCCTCGGGGATGACCTCGTCGACCCAGTGCTCGAGGCCGAGCGCGCGGTCTGAGAACGAGATCGGGCCGTAGTCGACCAGGTAGGTGGGGTGACCGCGGGCCACCAGGTGCTCGGCCAGGCTGCAGCCGCGGCGCAGGTCGAAGGACGAGGCCGGCGCCGCGAGCGGCGGGACCAGCAGGACGGGCGAGCGCCTGTGGGGCCCGCCGCGGGCCGGGCGGTATCGGTAGACCGTGCGCTGCGGGCCCTCGTCGATTATCGACTTGGGGGTCGGCGAGAGCTCGGCCAGACCGCCTCCGACCAGCATGTCGTAGCCGTTCGCGGCCGAGTCGACGAGGGTGTCTAGAGAGAGGCGGGCGATCCTAAAAAGTCTAGGAGCAGGTCGCCGAGCCGATCGGGTCGCTCCAGCTGAGGGCAGTGCCCGCAATTGTCGATGACCTCCAAGCGCGAACCCGGCACGGCGTCCAGCACGCGCTCGGCGCCCGACTGGAAGACGAGCACGTCCTGGCGCCCCCAGACCAGCAGCACGGGGCAGTCGATCTGGTCGAACTCGAAGCAGTCGTCGAGCTCGGGCAGGAGCCGGCGAGCGGTGCGCACGACCCGGGCGGCGGTGGCGCGGCTCTCGAGGTGCCCGGCGAACGCCCTCGCCACGAGCGGGTCGACCTCCGAGGGGCGGTGGAAGACCAAGCGGCTGTAGACGCCGGCCACCACGCGCCGGGTGATCGCGTTGGGCACCGGCAGCGGAGACGAGAGCAGTGTGCGCACGAGCGGGTCGCGGCGCACGAGCACGAACCAGCGCGCCATGTCCAGCCCTGCCGGGGCGACGGCCAGCACCCCGCCCAGGTCGTGGCGCTCGGCGGCTCGCAGCGCCGCGCAACCGCCGAGCGAGTTGCCGACGACCACGGTCCCCTGGCCGGTCTGCTCGAGCGCGGCGTCCACGAAGGCGTCGAGCTGCTCGAGGATGGGCGCGCCGGTCAGCTTGCCGGCGGCGCCGAAGCCGGGCAGGTCGAGCGCCAGAGCGGCTCGGCCCTCGCGGGCCAGGCGGTCGAGCAGCAGGCGCCAGGTGTCGGCGCTGTCGGCCCAGCCGTGGAGGAGGAGGAGCGGGGGGCCCTCGCCCTCGAGCTCCAGCGCGCGAGTCCTGTATCCCGCGAGCTCCAGCCGGTGCTCGAACAGCGGCTGCATGCAGCCATTTTAGGCCAGTTTCGGACTGCTCCAGGGCTGGTGGAGGCGCTCCTCGAGCTCTGCCGCGAGGTCGCCGGCGGCGATGCGTGTCTGCTCGAGCGAGTCGCGGTCGCGAAGGGTGACGGTGTCGTCCTCCA
Organism: Thermoleophilaceae bacterium; assembly: GCA_035296565.1. GTDB lineage: Bacteria > Actinomycetota > Thermoleophilia > Solirubrobacterales > Thermoleophilaceae > JACCZR01. Next base: position 22,691 of record DATHAQ010000041.1, read on the forward strand.
TGGTCTGGTGGTCGACGGTCACGCCCCACGGGGTCCCGATCTCGTCCTGGCGCCGGTAGCGCTTGCCGATCGAGCCGCCGGTGTCGAACTCGGCCGGGATGCGTCTGCGCAGCTCTTCATAGATCGCGCGCGCCTTCTCGGGCTGGCCGTCCTTGTTGACCAGCGGCAGCACCGCGGCCTTGACCGGCGCCAGGCGCGGGTGCAGGCGCAGCACGACGCGCTCGCGCCCCTCGACCTCCTCCTCGTCGTAGGAGTCGACCATGAAGGCCAGGGTCGCGCGGTCGGCGCCCGCGGAGGGCTCGATGACGTGGGGCACGTAGCGGTCGCCCGTGCCGGGGTCGACGAACTCCATCTTTACGCCGCTGTACTTGGCGTGCTGGGCGAGGTCGAAGTCGCCGCGGTTGGCGATGCCCTCGAGCTCGGACCAGCCCATAGGGAACAGGTACTCGATGTCGCTCGTGGCGCTGGAGTAGTGCGAGAGCTCGTCGGCGCCGTGGGGGCGCAGCTGCAGATGGTCGGCCCTGATGCCGAGATCGGTGTACCAGCCCATGCGGTCCTCCATCCAACGCTGGTGCCAGGTGTCGGCCTCGGCGGGTGGGACGAAGAACTCGATCTCCATCTGCTCGAACTCGTAGGTACGGAAGATGAAGCTCTGGGTCGTGATCTCGTTGCGGAAGGCCTTGCCCACCTGGGCGATGCCGAAGGGCGGCCGCTTGCGCGCAAATTGCAGGACGTTCTTGAAGTTGACGAAGATGCCCTGGGCGGTCTCGGGACGCAGGTAGACGACAGAGCCCTCGTCCGCTACCGGCCCCACGTGGGTCTCGAACATGAGGTTGAACTGGCGGGCCTCGGCCAGCTCCCCGCCGCACTCGGGGCACGTGCGCTGGCCGGGCGGCAGGTGGTCCTCACGCCAGCGCTTCTTGCACTCGCCCAGGCACTGGACGAGGGGGTCGGTGAAGCCCTCGAGGTGGCCGCTGGCCTCCCAGGTGCGGGGGTGCATGAGGATTGCCGCGTCTAGCGCGACCATGTCGTCGCGCTCCTGCAGCACCGAGCGCCACCACTCGGCCTTCACGTTGCTCTTCAGCAGGACCCCGTAGTGGCCGTAGTCGTAGACCGAGGCCATGCCGCCGTAGATCTCCGAGCTTTGAAAGATGAACCCGCGCCTCTTGCAAAGAGCGACGATTTTGTCCATCGAGACCGCCTCGGACACGGCGGAGACGCTATAGCGTGGCCCGATGATCAGGACGGCCTTCCGCCCTGTCCGCCACGTGACGGCCTGGCTGGTGTGGCACGCAGCAGGCGTGTCGCTGCTCGAGGACCTCGAGCAGCCGCGCCCGCCCTCCTAGGCCGCTCCTATACTCGTCGCGCCGTGCCCATCTACGAGTATCGCTGCGACAACAGTCACGAGTTCGACGTTTTCCAGCGTATGAGCGACGAGGCGTTGACCGAGTGCCAGGTGTGCGGCGCGCCCACCAGGCGGGTGCTCTCGGCCCCCGCCGTCCACTTCAAGGGGTCGGGCTTCTACAGCACCGACTACGGAAAGAAGAAGTCGCCCGACACCTCGACGGACACCAAGCCCAAGAAGTCCGAGTCCTCCTCCGAGACCTCCTCGTCGTCCTCCGCCTCGTCGTCGGGCAACGGCTCCTCGGCCGACTCCGACTAGCTGTCGCCCTTCAGCCGGTCGACCGCGTCGTGGCGCTCGGCCTCCGAGACCAGCAGGCTGCCCCCGGGTCCGCAGCCCAGGCAGGAGGGCTTGAGCACCTCCGACTCGCCGGTGCCGCCCAGCATGGCGTCGAGGCTCAGGGCGAGGATGCCCGGGCCGTGGAGGTCGGTCTTGAAGGCCCGTGGCGCGCGCCACGCCGCCCACGGCGCACGGAAGAGCATGAACGGCGAGAAGAACTGGCCGCGTACGCCTGAGAGCAGCTGCTGCTGGCGAGCGGCGCGGTCGGTGTCGTCCTCGGATGGCGCGCAGTTGTTCTTGCGCACGCGCGCCCACCCGAGCGCCTTGCGCCCGTCGAGGTGGTTCTCGCCCTTCTTGAACCGGAGGCCCTTCCAGAAGTTGTCGAACGGCGGCGAGCAGACCGGCCGCTTCGCGGTCACGGTGATCCCGCCGACGGCGTCCACGAACTTCGGGAAGCCCTTGAAGTCGATCTCCATCAGGTGGTTGATCTTCAGGTCGTTCCCGAGGTACTGCTCGACGGTCTCGATCATCAGCGCCCGCCCGCCGAGCGCATAGGCGGCGTTGATCTTCTGGGCGTCGTGCCCGGGGATCTGGGTGTAGGCGTCGCGGGGGATGGAGAGCCTTCGGAAGCCGCCGAGGCTCGCGTGAAGGACCATGATCGTGTCGGCGCGAGCGGGGCCGGTCTGGCTCTTGTCGATCGAGTCGCCCGCCCGGGTGTCGGTGCCGAGGACGAGGAGGTTGCTGCCGGCCAGGATGCTGCTTCCTCCCGAGAGGGCGCGCTCGCTCTTGGGCGACAGGCCGCCGTTGAGCTGGGCGCTGAGCAGGAACAGAGCCAGGGAGAAAACCAGCCAACCGGCCAGCGCCAGAGCGGCGATCTTCAGCGCACGGCCGGGGGACATGCCGCGGCGCTCGCGAGGCTGCCTGGGTCCCTTGTCCCGCCCGCGCCTGCGCAGCCCCTCGAGCCCGCGCGCGCCGAGCCCCGAGAAGGGATTTCTGCGGCTCTTGTAGACCTTGTATTCGGGCGGCGAGTCCGGCATCTGGTCCCTTATATCGTCCGGCGATGCCGCCAAAGCGCGTCATCGGCGTCGACGCGGGGGGCACGAAGCTGCTTGGCGGCGTGGTGGACGACCGCCTCGTGGTGCACAACCGGGTCCATCGCCTGTGGCGCGGAGCCGACCGCGAGGAGACGCTGCGCATCGTAGTCGAGGCGGTCGAGGAGCTGCGCGCCGCGGCCCCTGACGCCGCCGCCGCCGGCTTCGGGATCCCCTCGCTGGTGTCCGGGGGCCGATCGGTCGCCTCGGTGCACCTGCCCCTCGACGACGTCCCCTTCGGGGACCTCATGGCCGAGCGCCTCGGGATACCCGTGCTGGTGGACAACGATGTCAACGCCGCCGTCCTCGCCGAGCATCGCTTCGGCGCCGCGCGCGGCACCTCGCACGCGGTCATGTTCGCCCTGGGCACCGGAATCGGCGGTGGGCTGATCCTGGACGGGCGCGTCTACCGCGGGGCAACCGGGGCGGCCGGCGAGCTGGGGCACACCGTCGTCGACGTCGACGGCCCGCCCTGCCCGTGCGGCGGCCGCGGCTGCCTCGAGGTGCTGGCCTCGGGGACCGCGATCGGCATCGCCGGCACGGAGGCCGCCCGCGCCCATCCCCGCTCCGCGCTGGGCAAGCGCCTCGAGGACGACGGGGCGATTCGCGGCAGCTTCGTCACCGAGCTCGCTCACGCCGGCGACGAGCTGGCCCGGGAGGCGGTCTGCTCGGTGGGCCGCCGCCTCGGTGCCGGGCTAGTCAGCGTGCTCAACGTGCTCGACCCCGAGGTGGCGGTGATCGGCGGGGGCGCCGTCGCCGCGGGCGACATGCTGCTCGATCCTGCGCGCGAGGTGCTCGACACCCAGGGCCTGGGCCCGCCCCGCATGCGCGTGGTGCCCGCCCACTTCGGCAGCGAGTCGGGGATGCTCGGAGCCGCTTTGTTGGCGCTGGACGCCGCCGCGTGAGCGGGCGGCTGGTCGTCTGCCCGACGCCCATCGGGAACCTCGAGGACGTCACCCTGCGTGTGCTCTCCGCGCTACGCGACGCCGACGTGGTGGCCTGCGAGGACACTCGCCGCACCCGCGTGCTGCTGGACCGCTACGGGGTCTCCGCACGGCTGGTCGCCTACCACGAGCACAACGAGTCGGCCCAGGCCGCGGCGCTGGTCGAACAGATGCACCGCGGCGAGACCGTCGCTCTGGTCTCCGACGCCGGCATGCCGCTGGTCTCCGACCCCGGTTTCGTCCTCGTGCGCTCCTGCGTGGCCGCCGGGGTGGAGGTGGAGGTGCTGCCCGGACCCTCGGCGGCGCTCGCTGCCCTGGTGGCCTCGGCGCTCCCTGCCGACCACTGGCGCTTCGAGGGCTTCCTGCCGCGCAAGAAGGGCGAGCTGCGCTCCCTGCTGGCCGAGCCGGGAGGGACGCTCGTCGCGTTCGAGTCGCCCCGCCGGGTGGCGGCCTCGTTGGAGGTGCTCGCCTCGATCGATCCCTCGCGACCCGTCGCGGTGTGCCGCGAGCTCACCAAGGCGCACGAGGAGGTCGTGCGTGGCGAGGCTGCGGAGCTCGCTCGGCGCTACGCCGACGAGGATCCTCGGGGGGAGGTGGTGCTCGTGATCGGCCCGGCTGCCCCGCCGGCCTCGGATCCCTCCGCGCCCGCGGGGCTCGATGCGCTGCGGCGGCTGGTGGAGGCGGGCGCCCGCCCCCGGCCCGCCGCGGCGGTGGTCGCCGAGCTGACCGGCGGGCGGGCGAATGAGCTCTACCGGGCGCTGATGAGGTCGGAGGACTGACGCTCGTGCGCGGCTGGCTCGGCGGGACATCGCCCATCCCTCCAGAGAATCGCTCAGCCGCCTGACGGTTTCCGACCCCCTGCCCGCGCCTCGCCCCTCACCTGTGTAACGCCCGAGTGACGAACTCCCCGCGGAGCGTTACGCACCGCTACGACTCACCCGCCCCCGCGCCCCGCGGCCGCCGAGCCCGCCTACGGTCGCGGACATGGCTCGCATCTCCCTCCTTCTCGCCTTCAGCGCCCTCTTCCTGTCGGTCGCCGCGACACCCGCACGCGCGGCGGGAAGCTGGGCGTGGCCGGTCCGCGGGGACGTCATCACCTCCTATCGCAACGGCGCCGACCCCTACGCGGGCGGACAGCACCGCGGCATCGACATCGCCTCTCCGGTAGGTCGGGCGGTGGCGGCCCCCACTGCAGGGCGGATCACCTTCGCGGGCACGGCCGGCTCCTCCGGTCTGACGGTCTCGCTTCGGACGGCCGGCGGCCGCTGGGACACGTCATACCTGCACCTGGCCTCGCTGTCGGTTCGCAAAGGCGACCGCGTCAGCGCCGGTGGCCGGCTCGGCGCCGTGGGCACCACCGGTCGCCGTTCGGCCGAGCGACCGCACCTTCATTTCGGCGTCCGAGAGGCGGGCAGCCGCCACGGCTACCGCGACCCGCTCGACTTCCTGGCACCGCTGGGCGGGCCGGGTCAGGCCCGGCCCGGCCCCGCCGGCGCACCGCTGCCGGTTCCGCGCGGGGCAAAGCCCGCTCCGGCACCGGCTGCAGCGCCGACGAGCGGCCCCTCGCCCGCCGGCAGCCGCGTGCCCCAGCCGGCGGGAGCGCCGGGTCGAGCACCTGCCCCCGCGCCTTGGCACGCGGGCTCGGCGGTGGCGCGGGCCCTTGCTCCCGCCGCACTCGGCCCCGCGCCAGAGCCGCGACGCGCAGCGCACGGCGCGGCACCCGCGAAGTCAGCAGCGCCGGCCACCGCCCACGGCGCGGCAGCAGGGCATACCCCGGCGTTCACCCCTCGCGACAGGGGTGCTCCGGCGCCTGCCACCAGCGGCGGTGTTCGAGCACGGGCGCCGGCCGCCGGCGGGTTCGACCTGGGCTGGGCGCTCGCCTGCTTCGGCGTGGCGGCGGCCGCTCTGGCGCTCGGCAAGCCGATCCGGGGCCAAAAGCCGGGAGCCCGACTCGGGACAGCGGCCCTTAGGGTCTTCGGGGGATGGCCTACTACGTCACGACCCCGATCTACTACGTGAATGCGGAGCCCCACCTGGGCCACGCGTACACGACGATCGCGGCCGACGTGCTCGCTCGCCACATGCGCCAGCGCGGCGAGGACGTCTTCTTCCTCACGGGAACCGACGAGCACGGCGAGCCGGTCACCCAGGTCGCCGAGCGTGAGGGGATCACGCCCCGCGAGCTGGGCGACCGCAACTACGTCCGCTTCAAGGACCTGGCGGCAACCCTCGGCGTCACCAACGACTTCTTCATCCGCACCACCGACCCCGAGCACCACGAGGTCGTCCAGCGGGTGGTGCAGCGCATCCACGACAACGGTCACGTCTACGCCGGTACCTACGAGGGCTGGTACTGCCCTCGCTGCGCCGACTTCAAGACCGACTCGGAGCTCGTGGAAGGCAACAAGTGCGCGATCCACCTGATCGAGCTCGAGCGCGAGCGGGAGGACAACTGGTTCTTCCGGCTGTCGTCGTTTCAGCAGCCGCTCGAGCGGCTGTACACCGAGCGCCCCGACTTCGTCACCCCGCAGATCCGCTTCAACGAGGCCCTCTCGTTCGTCGAGCAGGGCCTGCAGGACATCTCGCTCTCGCGCGCACGCCTGAAGTGGGGCGTCCCGGTGCCGTGGGACGAGTCGCAGGTCATCTACGTCTGGATCGACGCGCTCATCAACTACTACTCCGCCCTCTCCTACGCACGGGAGGGCGAGGACCTCACCGATCGCTTCTGGCCGGCAGACGTCCACCTCATCGGCAAGGACATCCTCAAGTTCCACGCCGTGATCTGGCCGGCAATGCTGATGGCCGCGGACATCGAGGTCCCCCGTCGGGTGGGCATCCACGGCTTCCTCCTGCTCGGCGAGCACAAGATGTCCAAGTCGCTGGGCAACGTGATCGACCCGTTCCAGGTGGTCGAGCTCTACGGCGCCGACGCGCTGCGCTACTACGCCATGCGCGAGGTCCGCTTCGGCCAGGACGGCGAGGTCTCGCCCGAGGGCTTCGAGAACCGCTACACGAGCGACCTCGCCAACGAGTACGGCAACCTGGCGAGCCGAACGCTGGCCATGGTCAGTCGCTACCGCGACGGCGTGGTTCCCGACGTCGAGCCGCCGGCCGCCCTGGCCGAGCTGTTCGACGGCCTGGGCGAGCGCGTGTGCGCCTGCCTGGACGCCACCGAGCCGACCGGCGCCCTGGACGAGATATGGCAGCGCGTCCGGGGCCTCAACGGGTATGTGCAGGAGCAGCAGCCGTGGCAGCTGGCCAAGGACCCGGCCGAGGCCGAGCGCCTCGACGCCGTGCTGCTGGGGGTCGCCGAGGGCCTGCGGGTGGTCTCGCTGCTGCTGTGGCCGTTCGTGCCCACCGCGGCCGAGCGGCTGCTCGACGCGCTCGGGGCCGAGGACCGCTCGGTCGAGGCCGCGAAGTTCGGCAGCGTGGTGGGAGGCGCGACGCTGGGGGAGCTCGGCCAGCTCTTTCCCAAGGTCGAGCCCGCCGCAGCGGCGTAGTGGTCGACACCCATTGTCACCTCGACTCATGCGAGCCCGACTCCGGCCGGCTGGTCGAGCGGGCGCGGGCCGCGGGCGTGACCAAGCTCGCCACAGTGGGCCCGGATCGCGACTCGGTCGCGGCCGTGGGGCGGCTGTCCGCCGAGCACGATGAGGTGTTCAAGATCGTCGGGCTCCACCCCAACAGCGCCGCGGGGTTCGACGGTTGGCTCCCCGAGGAGGAGGCGCGCCGGCCGAAGGTGGTCGCCATCGGCGAGACCGGCCTCGACTACTACCGCGACCACGCCCCACGCGAGGACCAGATGCGGGCGTTCGCCGCCCATGCTGAGTTGGCGCGCGAGCTCGACCTGCCGCTGGTCATCCACACCCGCGCCGCCGAGGAGGACACTTTTGCGCTACTCGCCGAGCGCGCGCGCGGCCTCACGGTGATCCTCCACTGCTTCTCGGCGCCGGGCCGCCTCGACGAGGCGGTCGAGCGCGGCTACCTGTGCTCGTTCGCCGGCAACGTCACCTACCCCAAGGCGAGCGATCTGCAGGACGCGGCCGAGCGGGTGCCCGACGAGCTGCTGCTCGTGGAGACCGACTCGCCCTACCTCGCCCCCCAGCCGGTGCGCGGGAAGCCCAACGAGCCGGCCAACGTCACGCTGACGGCCCGCTTCGTCGCCGAGCGGCGGGGAGTGGCCTACGAGGAGCTGGAGGCGCTGGTGGAGGCGAACGCCGCCCGCGTCTTCGGGTGGTGACCGCCGAGCCGGGAGAGAGCAAGCTGCCGCGCTCGGCCGGCCGGCGCGCGGCCCGCGCTCCTCGCCAGGCGAGCCTCCGGCGCCTGCGGCAGTTCGACGTCCGTCCCAACCGCGAGCTGGGGCAGAACTTCCTCGTCGACGACAACCTACTCAGGGTCATCGGCGATGCCGCCGAGGTGAGCCCCGAAGACGTCGCGCTCGAGGTCGGCGGGGGCCTCGGCGTGCTCTCCGAATACCTGGCCCCCCGGGTGCGCCATCTGCACGTGGTGGAGGTCGACCGGCGGCTGAGGGAGCCGCTGGAGGAAGCGCTGGAGCCCTATGCCAACACAACGCTTCACCAGGCCGATGCCGTCGCCATGGCACTGGGCGAGCTGGTGCCGCGGCCCGGGAAGGTGATCGCGAACCTGCCCTACGGCGTGGCCGCCACCGTCTTGCTCAAGGCACTGGAGGAGCTGCCCGATGCGTCGCTTCTGGTCGCGATGGTCCAACGCGAAGTGGCAGAGCGGCTGGCTGCGGGTCCCGGGAAGGGCAAGCTCTACGGCGCGACTTCCGTTCTGGCCCAGCTCTCGTGCGACGTAGAGGTGCTGCGGCGCGTGCCGGCGACAGTGTTCCACCCCAAGCCGGCCGTCGAGTCGGCGCTGGTGCGGCTGCGCCGCGTGGGGCCGGCACCGACGGCCGGAGAGGCCGCGCTGGTGCACGAGGCCTTCGCTCACCGGCGCAAGGCGTTGGCGGGCTCGCTGGCGCTGGCGCCGGACGCGGCGGAGGACGTCCGCGAGCGCACCCGCCGCGCGCTGGAGCAGCTCGGCCACCCGGCCGACGCCCGGGCGGAGCGCCTGGCGCCCGCCGACTTCCCGCGCCTGGCCGAGCTGCTGGGCCGCTGACGTGCTCCGCGAGAGCGCGCCCGCCAAGGTCAACCTCGTGCTGCACGTCGGGCGCCGACGCACCGACGGCCTCCACGAGCTCTGCTCCCTGTTCGCCCCGCTCGATCTGGCCGACGAGCTGGCCTTCGAGGCCGCGGCCCGCGACGAGGTTGTGGCGCCCGGCGTGGAGGGGCCGAACCTGGTCCAGCACGCGCTCGCGGCTTTCCGTACGCGCGCGGCGCTAGCACCGCTGCGCGTGACGATCGAAAAGCGGATCCCCGTGGCCGGCGGTCTGGGCGGCGGCAGCGCCGACGCCGCAGCGACACTGCGCGCGGCGAACCGCCTGGCGGGGGAGCCGCTCGCCCTGGGCGAGCTGCAGGCCCTCGGCGCCCCGATCGGCGCCGACGTGCCCAGCCAGCTCGAGCCCGCCCCCGCGCTGGTGACCGGAGCGGGGGAGGCCGTTGAGCCCGTCGCGCTGCCGGCGCTGTGGCTCCTGCTGGTCCCCACTACCGAGGGGCTCTCGACCGCGGCGGTGTACGCCGAGCACGACCGCTTGGAGGCCGGGCGCGAGCAGCTCGACCCGCAGGCGCTCCGGGGCCTTGCGCACGCGGACGCCCCGAGGCTCGCGCCGGCGATGGAGAACGACCTCGAGGCGGCGGCGCTCTCGCTGCGGCCGGAGCTGCGGGCGACACTCGATCGCCTGGAGGCCCTGGGCGCGCTGCGTGCGCGGCTGAGCGGCTCGGGCCCCACCGCCGTAGGGCTCTTCGAGGCCCGGGAGGCCGCGGAGGCCGCCGCCGCGGCCATCCCCGGGGCCCTCGTCGTCTCCACCCGGCCGTCCCCTGCGTCACAATGACCCGCCGATGGATCTGAGCCTGTCCACCACGGAGCTGGCGCTGGCCCTGGCCGCGGGCATCACGGGCGCCGGCTACATCGCCTTCATCCTCCTGCCCGCGTGGCATGCCTACAGCCGCTTGTGGGAGCGGGTGGCGGCCGCCTTCCTGACCCTCTTCATCCTGGCCACGCTGCTGGGCGTGGGGGCGGGGATCGGCTTCGCGATCGTCTGGAGCTACGACAGATACGCGTAGCGCTCGCGCGCTCGGGCCGCCGGCCTTGTTCCTCGGCCTAGAGTTGGCGCAATGTCCGCTGCGCAGCAGCCCACGGGCCGTGCTGCCTCCGGCGCCGGCCAGGGCTCGTTCCTCGAGCTCTTCGAGCAGGTCTCCGACGCGGTCGAGTCGGGGGCCGGCCTGCCCTCGGTCACGCGTGCCACGAGCCGGGCCCTGAACGCAAGCGCGATCGTTCTCGACGCCTCGAGCCGAGTGCTGGCCTCGGCCTGCGCGTCCCCGGAGGACGAGCGCGCGGTGATGGCGGGAGAGGGGTCCAGCGAGCGGGTCGACCTGCGGGTGGCCGACACCCCGGTGGGCCAGCTGCGCTTCCGGCCCCGCGGCGAGGCGCCCGAGCCGGCGCTGCTGCGCATGGTCGCCACGCTCATCGGCCTGGAGCTCGACCGCGCGACCGCGCCCGAGCGGGCCAGCGAGGCCGCGGTGCGCGACTTCCTCGAGGACCTGGTGAGCCGCAAGGTCACCGACCGCGAGAACATCGTCGCCCGCGCCGAGGAGCTGGGCTGCGGCCTGACCGAGGGTGTCGTGGTGATCATCGCCCGGGCGCGTCCCCACGCGCCCGAGGAGGGCGACTGGCGCGCCCGGGTGCTCACGCTCGCCGAGCGCGGCGCGCGGGTGATCGAGCGCGCGACGCTGGCCGGCCTCGTCCCTATCGGCGCGCTGCGGCCCAGCGGCGACGACCGCGACCTGCTGCTGCTGGTTCCCGTCCCCGACGAGGAAACCGCCGCGCGCGCGGGCGCCTCGGTTCTCGACGAGCTGCGCGCCGGCCTGGAGGGCTTCGCGATCACCGTGGCGCTCAGCCGCCGCACGGCCGACCCCGCGGACCTGCACCGCGCCACCTCGGAGGCCATCCTGGCGGCCAACGTGGCCGAGGCCCGCGGCATCGAGTCGTTGAGGTTCGAGGAGACCGGCGCCTACCGCCTGCTGCTGCCGGCCATGAACGAGGACCCCAGGGAGCTGCAGCGCTTCCATGACGAGACCGTCGCGCCGCTGGCCGCCTACGACGAGCAGTACGAGACCGAGCTGGTCAAGACGCTTGAGACCTTTTTGGACGCCGACGGGAACGTCGCCGGCACCGCCGAGCGCCTCTACACCCACCGCCACACGGTCCGCTACCGCCTCGACCGGGTACGCGAGCTGAGCGGCCTGGACGTGGGCTCCACCGACGGCCGCGAGCGCCTGTCGCTGGGCCTGAAGGCCATGCGGGTGCTGGGGATCGCGCCGCCGGGAGGCCCGGCGCACGAGCCGGGGGCCGAGGGCGGCCTGGTCCCCCGTGCCGGGAAGGACCGGTGATCACCCGGGTATGGAGCGGAGCGGTCCGGCCCGAGGACGCCGACGCCTACGCCGGCTACATCGCCCTCTCGCTGTGGGACTTCGGTCGATGCCATCCGGGCCTTCGCCGGGGAGGACATCGAGGCCGCCGTGCTCTATCCGGACGACGAGCGGTACCCGATCGAGGGCCGGTCGACGGTGACCCACTACGAGGTCGTCGACCAGGCCTAGGCTGGGGAGCCAGGATTCGAACCTGATCCTGGAGGACCAAAACCTCCTGTGCTGCCAGTTACACCACTCCCCAGGGAGCGCGCCCGAGCATAGGCGCTGGGCGCCCCGCCGCTACGCTGCCTGACCCCCATGGCGGAGCCCTTCACTGCCCTCATCATGGCCGCCGGCCATGGCACTCGGATGAAGTCCGTGCTGCCCAAGGTGCTGCACCCCGTGTGCGGCAAGCCCATGATCGGCTGGGTCATCGACGCCGCCCGCGCGGCCGGCGCTACCGAGGTCGTGTGCGTAACCCGGCCGGGCGAGGGCGTCGAGGAGGGCCTGCCTGCCGGGGTGACCGTGGCCGAGCAGACCGAAGGCGAAGGCACCGGCGCAGCGGTGCTCGCCACGCGCGAGGCGGTACCCGGCGAGCGACCGCTGGCCGTCCTCTCCGGCGACCACCCGCTGGTGGCCCCCGAGGTGATCGCGAGTCTGGTCGACGCGCACGCCGGGGCAGGGGCGGCGGTGACCATGCTCACCACCGAGAGCCTCGACCCGGCCGGCTATGGGCGCGTAATGCGCACCGACGACGGCGCCTTTGACCGCATCGTCGAGACCAAGCGCACCGAGGGCCTGCCCCCCGAGGTGCTCGCCACACGGGAGGTGAATCTCGGCACCTACGTCTTCGAGCCGGCCCAGCTGTTCACGGCTCTCGACCGGGTGGGGGAGGAGGACGGCGAGATCTACCTGACCCGGGCGATCACCGCCTTCGCCGCCGAGCGCAGCGTCGCCAGCGCGAGCACGGACGACCCCGACGTCGCTCAAGGGGTCAACACGCGCGCGGACCTGATGGAGGTCGAGGCCATCGCGCGCCGCCGGCTGATCACCGGCCACGCACTGAACGGGGTCACCTTTGCCGCGCCCGACACCGTCGAGCTACACGCGGGTGTGGAGATCGGCGAGGACACTCGTATCGGAGTGGGCGCGAGCCTGCTGGGCGCCACGCGGATCGGGCGCGGTTGCGACATCGGGCCACACGTCACCGCAGTGGACACGGTCATCGGCGACCGGGCCGGCGCGGCCCATTCCGCGCTGATCGAGAGCGAGATCGGCGAGGAGGCCAGCATCGGCCCCTTCAGCTACCTGCGGCCCGGCGCAAGGATCGGCGCGCGGGCGAAGGTGGGGGCCTTCGTGGAGGTCAAGGGCTCGACCATCGGCGCCGACGCCAAGGTGCCCCACCTCTCCTACATCGGTGACGCCGACGTGGGCGAGGGCGCCAACGTCGCCGCCGGGAACATCACCGCGAACTACGACGGTCGCAACAAGCACCGCACGAACATCGGAAAGAAAGTGAAGACCGGGGTCCACACGTCCTTCGTGGCTCCGGTGAGCGTCGGGGACCGGGCGTACACTGGTGCTGGTTCGGTGATCGTCGAGGATGTCCCCGAGGGGGCGCTCGGGATCTCCCGGCCGCAGCAGCGAAACGTCGAGGGTTACGCAGAGCGAGTCGAAGAGGAGAAGCCGTCTCCGTAAGCGTCGAGACCCAGGTGGCAACGGCCTTGGCCAAGAGCCTCCCGGCGGGCTACGACAAGCGCCTGATGGTCAGCGCGGGCCGAGCCAGCCAGGAGCTCGGAGGCAAGATCTCCGAGCGCCTGGGGGTCGAGCTCGCCGACGCCGGGCTGAAGACCTTCGCCGACGGCGAGGTCTACTGCCGCTACCAGGACTCGATCCGAGGGGCGGACCTGTTCCTGATCCAGTCGCTGTGCGGCTCCGAGCGCGAGGGCCTCACTCCCAACGACTCGCTCATGGAGCTGCTGCTCATGGTCCACGCGGCCAAGCACGCCTCCGCGCACCGGATCATCGCCGTGACTCCCTGGTACGGCTACTCGCGCCAGGACAAGAAGTCGGCCCCGCGCGAGCCGATCTCGGCGCGCTTGGTGGCCGAGCTGCTGGAGACCGCGGGCATCGACCGGCTGGTGACCATGGACCTTCACGCCGGCCAGGTGCAGGGGTTCTTCTCCAGGCCTGTCGACCACATGACGGCGATGCCGATCCTCACCCAGTACATCGCCGACGTGTACGGGCACGAGGACGAGCTGGTGATGATCGCGCCCGACGCCGGCCGCGTGAAGCTGGTGCGCTCGTTCGCGAGGCGGGTGGGTGCCCCCTACGCGCTGATGGAGAAGGAGCGCCCCGCGCAGGGCGTCGCGGAGATCGGCACCGTCATCGGCGACGTGAAGGGCAAGGTCGCCGTGATCGTCGACGACATCATCGGCACGGGCGGCACGCTCGCGGCCGCCGCCCAGACGGTGATCGACGAGGGCGCGCGCTCGGTGCACGCGGTGGCCACGCACGGCCTCTTCGCCGGCAACGCCTTCGAGACGCTCGCCGACTCGCCCCTGGGCGACATCGTGGTGACCGACACCGTGCCGCTGGTCGACCCGGCGCCCGACCTCATCACCCGGCTCACCTGCGCCGACGTGCTTACCGACTCGATTCGCCGCATCTTCAGCGACCACTCGGTGTCGGAGGCCTTCGACGGCGAGAACCAGCTTTTCTGAGGGGATAGCCTCGCTAGACTCGCCGGTCGCCCTATGGCCGACCGACCCTCACTCGCCGTCCAGGAGCGCCCGGAGCGCGGATCGCGCTCCAACCGCCGTCTGCGGCGCGAAGGCCTCGTGCCCGGTGTCATCTACGGCGGCGGCGAGAACCAGAACTTCGCCTTCAAGGTCGACGCTCTGGCGCTGCGCAAGCTGCTGGCCGAAGGCGCGGCCCTGCTCGACCTCGAGATCGACGGCGGCCGCACCCGGCCGGTGATCGTCAAGGACCAGCAGAACCACCCGGTCCGCGAGGAGGTCCTCCACATCGACTTCCTGGAAGTTCGCCTCGACGAGAAGATTCAGACCACGGTGCTGGTCGAGCTCGAGGGAGCCGAGGAGTCGCCGGGCGTGAAGGAGGGCGGCGTGCTCGAGCACGTGACGCGCGAGCTGAACGTCGAGGCGCTGCCCACCGACATCCCCGACAACCTCGTGGTCGACGTGTCGGCCATGGAGATCGCCGCGACGCTACCCCTCTCCGACGTTCCCGCGCCCAGCGGCGTGACCTTCCTCGATGACCCCGAGGAGACCGTGATCGCCACGCTTGTGCCGCCGACGGAGGTCGAGGAGCCCGAGGAGATCGAGGAGGAGACCGAGCTGGTGGGCGAGGAGGCCGCCGCCGAGGGCGACACCGGCGAGGAGGCCGAGCAGAAGGAGGAGGCCGCCGAGGCCTCGGAGTCCGGGGAGGGCTCGGACTCCTGAGTCCGCGGCCAAGCGCAGCCCGATCACCGTTCGGGCGAGCACCGCACGCTTGACCCTTTTCGGTCGGCGCGGCGGCGGCCGTGTCGACTGGTTGGTGGTGGGCCTGGGCAACCCGGGCGACCACTACGCGCGCACGCGACACAACATCGGCTTCGAGGTGGCCGAGCTCGCCGCCGAGCGCTGGGGGCTGGGCAAGCTGAAGAAGCAGTACGGCGGCCTCTACGCCGATGGGCGCACCGGCCCCGGCGGCCCCCGCGTCGGGATCCTGCTGCCGCAGACCTACATGAACGACGCCGGTCGCTCGGTGGGGCCGGCCCGGGGGTCGCTCGGCGTCGACCTCGACCGCATCGCCGTGGTGCACGACGAGATCGACCTGCCCTTCGGGGAGGTGCGTACGCGCCTGGGCGGCGGGCTGGCCGGCCACAACGGCCTGAAGTCGCTGAAGGCGGGACTCGGCGGCGCCGACTTTCACCGCGTCCGCGTGGGGGTCGGCCGTCCCGACTCCAGCGACCCCGAGATCGTGTCGGCGCACGTCCTCGGCCGTTTCAGCGAGCCGCGCGAGGAGGTGGCCGCCCTCAGCGAGCGGGCGGCCGACGAACTGGAGCGCCTGATCGGCGCTCTATAGGTAGAGCGCCAGGCCTATGAGCCCCGACTCCGCCCACATACACTCAGTCCGCTAGCCGCGCGGGGCGTCCCGGGCGGCCTTTCTGCCTGCCCGTGTCCCTTCGCTCACTGCTAAATCACGCTCGTCAGGACGGTGACGTTCGGGCTCTCGGCGAGGCGGCCCAGGCCGCTCCCCAGCGGGCGTTCGTGTCCTCCGGCCTGCGGCCTTTCTTGCTCGCCTCGCTGCTCGACGCCGAGCCCGACCGGCCCGCCCTGGTGGTGGCCGGCGACGACCGCTCGGCACGCGACCTGGCCGCCGACCTGCGCGCCTTTCTGGCGCCGAGGGAGGTGCGCCTCTACCCGGCCCGCGGCGTCCAGTACGAGTCCCATCTGGCCCCGCCGCCGCACCTGGTCGGCCTGCGCATAGCCGCGCTGGATTCGCTGCTGGAGGGGGAGGGCGCCGTGGTGGTGGCCTCGGCGGTGGCCCTGTCGGAGAAGGTCCCCGACCCCTCGCTGCGCCCGCACGGCTTTGCCATCGAGAAGGAGGAGCTGCTCGACCTCGAGGAGACCGCGCAGCAGCTCGTGGCCTGCGGCTACGACCGCGTCGATCAAGTCGAGGACCGCGGCCAGTTCGCGATGCGCGGCGACATCATCGACGTCTACCCCTCGACCGAGGAGCGCGCGGTGCGCTGCGAGCTGTTCGACGTGGAGGTGGAGCGGCTCACCTACTTCTCCACCTTCACCCAGCGCTCGCTGGAGGAGACCGACCGGGTGGAGATCGCCCCGGCGGCTGAGCTGGCGCCCGAGCACCGCGAGCTGGCCGAGATCGCCGCGATCAGCGACGAGGACGACCGCCCCGACGTGGCCGACCTGCTGCCGGTCGACCGCTTCGGCGAGCTGCTCGAGCTGCTTCCCGAGCACGGGCTGGTGGCCGTGGCCGCCGAGGAGGAGATTCAGCCCGCCCTGGCCGAGCACTGGGAGGACGTCACGGCGAGCTTCCACGACTCCGATGCCCACCACCTCTACGTCGGCCCCGGAGACCTGACCACCCGGCTGGACGAACGTGCCGCCCTGCGACTGAGCAGCATCTCGGGCGACCAGCCACACTCCTTCCGGGCCCAGAGCGCGGACACCGCCGCCCGCTCGCTCAAGGAGGCCGAGCCCGAGCTGGAGAAGCTCGTGCGCTCGGGCTACCGCGCCGTGGTGGCCTGGGGCCGGCGCGGTGAGGCCGAGCGCGCCGCCTACAACCTCGCCCGGGTGCGGGCCGAGCTGGTGGACGGCGTGCCGATCGCCCACGAGCCGGGAGTGAGCTTTGCGGCGGCGAGCCTCCGGGAGGGCTTCCTGGCGCCCAGCCTCAAGCTGGCGATCCTGCCCGAACACCGCCTGCTGCGCGGCCGCCGCGCGGCCCGGCCCGAGGGCCCGCGGCCGGCCGGCGGCGGTGCCTTGGCGGCGTTCACCGACCTGCGCGCCGGCAGCGCCGTGGTGCACGAGGCCCACGGCGTCGCCCGTTTCACGGGCTTCGAGACCCGCACCGTGGGGGGCATCACCCGCGACTACCTGCAGCTCGAGTTCGCGGGGGGCGACAAGGTCTTCGTCCCCTCCGACCAGCTGCACAAGATCAGCCGGTACGTCGGCGCCGAGGCGGGCGACCCGCCCCTGAGCAAGCTCGGCGGCAGGGCCTGGGAGCGCATGAAGTCCCGGGCGCGCAAGGCCGCTCAGGCGCTCGCCGGGGAGCTGATCAACCTCTACGCCGAGCGCAAGCGGCGCAGTGGCCACCCCTTCCCGCGCGACGACGAGTGGCAGATCGCCTTCGAGGACGCCTTCCCGTTCCGGGAGACCCCCGACCAGATGGAGGCGATCGAGGCGGTCAAGGCCGACATGGAGGAGGCCCGCCCGATGGACCGCCTCATCTGTGGCGACGTGGGCTACGGCAAGACCGAGGTGGCGCTGCGCGCCGCCTTCAAGGCCGCAGCCGACGGCCGCCAGGTGATGTTCCTGGTGCCGACGACAGTGTTGGCCCAGCAGCACTACGGCACCTTCGCCGAGCGCTTGCGCGACTACCCCTTCAATATCGACGTGGTCTCGCGCTTCCGCTCGCCCGCCGAGCAGCGCGAGGTGCTCAAGGGCTTTTCGGAGGGCAAGGTCGACGTGCTCATCGGGACCCACCGGCTGCTCTCGCGCGACGTGCGGCCGCACGACCTCGGCGTGCTGATCGTGGACGAGGAGCAGCGCTTCGGGGTCAAGCAGAAGGAGCTCTTGCGCCAGTTGAGGCTGCGCGTCGACGTGCTGTCGCTATCTGCCACGCCCATCCCGCGCACGCTTCAGATGTCGCTGGCCGGCCTGCGCGACATCTCCGTGATCGAGACGCCGCCGGAGGGGCGCCGGCCGGTGAAGACCTACGTCGGCGAGTACGACGAGGAGCTGGTCAAGCAGGCGATCGGGCGCGAGCGGGCCCGCGGGGGCCAGACCTTCCTCATGCACAACCGCGTGGAGTCGATCGATGACTTCGCCGAGGGCATTCGCGCGCTGTGCCCGGAGGCCCGCGTCGCGGTGGCCCACGGCCAGATGGACGAGTCGCGGCTCGAGCCCACCATGCTCAGCTTCCTGCGCGGCGAGTTCGACGTGCTCGTGTGCACGACGATCATCGAGAGCGGCCTCGACGTGGCGAGCGCCAACACGCTGATCGTGGAGCGCGCCGACGAGCTGGGGCTGGCGCAGCTCTACCAGATCAGGGGTCGCGTGGGCCGCTCGCGCGAGCGGGCCTACGCCTACCTCTTCTACCCCTCGTCCGCCGCCCTGACCGAGGACGCCGCCGCTCGCCTCTCGACGCTCTCCGACTACACCGAGCTCGGCTCGGGCTTCAAGATCGCCATGCGCGACCTGGAGATCCGCGGAGCGGGCAACCTGCTGGGCGACGAGCAGTCGGGGCACGTGGCCGCCGTGGGCTTCGAGCTGTACGTGTCGATGCTCGACGAGGCCGTGGCCGCCCTGGCCGGCGACTCCGCCGACGAGGCGCCCGAGCCGGTGCGCATGGACGTGCCGGTGGATGCGTACGTGCCCAGCGACTACGTGCCTTACGAGGCGGCGAAGATCGAGGTGCACCGGCGCATCTCCGGCGCGCGCGAGGTGGCGCAGCTGATCGTCCTGCGGGAGGAGCTGGAGGACCGCTTCGGGCCCCTTCCCGAGCCGCTGGACAACCTCGTCCGCCTCCAGGACGCCCGCATCAAGCTCGGCCGCGCGGGCGCCAAGGCCGTCGACTTCACGGGCGGCAAGCTCGCGGTCTTTCCACTCGACCTGGCCCCTCAGGCGGCCGCGCTGCTGAAGGAGCGCCTGCCCGAGGCGACCTACGAGCCGGGCCGCAGCACGGTCCGCGTGGACGTTCCCGCGGAGGCCGCCGCGCGCTTCCCCGCCGTGGTCGCCGCCGCGGAGGCGCTGCTGGAGGTGGCGAGCGCGCCTTGAGTAAGTAGCTACCCTCCGCCGCTGGCCTTCAGGCCCGGTTTACCCAAGGGAGCTAGACACCTCGCCATGACTTCACGCCCGTTCATCGCCATCGCCTGCCTCACGGTCGCCGCGATCGTCGCCGGCTGCGGTGCCGACGTCCCGTCCAACAGCGTCGCCAAGGTGGGCGGCGACACCATCACCAAGGCCGAGTTCAACAAGTGGCTCAAGACCGCCGCCATGGGCCAGTCCCAGGGCGGCCAGGCCGTGGTGCCCGATCCTCCGAACTTCACGCGCTGCGTTGAACAGCATCAGAAGCAGCCGGCTCAGCAGGGCGCGCCCAAGCCGAGCCCCGCCCAGCTGAAGACCCAGTGCAAGCAGGAGTTCGACCGGCTCAAGGGCGAGGTCATGCAGTTCCTGATCCAGGCCCAGTGGGTCCAACAGGAGGCCGAGCAGCGCGACGTCGAGGTCTCCGACGCCGAGGTCAAGAAGTCCTTCGACGACCAGAAGAAGCAGGCCTTCCCGTCGGCCAAGGAGTACCAGCAGTTCCTCGAGACCTCGGGCATGAACGAGCAGGACATCCTCTTCCGGGTCCGACTGGACACGCTCCAGAACAAGCTGACCAAGAAGATCACCGAAGACGAGACAAAGGTCACCGACCAGGACGTCGAGAACTACTACAACAAGAACAAGAAGCGCTTTTCACAGCCCGAGCGCCGCGACCTCAACGTCGTGCTCACCAAGACCAAGGCAAAGGCCGAGCAGGCCAAGCGCGAGCTCGAAAAGGGCGGCAAGTTCTCCGCCGTCGCGAAGAAGTTCTCTATCGACAACGCCTCCAAGGAGCAGGGCGGCAAGCTGCCCGACGTGACCAAGGGCTCGCAGGAGAAGGCCTTCGAGACCGCGGTCTTCAAGGCCGAGAAGGGCAAGGTCGAGGGCCCGGTCAAGACCCAGTTCGGCTACTACGTGTTCGAGGTCACGGCCATCAGTAAGCCCACCCAGCAGAGCCTGGACAAGGCCAAGGACACGATCAAGAACCTGCTGCGCTCGCAGCGCCAGCAGAAGGCGTTGGACGGCTTCATCAAGAAGTTCCAAGCGGACTACAAGAAGAAGACGGCCTGTGCCAAGGGCTACGTCGTCCAGGAGTGCAAGAACGGCCCCAAGCAGCAGAACCCCCCTCAGCAAGGCGCCCCGCAGCAGGGAGTGCCCCAGGGCGGCCAGGGCGCGCCGCCCAGCGGCACTCCGCAGCAGGCGCCGCAACAGGGCGCGCCGCAGGTACCCCAGGGGGGCGCGCCGCAGCAGGTGCCCCCGGGGGGCGGGGCCCAGCAGGTGCCCCAACCGACGCCGCAGCCAAGCGACCCGGCGCCCCAGGGCCCGGCCTCCCCATAGACGGGACTGACGACGCACGGAGGGCGGCCGCCGGCGCGGCCGCTCTTGCGCGTCTCGACGAGATCACGCGGCGCCTGCGCCGCGACTGCCCGTGGGACCGCGAGCAGGACGAGCGCTCGATCGTCCCCCACACCGTCGAGGAGGCCTACGAGCTGGCCGACGCCGCGCACGCCGGCGACGACGCCAAGCTGATCGACGAGCTGGGCGACGTCCTGTTCCAGGTCCACTTCCTGGCGCTGCTGGCCGAGGAGAGGGGCGCCGGCGACCTGGTCGCGGTGGCCGACGGCTGCCGCGAGAAGCTGATCCGCCGCCACCCTCATGTCTTCGGAGACCAAGGCGATCGGCGGCGCTCGCCCGATCACCGCTCGGGCTGCGCTCCGGCGACGGAGGAGCGGGCCGAGTCGGCCGAGGCGGTGCTGCGCAACTGGGGCCGCATCAAGCGCGAGGACGAGCGCGGGGGAGAGGTGTTCGGGGACCTGCCCGAGAACCTGCCGGCGCCGCTGTACGCCCGCAAGGTGATCAAGCGGGCCGCCAGCGCGGACCTCTACGAGCCTCCGGCGGGCCCCGGAGCCTCCTTCGAGGAGCACGGGGAGGCGCTGTTCCGGGCCGTTGAGGCCGCCCACTCCGACGGCGTGGACGCCGAGCTGGCGCTGCGCGCAGCCGCCGACCGTTTCAGGGCTGATAGACAGCCGCGTCAGCGATGAGCGAGGTCTCCTCCCTTCTCGCACGCCAAGTCCTCGACAGCCGCGGCAACCCGACCGTCGAGGTCGACGCCACCCTGAGCTCCGGCGCCGTCGGCCGCGCGGCGGTGCCCTCGGGCGCCTCCACGGGCGAGTTCGAGGCCGTCGAGCTGCGCGACGGCGGCGAGATCTGGAACGGCAAGGGCGTCCTTCGTGCCGTGGGGAACGTCAACGGTGAGCTGGCGAGCGCGTTGAACGGCCGCGAGGCCTCAGACCAGGCCGGCCTGGATCGGGCGATGATCGAGCTGGACGGGACCGACAACAAGGGCCGCCTGGGCGCCAACTCGCTGCTCGGCGTATCGCTGGCCGTGGCCAAGGCCGCGGCGGCTGAGGCCGGCCGGCCGCTGTGGCGCCACCTGGGCGGGGCCCAGGCCCATGTGCTGCCCGTCCCGATGATGAACGTGCTCAACGGCGGCGCGCACGCCGACAACAAGGTCGACTTCCAGGAGTTCATGATCGTCCCCGTGGCCGCACCCTCCTTCGCGGAGGCGCTGCGGACCGGCACCGAGGTCTTTCACGCACTGAAGAAGTGGCTGCACGACCAGGGCCTGTCGACGGCCGTGGGTGACGAGGGTGGCTTCGCGCCCGACCTCGACTCCAATTCCGCTGCACTGGACGCCCTGCTCGCCGGCATCGAGGCCGCCGGCTACACGCCCGGCGACGAGGTGGCCATCGCCATGGACCCGGCAACGAGCGAGCTGTACTCCGGCGGCGCCTATCGCTTCGAGCACCAGGACGTCTCGCTGTCCTCGAAGGAGATGGTCGAGAGCTGGGTGGAGCTCACCGGCAAGTACCCGATCCTCTCGGTGGAGGACGGCATGGACGAGGAGGACTGGGAGGGCTGGCGGGCGCTGACCGAGAAGATCGGCGACCGGGTCCAGCTCGTCGGCGACGACCTCTTCGTGACCAACACCGAGCGGCTCAGGCGAGGCATCGACAACGGAGTCGCCAACTCGATCCTGGTCAAGGTCAACCAGATCGGGACGCTCACCGAGACCCTGGAGGCCGTGCAGATGGCCGACGACGCGGGCTACACCGCGGTCATGTCACACCGCTCCGGCGAGACAGAGGACACCACGATCGCCGACCTGGCGGTGGCCACCGGCTGCGGTCAGATCAAGACCGGGGCGCCCTCGCGCTCGGATCGCGTGGCCAAGTACAACCAGCTCCTGCGCATCGAGGAGCAGCTGGGCGACGCGGCGACCTACCAGGGCCGCAGCGTTTTTCGCAGCTAGGAGGAGAGCCCCTCGGCCCGGCGAACCCGCCGGTGATGGCCTCGCGGGCAGCACACGTTCCGCGCCGGCGCTACTCGTCGGGACGGCGCGGGCCGATCCGCTGGGACCGCGTCGGGCGGGTGGCGTTGCTGGTGGTGCTGGCAATCATCCTCGCCCTCTACGTCTCCCCCGCCAAGCACTGGATCGAGCAGTCGGGGACGGCGGGCGCCGAACGCGAGGAGCTCGGCCGCCTGAAGTCAGAGCAGGACCGGCTCGAGAGCCAGGTTCGTGACCTGCGCCGACCTGCGGCGCTGGAGCGCGAGGCCCGCAAGCTCGGCATGGTCAAGGGCGGCGAGCGCTCCTACGTGATCCGAGGCTTGCCCAGGGACTGACCGGCGAAGGAGCGCAGGCCGGGGCGTGGGCCGGCCGAGCACTGCTCGCTCGAGGGGTCAGTAGCGTCGAGGGCCGGATGGCCTACGCGCTCGACAACGCGCTGTATCAGTGGGGCGAGGCCGACCGTCGGCTGCGCGATTCTTCGGCCCCCGAGCGCGAGGAGCTCGAGCGGGCGGTGCGGGCGGTCTATGAAGAGCTGCGCCGGCGGCTGGGAGCAACCTTCATAGCCGCCGACCTGGCGGCCCTGTACGGCGAGGACCTGCGCTGGGCGGAGGACACGGCCCGCGGTGCCTCGCTGACGGCCGATCTGACCACGGCGATCGACTGCGCCTTTGCCCGTTACGCGCGCATGGCCGCCGACTGGGCCGGCGGCCGCACCCACGCGCGCGAGGACGAGCTCCGCTAGTCGTCGCCGGAGTCTGAGTCGTCGCCGGAGTCCGAGTCGTCGCCCAAGGGCTCCTCGCCCGTGCGGGTGATGACGATGCGGTCCGTCTCGATCGCCACGGTCACGGGGCGGTGACCCGCCCAGTGCTCGGCGTAGACCGGGTCGTCCTGGACGGCAGGGTCGAGCCACAGGCCGTAGCCCTCTTCGCCATGGTCGAAGGTGCCCTCCAGCGGCTTGCGGCCCCGGGCGCGCCCGCGGCCTCGTCCGCCCCGGCGCCCGCGCCGGCGGCGCCTGGGCCGGTCGTCGCCGTCCTCGCCGCCGTCGCCGTCCTCGCCACCTTCGTCGGCCTGCTCGTCCTCCTCGGAGGCGGGCTGGTCCTCCTCCTGCTCGGCCTCCAGGGCCGCGGCCACCAGCGCGTCGTCCTCGGCGCGCAGGTCGAGCTCCTCCTCGATGACGGGGCCCGCGGTATCGCCCTCGGGGGCGTCGACCGGGGCCAAATCGTGCTCGCGCTTGAACTGCCCGATGTCACGCACGGATACCTCGAGCTGGTGCGCGATCCACGCGTCGGTCCGCCCCTGGCGCACCCAGGTCCTGATCTGGTTTAGCTGGGGCTTCAGCGATCGACGGGCCAAAGAGCGCGGGAGACTAGCAACGCGAGTCGTGCTCGACGGCTCGTTTCTGATTTGATGGAGAAGGGCGCAGGCGAGGGGGAAGGAGGCGCCCATGCTCGTACTCACACGGAAGTCGAATCAGAGCATCATGATTGGCGACGACATCGAGATCTCGGTGCTCGCGATAATGGGCGAAAAGGTCCGCATCGGGATCGAGGCCCCCCGGTCGGTCCCGATCTTCCGCAAGGAGGTCTACCTCGAGATCCAGGGGGACGCCACCCCCGAGGACGGCTCGGACGAGGACGGCCCGGACGAGCAGGTCGAGGGGGAACTACGGAAGCTCGCCGGCTCCTAGGACGTTTTAGCCGGCCACGTAGGCGAGCACCTCGAACATGACGATCGTCACGAGGACCGCCGTGAGGATGATCGCCACGCAGAGCCCTACGAAGCGCAGCGTGCCCGCGCGCTCCCGGCGCTCGACCCGGCGCGTACGCGAGCGCTGAGCGGCCTGACGGCGCAGGCTCTCGCGCCGGACGACCGACTCCTGGGCCTCCTCGCGGAAGGCCTCCTCGAACTGGGCCAGTGATTGCCGCATCCGCATGAGCGGCGCTGGACGTTACCACCGTTATGGGACCGAGCCCGCGCTGCTCGGCCGGCCAACACCCGGCCCGTATTGCTCGGCTAAAAGGCGGCCACCCGGGCCCCAGCGGCCCTGATCAGGCCGTGGCGGTCTCCTTCGCGGCTTCGTTGTAGACCTTCACGAAGCGCAGGTAGTTGTCGGCGATCTGCTCGGCCGCCTCGTCGCGCGGGATCTCGTTGTCGAGGAAGCCCTTCAGGGCGTCCCACCAGATCGTCCGTCCGATGGCGAAGCCGGCATAGCCCTCGACCCCGGCGCCCTGGCGCAACCAGTGCTCGACCTTCTGGTCGTCGGCCCCGCGGCCCAGCACGACGCAGATGACGCCCTCGCGACCGTCGCGGCGGCATGTCTGGGCGATCTTCTCGCAGTCCTCCGCCGTGTCGATGCCCTCGATCTTCCAGACGTCGGCTTCGACGCCCCGGTCCTGCAGCTCCGAGATGGTGCGGCGCATCAGCTCCGGCCGCAGCTCGGAGTCGTAGCGGTCGCTGTCGCCGTCGACCTGCTCGAGCTGGGAGTCCTCGGCAGGCACCAGCAGCTCGAAGAGGAACTTGCGGTCGTTCTCGTGGAGCCAGTCGGAGAGGCGCTTCAGGCGCTCGGACTGGCGCTCGTTCATCTCCTGGTCGCCGTCGGGGTTGTACCGGACCAGGACCTTGGCGAAGTCGGGGTCGAACTTCTCGATGTGGTCGCCGAACTCGTCGCCGTACTGGAAGTCGAACTCGTTCTGGCCCGACTTCTCCACGGGCATGGCCAGCAGCAGCCCCTTCTCACGCGCCTGGGTCGGGATGTCGCC
The DNA here is from genome assembly GCA_035296565.1 of Thermoleophilaceae bacterium. Classification (GTDB taxonomy): domain Bacteria; phylum Actinomycetota; class Thermoleophilia; order Solirubrobacterales; family Thermoleophilaceae; genus JACCZR01. Next base: position 47,600 of record DATHAQ010000041.1, read on the forward strand.
GCCGAACTGCTCGTCGACGAGCGTGCCGGTCACCTCGGGGTCGAGGCCCTTCTCGTCAGCCTTCAGCATGCCCTCGAATATCAGGTGCTTGGCGTCGGCGATGGTCTTCGTCTGCTCCTCGTCCGGATCGCCTTCGATCCCGAACATCTTCTTCTGGAACGACCCGCGGTGGTCGAACGCGAGGATGTAAAGCTTGCCGTCGTAGCCCAGGCTCATGTGGTCGATCCTGCTCCCTTCGGGTGGTTCCGTGGCCGGCCGAGGATACCCTGCGCCACGTGGAGCACTCCTTCACGGGGCCGCCGTTCACGATCGGCATCGAGGAGGAGCTGATGATCGTCGACGCGGAGACGCTCGAGCTCTCCAACTCGATCGAGGCGCTCCTCGAGGCCCTGCGCCAGACCGGCGCCGAAGGTGACGTCAAGCCCGAGCTGATGGAGTCCGTCTGCGAGATCGCCACCAGCCCGTGCTCGGGGGTGGCAGAGGCGGGCGCCCAGCTGCGCGGGCTGCGGCGCACCGTGCAGGCGGTGGCCGCCGAGCTCGAACTGGCCGTCGGGGCGGCCGGCACCCATCCCTTCGCCCTCTGGGAGGAGCAGCGGATCGTCTCGCGCCCGCGCTACCGCGAGCTGGTGGCCGGCCTCCAGTTCGTTGCCCGCCAAGAGATCATCTTCGGCATCCACGTCCACATCGGGCTCGACGACCCCGACAAGGCGATCCACGTGACCAACGGCATGCGCGTGCATCTGCCGCTCCTGCTGGCGCTGTCGGCCAACTCGCCCTACTGGCGTGCACAGGCCACCGGCCTCCTCTCCAGCCGCACGCCGATATTTCGCGCCTTTCCGCGCGTCGGCATCCCGCCGCGCTATGACGACTTCGAGGACTGGTCGCGGCGCGTGCAGTTCATGGTCGACAGCCGGGTGGTGCCCGACTACACCTACCTCTGGTACGACGTGCGGCCCCATCCGCGCTTCGGCACCGTGGAGATCCGCGTGATGGATGCCCAGACGCGCGTGGAGCACACCCTCGGGCTGGCCGCCCTGACACAGGCCATGGTCCACGAGCTGGCCGAGCACTACGACGAGGGACAGAAGCTCTCTCGCTACCCCTACGAGATGCTCGACGAGAACAAGTGGCTGGCGGCCCGCCACGGGCTGGAGGGCGAGCTGGTCGACCTCCCCGAGCGCGACCGGGTGCCCACGCGCCAGCTCGCCCGCCGATTGATCGACCGCCTGCGCGAGCGCGCGCAGGAGTTGAGCGCCGAGGTCGAGCTGGATGCGCTCGAGGATCTGCTCGACAACGGGACGGGCGCGCGCCGCCAGATCGTGGTCTACGAGGCCAACCATGACCTCGGCGAGGTCACCCGGGAGATCGTCGAGGCGACGGTGCCGGACGTGCCGGGCCGTCCCGACGCCTAGGGGACGCCGGGTACCCTCAGAGTCGGTGAGCCAGCCCGACCTGTTCGTCGTCTGCAAGAACTGCGGCTCGGAAGTCAGCCCCTACGTGACCGAGTGCCCCTATTGCGGCCAGCGGGTGCGCAAGCGGGCCCCCAAGCTGGACCGTCCCGGCACCGCCGACGAGGAGCCCAAGGCGCGCCGCCGGCGCCGCCCCAGCGGCCGCCTGCCGCGCCTGCGGCCGGAGGAGATCGAGGGCATAGCCCCTGACCGCCGCCCCTACGGCACCGGGCTGCTCGTGGCCGCCTGCCTCGTGCTGCTGATTCTGTCGGCAGTGAACATCGAGCCCACCGATCTCGGCGCCATCAACCTGGACGCCGACGAGTCGCCCTGGCGCTTCGTGACCGCGCCCTTCGTCTTCGCCGACCGCCTCGCCTACGCGTTCGTCGCGCTGCTGGCGGTGGGGGTCTTCGGCACGCTGCTGGAACGGCGCTTCGGGTTGCTGGTGCCCGTGGCCGTGTTCCTGCTGGCGGGCGCAGCGGGCTCGGCCCTGGCCACCGTGGCCGGCCCGCAAGTGGTGACCGGTGACATGCCCGCGTTCGTCTTCGGCGCCAACGGCGCCGCCCTGGGCCTGTTGTGCGCCTGGCTGGTCGACCACCGCCTGGCGCTGCGCCGCGGCGCAGCGCGCGAGGCCGACATGCTGGGCGTGGCGGTGGCCGGGGCGGTGCTCCTGCTGCTGTCGCTGCCGGTGGAGGAGGCGAACCTGGCCGCCGCCGTGGGGGGCGGGGCGGCCGGCGGCGTGCTGGGCCTGATGCTGCGGCCACTGGCGCGCAGCTAGATGCCCGAGACACCGTTCAACGACGCCGAGGTGGAGGCGGCGCTGGAGGCTCTCTCCGAGCCCGGCCGCTTTCGCGAGGCCGAGCAGCGCGTGGCCCGGGTGGCGCCCCAGCTACAGCGCGTGCTCAACGCCGCGCTGCACGAGGGCGGCTGGTTCGGCGATGCTCACGAGTCCCAGGTCCGCCAAGCGGTCTCCGCCGAGGACGAGTTCGAGCGGGCAACCGCCATCCGGACTCTCCTCGCCGAGGAGACGCGGATGGGGCTGCTCGTAGGGGTTGCAGTGGGATGGGAGCTCGCGCGCGAGCTCAATGACGACAACGTGAGGAGTGACTAGATGCCCGAAGTGGAGTTCCAGGCCAATGGGCGAACCGCCCCCGGCTACCTCGCCGTCCCGGAGCCGGGCAGCGGTCCCGGCGTGGTGGTCCTGCAGGAGTGGTGGGGCGTCGACGACAGCGTCAAGCGGATGGTCGACGCCTTCGCCGAGGAGGGCTTCGTGGCCCTGGCGCCCGACCTGTACCACGGCGAGACCACCGAACAGCCCGATGAGGCCCAGCAGAAGATGATGGCCATGAACATGGAGGAGACCGAGAAGGAGCTGCGCGGGGCGGTCGACTACGTCTCAGAGCACGAGGCCTACGACGGCTCGGGCATCGGCGCCGTCGGCTTCTGCCTCGGCGGTGGACTGGCGGTCTGGGCGGGCACGGCCAATCCCAAGGTCGACGCGGTGGTCACCTACTACTACGTGATGCCGCACGGCAAGCCTGACTTCTCGAAGCTCGACGCGCCGGTGCTGGGTCACTTCGGCAACTCCGACGACTTCGTCCCGGTGGACGACGCCAAGGCGCTGGAGAAGGAGATCGACGAGGCCACCGACCACCAGGTCGAGTTCGTCTTCTACGAGGGAGCGGGCCACGCCTTCTCGAACGACCACAACCGCATGGGGACCTACCACGAGGGCCATGCACAGAAGGCGTGGCGGGGGACCGTCGACTTCCTGAAGAAGACCTTCAAGCGCAGCGACTGAGGCCCCTTGACCGGACTCCGGGTGTGTCTCGCGGCGGTGGTCTTGAGCCTTGTCGTCGCCGGCTGCGGGGGCGACGACGAGCCGCCTCCGGCCAAGGAGCCGCCCGCTCGCGGCGAGACCACCGGCAATGGGCCCACGGCCAGCGCCCCCAGCGCCACGCGGCCCCCACCCGACGCGGCCCCGCCGGGCGGCGCCGAGCGCCGTCGCGAGAATCCGGAGTCCCAGTTAGGCGGGGCGGGGGACGAGGAGGCCGCCCGCTCGCCGGCAATGTTCACCGGCCGGGGCGGGAAGATCACGCCGCGAGAGGTGCGGGTGCCGCCCTTCCTGGCAGTGCGGGTGGAGCTGCGCTCGGCGGACGGCCGCCGGTACGCGATCCGCTTCGACGAGCGAGGGGCGGTGCGCAGCGGCGGGACCCTGGACCTGCCCGGCTTGCGGCCGCAGGAGCGCGTCAAGGGAACCGGCGGCGTCTCCATCGTCGCCGACGCCGAGCCGGGCCCCTGACGGCCTGACTGGCCGGTCAGCCAGGCCTGGGCTAATCTCCCCGGCGGGAGCAGTTCTCGACCGAGGAGAGAGAGCCTTGTCTGACGCGACCGGCGAGCGCACCGAGCGCTCGGACTTCCAGGCCACGAGTGACCCCGCGCTGAGCGAGGCCGCCGACCGCGGTGAGGCCAACCTCCTCTCCTACGGCGAGCTCTACCGGCTGTGGGAGCGCCAGCAGTGGAGCGTGCAGGACATCGACTTCAGTCAGGACCGAGTCGACTGGCACGAGCGCATCGCCCCCGCCGAGCGCCGCCAACGCCTGTACGGGCTGTCCTCCTTCTTCGTGGGCGAGCAGCGGGTGGCCGCCGAGCTGGGCCCGATGATGCGCGCCGCGCCCGACGAAGAGATGCGCATCTTCCTCTGCACCCAGATCGCCGACGAGGCGCGCCACGTGGCCTTCTTCAACCGCTTCTACGACGAGGTGGGGATCCTCGAGTCCGGCGACCTGGATGGTCGGCTGGCCGAGACCAGCGAGCACCTGAACCCCGAGTTCGGCGAGCTCTTCGACGAGATGCTGAGCCAGCGAGTCGATCGCCTGGCCTCCGAGCCCGAGGACCTCGAGACGCTCGTGGAGGCGGTGGCGCTCTACCACATGGTCATCGAGGGAATGCTCGCCCTCACCGGCCAGCACTTCATCATCAGCTTCAACGAGGAGATGGGCACGCTGCCGGGCTTCGTCGAGGGCTTTCAGAACGTGGCGCGCGACGAACACCGCCACGTGGCCTTTGGCGCTCGCTTCCTACGCGAGATGGCGGCGCGGGATTCCCGCTACGGCGAGGCGATCATGCGCACCCTGGGCGAGTCGGCGCCGGTGGCCGACGGCGTGCTCGAGCCGCGTTTCCTGCGTGAGGAGGGCATCGAGCCCATCTTCGGCACGGTCGACGAGACCCGGGCGTTCGCCATGAAGGCGCTCGAGCGCCGGCTGAAGGTCATCGGGCTGGCCCCGGCCGCGGCCTAGCCGCCGCAGGCCACCGGGTTCGCCGCCGCCGAGCGCCGCGCGAACGCGCCCTCGCCGGGCTGGCCCAGGGCGCGGCACAGCGCCGCGCGACCGGCCGCGAAGTCGGCTCGCGCGCGGTAGGGGAACCCGATCTTCACCCCGCGGTTGCCGCGGCTCGGGCGCGCCTCGGCGGTCACCGCCAAACAGCTGAAGCGCCCGCCGCCGAGCGCCCGGCAGCGGACCCGCAGGGGGCGCCGTCGCTCCCGGCTGAGCACGTCCGCGGCGATCGCCCGCTCGAGCGCGGCGGTGGAGTGCACGCCGGCCACCCGCCGGGGGCGGACCAGCTCGCGCTCCCGCTGAGCTCGCCGCTGGGCCGCCGCCGCCCGCTCGCGGCGCTCGCGCTCGGCGTTGCCCCGCCTGGCCTCGCGCACGCCCGGGATCGAGGCGATCACTGCGGCCAATCCGGCGAGCGCCAGCAGGGCCACCAGGATGCGGCCGAGGCGGGGGAGCTTGCGCCAGAGGAAGGCGGGCAGCCGGGCGAAGCTCGGCAGCGGATCGTGACGGTCGCCGGGGCCGGCGATGGCCTCAGCCGATCCGGTCGCCGGGCGCCACGTCGTCGCGGTCGGGCCGCAGCAGCACCACGCCGAGCTCGTCGTCCAGGGCACCCAGCACCAGTACCTCGGATAGGAAGCCCGCGATGCGGCGCGGTGGGAAGTTCACCACCCCGATCACCAACCGGCCCTCGAGCTCCTCGGCCGGGTAGTGGGTGATCTGCGCGGAGGAGGGCTTCTCGCCGACCTCGGCGCCGAAGTCGATGCGCAGCTTCCAGGCCGGCTTGTCGGCCTCGGGGAAGCCGTCGACCTCGAGCACCCGCCCGACGCGCAGGTCGAGCTTCTCGAAGTCCTCGAAGGTCGCTATGGCCCGGTCGAGCCCTCGAGCGCCCCGCCGGCGGAGCCGGCTCCGCTCGGGCCCTGGTAGCTCGACCCGGAGGCCGGCTGCGAGGGCTCGGAGCCCGGGTAGGCGGGCGGCGGAGGGGAGGAGAGCTCCCCGCTGGAGGGGGACTCGTCCTCGGCGCCGGGCAGGGTCACCGTGGACTCGGTCTCCTGCACCGCGACGACGGGCGGCTTGACCGGCGCGGGCTTGGGCACGCTCACCGGAGCCGGCGGGGCCACGGGGCGCGCGGCGGGCTCGGCGACCGGCTGCGGCGCGGGCTTGGAGGCGACGGCCGCCGGCTGGGGCTTGAGCTCGGGCTTCACCGCCTCCGGCGCGACCACGGGCTTGGGAGTGCGGGCCGGGATCGGCGCCTCGGCGGCGCGAGCGGGGGCCTTGATCGCCTGGGCGTGGGCCGGGACGTCCGGGCTGGCGGTGACGTGGCGGACCTCCACGGCGCCGACGGTCACGATCGCGGCGGCGGCGAACCCGGCCGCGGCCTTGGAGGCGATGGTGCCGAGACCGGCGGAGATCGCGGCCGGCGCGCTGGCGGTGGCGGCGGCCCCACCCAGCGCGGCGGCGCTACCGGAGCCGCCCGCGGCGGCGCCGGCTCCGCCACCGGCGGCGAGCTTCGCGCCGATCGCCTTCTTGATGAAGACGAGCGGCCCGAGGGGGTAGACCGCGGCCAGCGCCTTGTTGGTCTTGTGCAGCTCGCCCTTGAACACCCGGCAGCGCTCGCAGCCCCGCAGGTGGCGCCGGGCGGGAGCGGAGGTCCGGCCCAGGCCCTCGGCCACCTGGCCGAGCTCGAGGCGGACCTCGTCGCAGGTGAGCATCCGCGCCTCGGAGGCCTCGGCCAGCGATACGCGCGCACGCACGAGTAGCGACTTCACGCTCGACACGGTGGTGTCCATGGCCTCCGCGATCTGGTCGTAAGCCAGCGCGTCGATCTCGCGCAGCAGGAGCGCGGTGCGCTGGGTCTCGGGGAGGTCCTGGACGTCGGAGACGATCTGCCGGAACTCCTCGCGCTTGTGCACGGTGTCGGCGGTGGTGGTGCCGCCGTCGCGCTCGAAGACGTCCATGGAGTCCTGACCGGCCGGGGCGGGCCGGCGCAGGTGGTTGAGACAGCGGTTGCGCGCGATGCGGTAGAGCCAGGGCCGGGCGTTGATCGGCCGCTCGTCGGCGCAGATGGCGTTGAAGGAGGCGGCGAAGACCTCCTGAAGCACGTCCTCGGCGTCCTCGGTGGAGCCCAGCATGTGGCGGCAGAACGCGAGCAGGCGCGGCTGATAACGCTGCACGAGCGCTTCGAAGGCACCGTGATGCCCGCGCCGGATCAGTGCGATCAGCTTCTCGTCGCTTTGGAGGCGGAGGAGAGGCGAGCGCCCGGCAAGGGCGGGAAGGCGCGCGGAATGCTGGAGAGCAGAAGCTTCCATTCCAGGCGCTGAAAACCGTAGCACCGGGAAAGTTGCTCTCTCGCGCGTGATAATGAGGGCCCGCGCGGCCCGGGTGGCGGAACGGCATACGCAGTCGGCTTAAACCCGACGGCCCGTGAGGGCATGTGGGTTCGAATCCCACCCCGGGCATACTGTCGGCGGATGGCGAAAATCCTGTTCATCCCCTTCAGCGTGATTGGCGGCCTCCTGGCCGGCTTGCTCTCGAAGAAGGCCTTCGAGCAGGTCTGGGGGCTGATCGACGACGAGGAGCCGCCGGAGTCCGAGCACCGGGACATCTCGTGGGGGAAGCTGCTCGCCTCCGCCGCCCTGTCCGGCGCCATCTTTCGGGCCGCCAAGGAGGCAGCCGACCACGGCTCACGCCACGGCTTCGCGCAACTCACGGGCACCTGGCCGGGCAAGGAAGCTCCGGACGAGGAATAGCCCCGGCTTAACGCGGGCTTAAGAAACGTCCTCGCCAAAGCCAGGGGAATCGGCGCCTGGCAAAGAAACATCCGTTACATTCGCAATCGCTCGAGCGCGGGACCCCCCGCCGGGCGGGCAGAGGGAGCTGGAGAGCACAGAGGGATGCGTTTGACCGCTGTCGGACGTGTGGCCGCCTTGGGCGCGCTCATCGCTGCGATCGCGCTTGTCGCGATCATCCTCTTTGGCGGCGGCAGCGGCGACTACACGGTCAAGGCCATCTTCATCAACGGCGGCCAGCTGGTGAAGGGCAACCCGGTGCAGTCGGGCGGCGTGGCCATCGGCTCGGTGAAGGCGATCAAGATCACCGACAGCGGTCAGGCCGAGGTCACGATGTCGGTCAAGGCCGACAAGGCGCCGCTGCGAGTCGGCACCCGCGCCCGGATCCGCCAGTTCTCCCAGTCGGGCATCGCCAACCGCTACGTCGATCTCGACTTCCCGCCCAACACCTCCGCTCAGGAGATCCCCGAGGGCGGGACCCTGCCGGCGAGCTCGACCACCACGCAGGTCGACCTCGACCAGCTCTTCAACACGCTCGATCCGGAGACCCGCAAGGCCCTCCAGGGTTTCTTCAAGGGATCCTCCAACCAGTTCAAGGGCAAGGGAGCGCTGGCCAACAAGGGCTTCGAGTACCTCAACCCGGCGCTCTCCACGTCGAGGCGGCTGTTCGGCGAGCTCAACCGCGACACGCCGGTGCTGGAGCGCTTCCTGGTCGACTCCTCGCGGTTGGTCACCGCCCTGGCCGAGAAGCGCGACGACCTCTCGGGCCTGGTGGGCAACCTCAACACGACCACTCGCGCGCTGGCCAACAAGAAGCAGGCGCTGGCCGACTCGATCGCCCTGCTGCCGCCGGTCATGCGGCGCAGCAACACGACGTTCGTGAACCTGCGCGCGGCGCTGGACGACACCGACCCGCTGGTGGACGCGTCCAAGCCGGTCGCCCGGCGGCTCGGGCCCTTCCTGGCTGACGCCAGGGCGTTGGCCCGCGACGCCAAGCCCACGGTCAGGGACCTGCGCCGCACCGTGCGCCGCCGGGGCCGCAGCAACGACCTGATCGAACTCGTCAACGCGATGCCGCCGCTGGCGAAGTCCGCGGTCGACGCCGCTCCGCGCACCGTCAGCCCGGGAGGCACCCGCTACAACGTCGGCGCCGACAACGGGGCCTTCCCCGAGTCGATCAAGGCGTTCCGCGGCTCCACGCCGATCATCGCCGCGGGGCGCCCCTACACCACCGACCTGTTCGGCTGGTTCGACGACTTCTCGACCACGGGCCCCGGCTTCGACGCCCTCGGTGCCAACGCCCGCGCCGCGATCCGCACCACCGACACGGTGGCGCTCTTCCAGGACGGGAAGCCGCTCTTCAACCCGCTCGACGCGCTCAATCCGCTCAACCCGCTCAAGCTGCAGAACAACCTCGGGCCGGTCCGCAGGAACATCACCCGGCCCTGCCCCGGGGCCTCCGAGGCCCCCGCGGCCGACGGCTCCAACGTCTTCTCGGCCGCCGAAGCCGCCGCCATGCGCTGCGACCCCGGTCAGCGCCACACGGGGAACGTGCCTTGAGGCGCCTGGCGGCCATTGCCGTGCTTGCGCTGGCCTGTGCCGCGGCCTTCCTGATGGTCGGCGCCTCGGCCGACAAGGGCGCGGCGGCGACCTACAAGGTGCAGTTCGACAACGCCTTCGGGCTTGTGGAGGGTGGCGACTTCCGCGTGGGCGGGGTGACGGCCGGCTCGACCAAGAGCTTCGAGATCAAGGAGCAGCCGGGCAAGCGGCCCATCGCCGAGGCGGAGGTCACCGTCAAGGAGCGCGGCTTCGGCGACTTCTACGAGAACGCCAGCTGCGACATCAAGCCGCAGTCGCTCATCGGGGAGTACTTCGTCGACTGCCAACCGGGAGACAAGAGCGCGAAGAGGATCCCCAGCGACAGCAGCGGGGTCATCCCGGTCCAGAACACGACCTCGACCGTTCCGCAGGACCTGGTCAACAACATCCTGCGCACGCCCTACCGCGACCGCCTGCGGCTCATCATCTCCTCGCTGGGCGCCGGCCTGGCCGGCCGCCCGCAGGACCTCCAGACGGTCCTGCGTCGCGCCCACCCGGGCCTGCGCGAGACCACGAAGACGCTGCGGGTGCTCGGCGACCAGAACGCGACGATCGAGAAGTTCATCGTCGACTCCGACCGAGTCGTCGCGTCGCTGGAGGACAACAAGCAGGACGTCGTCCGCTGGGTGCGCGAGACGGGCCGCACGGCCGACATCACGGCCACCCGCCGGCGCGAGCTTCAGCAGAACTTCGAGAAGCTCCCGGCCTTCCTGGACGAACTGAAGCCGACCATGGCTCGCCTCGAGGACCTCACGGACGCCCAGAGCCCGCTGCTCGCCGACCTGCAGCGCGCCGCGCCGGATCTCACCCGCTTCTTCAACCGCCTCGGCCCGTTCGCCGAGGCCTCGCGGCCCGCGGTCCGCTCGCTGGGCCGGGCCGGCAAGGTCGGCACGCGCGCCTTCAACCATGGCCGCCAGGAGGTCGCCGAGCTGCGCAAGCTCGGGCGCGACGTCCCGCCCACCACCAAGCCGCTGCGTCAGTTCCTCCAGACCATGGACGACCGCGCTCGCTCGATCGAAGGCGACTCCCGCGCGGTCAAGTCGGCCCCGCCCGCTCCGGACAAGACCGCGATGAACGGGGTCCAGGGCTTCACGGGCTTCGAGGCGTTCTGGAACTACTTCTGGTGGCAGACCTGGAGCCTCAACGGCTTCGACAAGTTCGGCCACATCCTGCGCGTGAGCGTGCTGCTCAACCTGGGCCAGAACGGCCGCCCGCCGTGCTCGGAATACATCAACCACGCGCACACGGAAGACCCCGAGCTGCTCAAGGAGTGCAACCAGTGGCTCGGGCCCTACCAGCCCGGCCTGCGCAACGCCGACTTCACCGACAACAGCGCGCCGTCGTCGCGGGCGCGCACCCAAGCCGCGAAGCCCGCCGCCCGGGCCGGCGAGCGCCGCCGCGAGGGCCAGCCCGACGCCGGGCCGGTCAAGGGCCAGCGCGACATCTCCAAGCCGCAGATCGTGCTTCCGCCCGACCTGCAGCGCCTCGTCGACCGCCTGCCCGTGGGCAAGCGCACGCGGGAGAACGTCGACCGTCTGCGCAATGGCCTCACCCCGGGCGCCGGCGGCCGGCGTGAGACCGGCGACGCCACGCAGGATTCCCAGCTCCTCGACTACCTGCTCGCCCCATGAGCCGCCGCCGCGCGACAGCCTCCATCGCCGCCAGCCCCGTGCTCGTCGGCGCCGTGACGCTGCTGGTGGCGATCGTCGCCGTCTTCCTGGCCTACAACGCCAACGCGGGCTTGCCCTTCGTGCCCACTTACGACCTGAAGGCGCAGCTGCCCTCCGGCGCCAAGCTGGTCAAGGGCAACGAGGTGCGCGTGGGCGGCTTCCGCGTCGGCGTCGTGGACGAGATCCGCCCGACAATCGTGACCGTCGACGGCAAGCAGACCGCCACGGCCCGCGTGGACATGAAGCTCGACAAGACCGTGGAGCCGCTGGCCACCGACACCAAGCTGCGGGTGCGGCCGCGCTCGGCCCTGGGCCTCAAGTACGTCGAGCTGATCCCCGGCAAGAGCAAGCAGAACCTGCGGCCCGGCTCCACGATCTCCCTGCACAACGCCTCCGAGCCGCTGGAGATCGAGGACGTGCTCTCGACCTTCGACCGCGACACCCGCCCGTCGGCGCGCGTGGCCACCGAGGGCTTCGGCGACGCGTTCGCCGGTCGCGGGCCGGCGCTGAACGCGACCATCGAGCGCCTCAATCCGTTCTTCGTCTACCTCACGCCGGTGATGCAGAACCTGTCCGCGCCGGAGACCGACCTGCCCAACTTCTTCCGCCAGCTCGGTCGCACCTCGGCGCAGGTGGCTCCGGTCGCCGACGTGCAGGCGCAGCTGTTCACCAACATGGCCGACACGTTCGCGGCCATCGGGGCATCGCCCTCCGCGCTGCAGGCCACGATCGCCAAGGGACCGGAGACGCTCGACGTGAGCACGCACTCGCTGCGCGCGCAACGCCCCTTCCTCGAAGACTCCGCCGACCTCTCCCGGCGGCTGCGCCCGGCCGCCCAGGAGCTGCCGCGTTCCCTGCCGGCGCTCAACCAGGCCTTCCGTGTCGGCACCCGCGTGCTGCCGCAGACGGTCCCGCTCAACCAGCGCCTGCAGACGGCCTTCACCTCACTGGACCGGCTGTTTGCCAATCCGAACACGCTGCAAGGGCTGCGCGACATCCGCAGCGCTCTGGCGGTTACGCGTCCGCTGGTCGAGTTCCTGAACCCCTACCAGTCGGTGTGCAACTACCCGGTCTACTTCCTGAACGCACTCGGGGAGCACATGTCGGCCAAGGCGTCTTCCACCTTCCCCGGCGGCACGGTTCAGGGGCAGGGGGCCAAGCTCTCCAACTCGGCGCAACCCAACAGCATCGGGCAAAGCGACGCCGCCCGGCCGGCCGACGTCCTGCCCAACCAGAAGGCGCGTGGCGCCGAGCGCGGGCCGGGTGGCGCGCCAGTCGGGGATCCGGCCGCCCGTCTGTTCGGCACGCCGTACCCACCGGCCATCGACGCTCAGGGCAACGCCGATTGCCAACTGGGCCAGCAGGGCTACCCCAATGGTCCCCTCACCCTGCCCGGCGCCCGCTACGGCAAGGGCCTGGTCCCCGGGGCCGTCGACCCGACGGGCACGGGCGGAAACGGGGCCGTGGCCCTGTCGAACTACCCGATCTTGACCGGCGGCACATACAAGTCGCGCGAGCTCGGCATCGACAACCTGAAGGACGTGCCCTAGGCCATGGCTCTCTTCAGGCGCGACCGCGGGCCGCGGGCCGCTGGCATGAACCGCTTCACGGCCGGTCTGATCTCCCTCGTCCTGATCGCGATCTTCTCCTACTTCGGGTTCACCAAGAGCAACCCGTTCGCCGACCCCTACGAGGTATCGGCGCTGTTCGAGAACGCCGACGACGTAACCGCCAAGGCGCCGGTCCGCATCGCGGGCATCGAGGTGGGCAAGGTCACCAAGGTCCAGCCGCTGGAGGGCACCGAGACGGGCGCGCGCGTGAGCATGGAGGTAGAGGAGAGCGCCCTGCCGCTGCACAGGGACGCCACGCTGAAGGTCCGACCCCGCATCTTCCTCGAGGGCAACAAGTTCATCGAGATGAAGCCCGGCTCGCCCAGCGCTCCGGTGATGGAGGAGGGTGACGTCATCCCGATCCAGCAGACGTCGGCGTCGGTGCAGTTCGGGGACATCCTCACCGCGCTCCAATCCGACACCCGCCGGGACCTGCAGGTATTCCTCAAGGAGTACTCGAAGAGCCTCCAGGGCAAGGGCGCCAAGGGCTTCAACGACTCCATCAAGTACTGGGAGTCGGCGTACAAGAACACCTCCCTGGCCAACGACGCGACGCTCGGCGAGGAGCCGACGCGGGACCTACGCCGCGTGTTGCGCGGCCAGCAGAAGACCTTCTCGGCGCTGGTCGAGAACGAAGACGCGCTCAAGGGCCTGGTGACCAACCTGAACGTGACCGCGGGAGCCTTCGCCCGCGAAGACGTGGCGCTCGAGCGCTCGGTGCCGGCCCTGCGCGACACGCTGCGCTCGGCGCGCCCGGCCCTGCTCTCGCTGAACGGCGCGCTGCCCTCGCTGCGCGCGTTCGCGGTGGACGCCCTGCCCGGCGTGCGCTCCACGCCTGCCACGCTCGACGCCTCCACCCCGTTCATCGACCAGGCGCGCAAGCTGTTTCGCCGCTCGGAGCTGCGCGGCGCGGCCAAGGTCCTTCGTGGCTACACGCCGACCCTCGTCCGGCTCAACAAGCGGACGATCCCGGTCCTCGACCAGGGGCGCGCGTTGTCGGCGTGCACCTCGAGTGTCCTGGTGCCGTTCGCCACGGCGCCGATCCCGATGCCCGAGCTGCCGCAGGTCGACGGCCAGCCCTTCTACCTGCAAGCGTCGCGAGGCCTGGTCGGCCTCTCGGGCGAGAGCCGCCTGTCGGACGGCAACCTGTCCTACTTCCACGGTCAGGCGACCCCGCCGCCGGTGCCGGGCGTCAACCCGTTCGTCCACCCGAGCGGCAACGCCATCCGCCCCGCCCCGCCGCCCGACCTCGGCCGCGCCACGCCGGCGCACCGGCCCGATGTGCCCTGCGAGACCCAGGAGCCGCCCAACCTGAACGCTCCGGGCGGCCCGACGTCGGCGTTCAGCAGCCAGTCGAATCGCCGGGAGTTCTCGGGCGCCGACCGGCGCAAGCTCCAGCGCTTCGAGGATCTGGCGCTGAGGGAGAACAAGAAGCTGCGCGAGCGGCGCAAGCGGGCCGCCGAGCGGCGCGGCGCGGACAAGCCCGGCCGGGCCGGGGAAGCCCGCGACAACGCGGAGGCACGCCGGTGAAGCAGGCAATCGGCAAGTACCTCGGCGACTTCCTCGCGATCATCGCGCTGTTCGTGCTGGCGGTGGGCGTCGGCGGCTACATCCTGTCCCAGCAGCGGCTGCGCTTCCCCTTCGTCGAGGAGAAGCCCTTCGAGGTCAAGCTCGAGCTCCCCAACGCCCAGGCGGTGCAGCCGGGCCAGGGCCAGACGGTGCGCGTGGCCGGGGTTCAGGTCGGAGACATCGGCCAGGTCGAGCTCAAGGACGGCCTCGCGGTGGTCACGCTGCAGATCGAGCCCAAGTACAAGCGCCTGATCAAGAAGGACGCGACGGCGCTGCTGCGCACGAAGACGGGCCTGAAGGACATGTTCCTCGAGGTCGACCCCGGACGGGCCCAGCCGCTCGAGGAGAACGAGACGATCCAGGTCGAGAACTCCCAGGAGGATGTCGACCAGGACGAGATCCTGTCCGCGCTGGACGCCGACACGCGCGACTACCTCAAGCTGTTGATCTCGGGGGCGGGCAAGGGGCTGAAGGGCCGTGGGGGAGACCTGCAGGAGACCTTCGCGCGGCTGGGCCCGCTGCACCGCGACCTGGACCGCTTCAGCAAGGCTGTCGCGCGGCGCCGCGGCAATCTGAAGCGGCTGATCCACAACTACGGGCTGCTCACCACCGAGCTGGGCAACGCCGATCGCGACATCGTCCGCCTGGTGGGCGCGTCCAACGCGACGCTCTCGGCCTTCGCGGCGGCCGACCAGAGCATCTCGTCGTCTGTCAGCAAGCTACCCGGCGCGCTGCGCCAGACCCAGCAGACCTTGGACAAGGTCGGTCCCTACGCCGAGCGGCTCGGGCCGACCCTCGAGTCCCTGCGGCCGCCCTTCCGGCGCTTGGACGAGGCCAACCACGCAGTGTTGCCGCTGGTCCGCGAGGCCACGCCGATCATCCGCAGGGAGATCAGGCCCTTCGCCAGGGCCACCATCCCGTTCACGCGCAACCTCGGGCGCGGGGCCAAGAGTCTGAACGCCGGCCTGCCCGATCTGGCGACCGACTTCGGGGAGATCAACCGCTTCTTCAACATCGGCGCCTACAACCCGGGCGGCTCGGAGGGCCTGACCGGCAACCTGGCCCGCGACCGCGCTCGCCAGGAGGGCTATCTGTACACGCTGGGCTGGGCGGCCCAGGTCACCACTTCGCTGTTCGGCACCGGCGACGCGCAGGGGCCGCACCGGCGCTTCTCGCTGGGCGGCCTGCCCTGCGCGGGCTTCGCGCTCGGCGGTGACCCGACCAACGGGCTCGTTCCGCTCGGCCAGCTGCTCGGCGTCCTGCAGAAGGCGGGGATCTGCACGTGATCAAGCAGACCCCCAGCGTCGGCCGCATCGCCGCGATGGTGCTGTTCACCTTCTCCTGCGTGGGCATCCTGCTCTTCCTGTGGCTTTCCTTCGGCGGCGCCATTCCGCTGAAGCCCGAGAGCTATCGCTTCAAGGCCAAGATCCCCGAGGCCCCGACGCTGGCCGAGGAGGCCGACGTCCGGATGGCGGGCGTGAACATCGGGAAGGTGAAGACCAAGGCGCTCGACAAGGGCACCGCGCGGACGATCGTCGAGATGGAGATCAACACCGACTTCGCTCCGGTCGCCAAGGACAGCACGGTGATCCTGCGCCAGAAGACGCTGCTCGGCGAGAGCTACATCGAGGTCTCGCCCGGCCACCGGAAGGTCGACGGCAAGGAGAACACGCTCGGGGACGGCGAGGAGCTGCCGGTCAAGCAGGTCGAGGACACGGTCGAGCTCGACGAGATCTTCTCGGCCTTCGACAGCGACACCCGCGCGGCCTTCAAGACCTGGATCAAGGAGCTCGCCGACGCCATCAAGGGCGGCCGCTCATCCGACCTGAGCTCGGCCTTCGGCAACCTCGAGCCCTTCGCCACGGACGGCGCCGACCTGCTGAAGGTGCTCGATGAGCAGCAGGTCTCGGTGCGCCGGCTGGTGCGCAACACGGGCCAGGTCTTCGGCGCCATCAACGAGCGCGAGGGCGCGCTCGGCCAGCTGATCCAGAACTCCAACGACGTGTTCGCGGCCACCGCCTCCCGCGACCGCGAGCTGGCCGAGACCTTCCAGGTCTTCCCGACCTTCCTCGACGAGTCCAAGGCCACGCTGGCCCGCCTCGAGCGCTTTGCCAACAACACGCGGCCTCTGGTCAACGACCTCAAGCGCCCGGCCGACGACCTCGATGACACCGTCCGCGACCTGGGCGACCTCGCCCCCGACCTGACTCGGCTCTTCCGCGACCTGCCGCCCCTGGAGCGGGCCTCGCGCCGCGGCGTTCCGGCGCTCAATCGCGTGCTCAAGGGCGCCTCGCCGGTGTTCGACGAGATCCGCCCGTTCCTGGCCCAGCTGAGCCCGATCCTTTCCTACGCCAACTTCCACCAGGACACCATCTCGAGCTTCCTCACGATCGGCGGCACCAACTTCGGCTGCACCCAGCGCGGCCAGGGCAACTGCAACCCCGACGCCGGCTCGCTGCGCTACCAGGTCAACTTCTCGCTGCTCGAGCCGCGCTCGTTCGAGCGCTTCACCAGAACGCCGGACTGGGAGCGAGGGAACTCGTACATGGCGCCCAACGCGCTGCTCCGTGCGGGCAACTTCGGCGTGATCGAGAGCTTCAACTGCCCCGGCGGAGAGCAGCCCAACCCCGTCGACGTCCAGAACCCGCCGCTGGTCGGGCCGCCGACCGAGCCGCCCTGCTTCCAGCAGCCCGGGTCGCTCTACGACGGCAAGCGGTTCGTGGTGCCTCAGCGAGGCCGAGCGCCGAAGGTCAACAAGCCCGGGCCCACCAGCGGCACCAAGCCGGCGACGGACCCCGCGCCGGGCGACCCCGTGCACTAGCGCCGTTTTCGCGACAATGGAGGTGTGCGCAACCCGCTGCCGGGACTGATGCGCCGCCTCGGACGGCGCTACCTGTGGCTGTACCTGGCGTTCGACGCGGTCACGTCGATCGTCATCGGGCTCGGCACCATCGCCCTGTTCTCGCTCTACGAGCCGATGTCGTGGGGCGAGTTCCTCACGATCGCCCTCTTCTCCGAGGCGGTCATGCTGCTCGCGCTCGCCTACGCGTTCGCCAGCTCGGCCCACGCGATCATGCCCGTCTGGCGCTGGCTCGGCGCCGGCCGGCCGCGCCGGGGGGCGATCGAGGCGTGGTACTCCGCCGTGGCCGCGCCGCGGCGCATGGTCGTGGCCAACGGGTGGAAGCCCTACGCGCTGGTCAGCATCCCGATCGCCCTGTTCGTTCCGTGGCAGCTCGACCTGAGCCCGCTCGCGGGCTTCATGGTCCTCGTAGGAACCCTGATCGCCGTGGCCTATGCCTCCGTGCTGCACTTCTTCGCCTCCGAGGTGTTCCTGCGGCCCGTGGTCCAGGAGTCCGCGGGCCACCTGCCGAGCGACTTCGCGGGGGCCTACATCGGAGTGCCGGTGCGCTGGCGCCTGCTGGCGGCGCTGCCCATCATCAACGTCATCACCGGCGTGGTGGTCAGCGGGCTGAACAACGATGGGGCCAGCTCGCTGGTGGACATGGGTCTCGACGTCGTCATCGCCGTGCTGGTGGCCTTCACGGTGTCCCTGGAGCTGACCGTGCTGGTGGCGAAGTCGGTGCTGCGACCTGTCGACGATCTGATCGCGGCGACCGAGCGGGTCAAGGAGGGCCACCTCGACGCGCGGGCGAAGCTCACCTCCGGCGACGAGCTGGGCCTGCTCGCGGGCAGCTTCAACGAGATGATGGCCGGCGTCTCCGAGCGCGAGGCGCTGCGGGAGGCGTTCGGCAGCTACGTGGACCCCGACGTGGCTGAGCGGGTGCTCGATGAGGGTGCGCTGTTGGAGGGCGTGGACGTGGAGGCCACGGTGATGGTCGTCGACATGCGCGACTTCACCCCGTTCGCCGAGCGCTCCAGCGCGCAGGAAACCGTCGCCCGGCTCAACGAGCTGTTCGAGGTCGTCGTGCCCGTGGTGCTCGAGCACGGAGGCCATGCCAACAAGTTCCTGGGGGACGGCGTGCTGGCCGTGTTCGGCGCTCCGGAGCGCTTCTCCGACCACGCCGACCGGGCGGTGAGCGCGGGTGTGGCGCTCGTCGAGGCGGTCAACCGCCACTTCGCAGGCGAGGTCCACGTGGGGGTGGGGATCAACTCCGGCCCAGTGGTCGTCGGCTCGGTGGGCGGCGGGGGCCGACTCGAGTTCGCCGTCATCGGCGACGCGGTGAACGTCGCGGCGCGGGTGGAGGAGTGCACGAAGGACACCGGGGACCCGGTGCTGCTCACCGAGGCCACGCGGACGCTGCTCGAGCGCTCGGACCTGCGGCTGGAGAAGCGCACCACGCTGGAGCTCAAGGGCGTCTCGGAGCCGGTCCGCTGCTACGCACCCGTGGGCATGGCCAGGATCGACCTGGACGGACGTTCGATCTCCGGCCGCGCCCCGCTCACAGCCGACGCCTAGGCACCCGATCTTCAAGGTGTGCCTTCACGCCCGCAGCCGCGACGGGCGGCGCGGCTGCTGCTGCGCCGCGCGCGTTTCGGCGCGAGTGCGCTCTGCCTGCTCGGCGCTCTGCTGGTGAGCGTGGCCTTTCCGGCACACCAGGCCGACAGTGCGCAGGCCAAGCCCCTCAAGCAGGCAAAGCCGCCCAAGCAGGCGAAGCCGCCCAAGCAGGCAAAGCCGCCCAAGCAGAGCGCGAAGGCGGTCAAGCCCGCCGATTCGGGCCCCGCTGAGCCTCGCTCCAAAAAACCGGCCCCCGCCCCCCGCGACCCGCCGGTGAAGGAGTCGCTGCCCCAGGAACCAAAGAGGACCGGCACCAAGGGGAGCCCGACAGGCCAGGCTGCCGAGGAGCCCGGGACTCCACCCGACGGCGGCTCGGACGCAACGCCCGCGCAGCCAGGCAGGACGCCCGCGGCGGGCCCGCGCGCGCCCAGTGCCGGCGGCGGCTCGGGCCGCGGCCGGACCGCTCCCGCCGCGAACCTGGGCGCCCCCGGCAGCTCATCCTCGCTCGCCGGCTTCAACCCCGGACCGGGCGCCGCGCCCGGAGGCATCCTCGGCCTGCCCGGCGACGCCCTCGGCGCCGCCCAGGCCGCCGCGGGCGGAACTGTAACCGGGGACGGCGCCGGCTCCTCCGCCGACGGCGGCGCCTTCGGGCCCGCGCCCGGCAGCCCGTCGGTGGCCTCGGAGGGCAGCCCGGCAAGGGCCGGCATGGCCTCGAACGGCCCCGGGGGGGACGGCCGCGGAGGCGGCCCGGACTCGCGCGTGACGCGCACGGTGCGCGAGTTCGTCGACGTCGTGCCCGACTCGCTCAAGACCGCGCTGGCCGCGCTCGCCGCGCTATTCACGATGTCCGGCCTCGGCTACCTGCTGGCCGCGCTGCGGGCGCGCCGCCTCGGGCGCCAGCGCCGCGAGCTGCTCGATGAGGTGGGCCTGCTTCAGGCCGCGCTGCTTCCCCCGGTTCCCGAGCGCTTCGGGTCGCTGCGGGTTTCGGTTGCCTACCGGCCGGCTTCGGGCCCGGCCGCGGGTGGGGACTTCTACGACGTCGTCCCGCTCGAGGGCGGGCGCACCGCGTTCGTGCTCGGCGACGTGTCGGGCCACGGCCGCGGCGCGCTTTCGCACACCGCCTTTCTGCGCTACACGCTGCGGGCCTACCTCGAGGCCGGCCTGGAGCCGCGCGCGGCGCTGCGCCTGGCCGGCCAGGTGATCGACGACCTCGACGGCGACTTCGCCACCGTCCTGCTGGCCATCCACGACCCCGACGACGGCGCGCTGACCTATTCGGCCGCCGGCCACCCCGCGCCCGTGGTGGTGGGCCCATCGCGCTTCGATCCCGTCCTGGCGGTGTCCTCCCCGCCCATCGGCGCGGGGCTCGAGACCGGTCGCCGCCAGACCACCGTGCCGCTCGAGCCAGGCTCGGTCGTCTGCCTGCACACCGACGGTCTGACCGAGGTGCGTACCGCGACCAAGCGGGTCATGGGCCGCGGTCGGCTGACCGACCTCTTGGAGGAGCTGGGTCGTGAGGCGACCGCGCAGCAGCTGCTGGACGCGGTGGCCGCCGACGCCGTGGGTATCGAGGACGACATGGCGGCCTGCCTGCTGGCGCCCACCGCGGGGGTGATCGCCGGCGGGTTTCGCATCGAGCAGATCGAGCTCTGGGCCGAGGATCTCGACGCTGGCATGTGCGAGCGCTTCCTGGAAGCGTGCGGTGTTCCCGAGGCCTACGTGGTTTCGACTGTCGAGCAGGCCCGAGCCGAGACCAGGCGGACGGAGGCGGCGATCATCCAAGTCCGCTTCGGGACTCGTGGCCCTCAGGCCGAGGTCCTGGGAAGCAGCGTGGAGAGCCTCGAGGCAGCGGCTCGCCGAGCGCGCGCCGACGCCGTCTAGACCGATCCCGCGAAGCCGGCGATCGCGTCGCTGACCTCAGTCGGGCTGTCCTCGAGCAGGTAGTGCCCGGCGTCCACCAGAGTGGTCAGCTGCGCCGAGGGGAACAGCTCGCGCCACTCGTCGCAGAACACGGGCCGGAAGATCGGATCGCGCATGCCCCACACCAGGGCCAGCGGCAGGTCGAGCCCGCTCAGGGCGGAGTGGATGCGGCCCATCGTCGCGGCGCTGCGATCGCGTTCGCTGAGCGGTATGTCGCGCTGGAAGGCGAGCGGCCCGAGGCGCCGCGACCAGTAGTCCGGGAACGGCGCGCGATAGGCCTCCATCATCCGCTGGTCGACGCGCCGGGAGGCCATCCCGCCCGGGATGCTCTCGACCATCATGTTGCCGGCGAGGGCGAGGATCTCGCCGAGGCCGTCGGTGCGGAACTCGCGCAGGAAGGGAGGCAGGAAGCTCGGGAGCTCCCAGGCCCAGCTGTTCGTGACGAGCGCCGCACGGAAGCGCTCTCGACGCTCGAGCAGCGCGCCGAAGCCGATCGGGCCGCCCCAGTCGTGGACCACGAGCAGGATGTCCCGCAGGTCGAGCTGGTCGAGCAGGCTGACGAGGTTTCCTACGTGGGCGTCGAGGTGGTAGCGCCCGAGCTGCGGCGGCTTGTCCGAGCGCCCGAAGCCCATGTGGTCGGGAGCCACGCAGCGGTGGCCCGCGGCCGCTAGCCGCGCAATCGGCGCGCGGAACATGTAGCTCCACGTGGGGTTGCCGTGCAGCAGCAGCACAGGCGGCGCGTCGCGCGGCCCTTGGTCGACGTAGGCCAGCGCGACGTCTCCTACCCGCACCCGGCGGGTCGGGTACGGAAACGTGCCGCCGAAGTCGTGCTCGACCACTGCGCGATGCTGTGTACCCGGAGCGGCGATCGGTTAGGCTCGCGCGCGGCCGTGAGCACCGAGGCGCAGCCCAAAGGCGAGGAGCGCAGGCCGGGCGTTGGCCGGCCGGGCACCGGAGACTCGGAACGATCTGACGCCCTCCACGGAGGCCGACTCGTCGCCAAGCGCCTGAAGGCCCACGGGGTCACGAAGCTGTTCACGCTCTCGGGCGGCCACCTCTTCTCGATCTACGACGGCTGCCGCGAGGAGGGCATCGACCTCGTCGACACCCGCCACGAGCAGAGTGCCGCCTTCGCCGCCGAGGGCTGGGCGAAGGCCACCCGCCGGCCCGGCGTGGCTGCGCTGACCGCCGGCCCGGGAGTGACCAACGGCATGAGCGCCATGGCCTCTGCTCTGCAGAACAGCTCGCCGATGCTGGTCCTGGGTGGTCGCGCCCCCGCGGCCCGCTGGGGACAGGGCTCGCTCCAGGAGATCGACCACGTGCCCTTCGTCGCGCCGCTCACCAAGCTCGCGCGCACCGCCGAGTCCACCGCCGAGATCCCCGGCTTGGTCGACGAGGCGCTGGCGGCGTCGCTGGAACCCCCGACAGGACCCACCTTCCTCGACTTCCCGCTCGACCAGGTCTTCATGGAGGCCGAGGCGGAGGCCGACGCACCGCCCACGCTGCCGGATCCGCTCGCCGCGCCGGCGGCCGATGGTGTCGAGCGGGCGGCCGAGCTGCTGCGCTCGGCGCAGCGGCCGGTGATCATGGCCGGCACGGGCCTCTACTGGGCGCACGGCGAGAACGCCCTGCGCGCGCTGTCCGACGAGCTGCAGATTCCGGTCTTCCTGAACGGCCTGGCCCGCGGCTGCCTGCCCGCCGACCACGCCAACTTCTTCTCGCGCGCACGGAGCACGGCGCTGAAGGGCGCGGACGTCGCGCTCGTGCTCGGCGTCCCGATGGACTTCCGGCTCGGCTTCGGCGGCTCCTTCGGCGAGGACACGCAGATCGTGGTGGTGGGCTCCGCGCACCCGGGCCGCGATCATCCCCGCGAGGTGGCGTCCGAGCTGTTCGGCGGCGTGCCCGCCACGCTGGAGGCGCTGCGCGAGACCGGCTCGGGTGGCCCCGACCGCTCGGGCTGGCTCGAGCAGCTGCGGGCCGAAGAGCGCGAGAAGCGCGAGGGCGAGCAGGCCGAGCTGACCGACGACCGCGCGCCGCTGCACCCCCTGCGCGTCTACCACGAGCTCGCCAAGGTGCTGACCCGGGACACCGTGGTGGTGGGGGACGGCGGCGACTTCGTCTCCTACGCGGGCCGCGTGATCGAGACCTACCAGCCCGGCCGCTGGATGGACCCCGGCCCCTTCGGTTGCCTCGGCGCCGGGCCCGGCTATTCGCTGGCGGCCAAGCTGGCCAACCCCGACAGCCCGGTGTGCCTGCTGCTGGGCGACGGGGCCTTCGGCTTCGCCGGCCTGGAGTTCGACACGCTCGTGAGGCACGGCATCCCGGTGGTGGCGGTCATGGGCAACAACGGCATCTGGGCGCTCGAGAAGCACCCGATGGAGTTCCTCTACGGCTACTCGGTGGCCGCCGACCTGCAGCCCGAGTGCCGCTACGACCAGGTGGTCGAAGCCCTCGGCGGCCACGGCGAGCTCGTGCGCACCCCGGCTGAGCTGCGCCCCGCCCTCGACCGCGCCTTCTCCTCGGGCAAGCCGGCGCTGGTGAACGTCCTGACCGACCCGAGCGTGGCCTACCCACGCCGGTCCAACCTCGCGTAGCGCTCCTCGGCTTGTGGGTGCCGAGCCTCCGGTGCTCGGCCGGCCAACGCCCGGCCTGCGCTCCTCGGCTACCGGGTGCCGAGCCTCCTCGGCCGGCCACCGCCCGGCCTGCGCTCCTCGGCTAGACCACCGGCTCCACCTTCGGGTAGCGCCGCCGGTGGACGTAGGTGGCGATCGCCCCGGCGGGCAGCGGCAGCCAGTAGTTGACCAGGCGGTAGGCGAGCGTGGCCAGCGCGGCATCGGCCGGCGCCACGCCGGCCAGGGCCAGCAGGCCCGTCAGGCCCGCCTCGACGAAGCCCAGGCCCCCCGGCGTGAAGGGGATCTGCGCCAACACCTGGGCGGCCACGTAGGCGAGCAGCACCAGCGACGGGCGCGGTGACGCGCCAACGGCGGCCAGCGCCGTGAGCAGCGTCCCGTAGTCGAGCATCCAGCGGCCGACCGAGGCGAGCAGCGCCCGCTTCCACTTCTCGCCGAGCGCGGACTGCACCCCGTTGCGCTCCTCGAGCAGCCGGTCGGGCAGGTCGCTGCGCGGCTCGCGCCTGCGCAGCACCCGGTTGCGCACGCGCTGGATCGCTCGGCCTGCCGCAAGCAGCGGCTCGTCGAAGGCGAGGAAGACCGCGCCGAGGCCGGCCATGACCGCGAAGCCGAAGCCGCCCAGCAGAGCGGCCTGGGTCAGCCCGTGGTCGACGGGTGCGCCGAACAGGATCGCCGGGAGCGTGAAGACCGGCAGCGCCAGCAGCGTGGCGAACGTGAACAGGTTCGCTGCTGTGAGTGCCGAGGCGGCCCGCCCGCTGGCGACCGTGCCTGACGTCACCAGCATCCCGTACTGCAGCGCGGCGCCGGCCGCGCCGCCCCCGGGGACGATGCGCGCGAAGGCGTTCCCGGCGATCTGCGACGAGAGCACCGGTCCCAGCCGCTGGGCGTGCAGGCAGATGAGCTGGACCAGCGCCATGCACACGAGGCTCCCGGCCTGGAGCACGATCATCGGCACGAACCAGGTCGGCTCGAGCGCGGTGAGCCGCGGAGCGGTGGAGAAGACCTCGATGAGGCTCGGCGCCAGCAGGTACAGCGACACGCCGGTCAGGGCCAAGAACAGCACCCGCCGCGTCACGCTGTTCACAGCCGGAACCTACCCCCGAAAACAGGAACCGCCCGCATCATGCGGGCGGTTCCGATATCGGCCCCATCAGGACGGGCAGGGGTACGTGCCTTGAAAGGGCCTTGTGGCTCGAACTGCGGGAGGCGCCGAAACGATGCGGCTTAGCTCGAGCCTATGTACAGGTGAGGATCCGCCAAACGGGTTAACCGCGCGGCCTCTCCTCACCCGCCACGCCGACTATACACCACCCCTGCCCCGGTTTCGACCGCCATTTGGGGCGCATACAGCACCGCTCGTTTGGCTAACCCCTCTCACCCCGAGGGCCTCCCCCCACGGTGCTCAGCGCGGCTCCGTGCAGGAGGTCCGCCTCGCTGACCTCGATCTCCTCGAGACCGAACGCGCCCATCGACTCGAGCAGGATCGCCGCGCCGGCGATGATGGTGGGAGCGCGCCCGGGGTCAAGGCCCACGGTCTGCTTGCGCTCGGCGAGCGGCACCGCGGCCAGGCGGTTGAGCAGGGTCTGGCAGGCGCCGCGGCCGAGCCTGTGGCCGTCGACGCGGTCGGGGTCGTAGGGCTCGAGCCCGAGGTCGATGGCCGCGAGCTGGGTGGCGGTCCCCGCCACGGCGATGCCCACGCTCACCTGCTTGCGCACGTCCGGGGGGAGCTCGTCGGCGAGGATCGCGCGGGCCTCTCGCCGCAGGGCGTCGACTTCCTCGCCGGAGGGAGGGTCGCCGTGGAGGTGGCGCTCGGTCTGGCGTACCGAGCCCAGCCCGGTCGAGACTCGGAACGAGGGCTCGTCGCCGGCGTCCCCGACCACGTACTCGGTGCTGCCACCGCCGATGTCGATCACCAGCGCCGGCTGCCCGGCCTCCCGCCGGGCGGTGGCGCCGAGGAAGGTGAGCCGGGCCTCCTCGTCGCCGGTGATGGTCTGCACCTCGACGCCGTAGCGGTCGGCCAGGGCGCGGCGGAACTCGTCGCCGTTCTCGGAGTCGCGGACGGCGCTGGTGGCCACGCCGATGGTCCGGTCGACGTCGCCGAGGCCGTCCATCGCCTCCCGGTAGCCGGCGACAACCGAGAACACACGCTCCATCGCGGCGTCGGTGAGCCGGCCCGAGCGGTCGACGCCCTCGCCGAGCCGGGTCACCTCGCTGCGGCGCTCGAGCGCCTCGGCCTCTCCGCCGAGGACGTCCGCTACGAGAAGTCGCGTGGAGTTGGTTCCGAAGTCGACGACCGCTATGCGCTGGCCCTGGTCCATACGGAGGTCCATCATCACGAACCGTCAGGATCTTGCCGCGCCCGTGGAGTCCTCGGCCCCGGACAAGCTCAGCAGGAGCGAGTTGCTGGCACTCGGCGCGATGGCGCTGGCGGTCTTCGTGATCGCCAACGACGTGACCTCGCTCACCGTCGCGCTCCCGCAGATCGAGAAGGACTTCGACTCCGACCTGGGGACCGTGCAATGGGTGATCAACGCCTACGCGCTCGTGTTCGGCGTCTTCATGATCACCGGCGGCCGCCTGGCCGACATGTTCGGGCGGCGGCGCATGTTCTTCGTGGGCTGTGCGGTGTTCGTGGGATTCTCACTCGTGGCCGCGGCGGCGCCCGGCGACATCTGGCTGATCGTCTGCCGGGCGCTGATGGGGCTGGGTGGCGCGCTCATGTGGCCGGCCACACTGGCGATGACCTTCACCCTTCTTCCCGAGCAGAAGGCCGGCCTGGCCGGCGGGTTGATCATCGGCGCGGCGGGCTTCGGCAACGCGGCGGGGCCGCTCATCGGCGGGCTGCTGACCGACGCGGTGTCCTGGCGGGCGATCCTCGTGCTGAACCTCCCCGTGGCGGCAATCGCCTGCCTGGCGTGCTGGCGGCTGGTGACCGAGTCCCGGGACGAGAACACCACGCGGAAGATCGATTACGCGGGGATCGCCTCGCTCACGACGGCGCTCATCGCCCTGCTGCTCGCCCTCGACCAGGTGACCCTGTGGGGCTGGACGGACCCGCGCATCATCGGGCTGCTGGTCGTGTGCGTGGTGTTGCTCGGCGCGTTCGTCGTCCGGGAGCGACGCGCCGGGGACGCGGCGCTCGTCCCGCGCGACGTCATGTCCAACGTGCCGTTTCGAGCGGTCTGCCTGGTGACGCTGTTGATCTCGGCCACGTTCTTCAGTGCGCTCCTCTTCCTGCCGCAGTTCCAGCAGAAGATCCTCGGCTACTCGCCGTTGGAGGCCGGGCTCGGCCTGCTGCCGTTCATGGGCATGTTCGCCGCGACCTCGTTCGTGGCGGGGCGCTTCTACGACCGGGTCGGGCCGAAGGTCATCGTGACCGCGGGCGCGGCCTGCCTCTGCCTCGGCGGATTTCTGATCTCGCTCATCGGAAGGGAGTCCGGCCTGGGCTCGCTGGTGCCCGGGATGCTGGTGCTCGGCTTCGGCACCGGGCTGTTCTACTCGTCGGTCACCACCGCGGCCGTCACCGCGCTCGACCCCTCGCGCTCCGGTCTGGCGGGCGGCATCGTCTACATGTTCCAGGTGGCCGGCGGCTCGATCGGGCTGGGCCTCACCACCGCGATCTTCACCACGGCCTCCCAGGACACGCTGCAGCGGGACTCCCTCGGCCTGGCCGAGCGGCAGGTGGAGGCGGCGGACGGGCTGCTCGCCGGGACCAAGACCGCCGCGCGGCTGGCCCACGAGTTCAGCTCCGAGGCCGTCACTCACCTCGAGGAGCTCGTCCGACGCGCGTTCGTGGACGGCATGCATTGGGGCTTTCGCTTCGCCGCGGCCCTCGCGCTCGTAAGCGTCGTGACCTCGGCGCTGCTGGTGGGGGAACGATCGACTCGTCAATAGTCCCGCTGGCCATCACGATGATGGCCGGGCCTCAGATCCTCTCGGCCATCATCTTTGTCACCTCCGACCACCCGATCGGGATCTCATCGGCGTACGTGGCGGCCGTCGGGCTCACCACGGCCGCGTGGGTCGCCATCTGGTCGTTGCTCGCCTCCGCCTTCGGGGACAAGCTCATGGAGCACAAGTCGCAGGAGCCCTCGACGCTCGGCAAAGTGCTCCCGATCGTGCTCGTCGGGCTCCTGATCGTCGCCTCGCTTCGGGCCTACCTGACCCGAAAGACCTCCGAGCCGCCCAAGTGGCTGGCGGGGCTGCAGAAGGCGGGCGTGGCGAAGGCCTTCGTCCTCGGTGTCTTGCTGATCACGCTGATGCCGGGCGACATCGTGGTCCTGGCCACCACTGGCATGCACCTCGAAAGCGAGGGCAAGAGCTTCACCGACGCCCTGCCCTTCATCGGCCTGACGACGCTGATCGCCGCGTTGCCGTTGCTCTTCTACCTGCTGTTCCGCCGCCGTGCGCAGGTCGCAATGCCGAAGGCGCGCGAGTGGATGAACGCCAACAGCTGGCTGGTGAACATCGGCGTCTACGCGATCTTCATCGTGCTGATCCTCAGCTAGCGCCTGGCCGCGACAGGCTGCGCGGCGTCGGCCTCCCTGAGGTACTGGTGCACGAAGGCGATGGCCATGCTGCCCTCGCCGACCGCGGCGGCGACGCGCTTCATCGAGCCGAACCGGACGTCGCCGCAGGCGAGGATCCCCGGCACGTTGGTCTCGAGCAGGTACGGGTCGCGGTCGAGCGCCCAGTGGTCGCCGTCGCGCATGTCCGAGCCCGTCAGCACGTAGCCCCGCTCGTCGAGCGCGATCTCCGGCGGCAGCCAGCCGGTCTCGGCGTCCGCGCCGATGAAGATGAACAGCCCACCCGACTCGAGCCGGGTCGTCTCGCCGGTCGAGGAGTCGTGGACCTCGATGGCCTCGAGCGAGACCTCGCCGTGGGCGCACTTCACCTCGCTGTTGACCAGGGTGCGGATGTTCGGCCGGGTCGCGAGCTGGTCGACGAGGTAGCGCGACATGCTCTTCTCCAGGCGCTCACCGCGGCAGAGGATCGTCACGCTGCGCGCGTGGGTGGAGAACGCCAGGGCGGCCTGCCCTGCCG
Organism: Thermoleophilaceae bacterium; assembly: GCA_035296565.1. Taxonomy (GTDB): domain Bacteria; phylum Actinomycetota; class Thermoleophilia; order Solirubrobacterales; family Thermoleophilaceae; genus JACCZR01. The sequence goes on from DATHAQ010000041.1 coordinate 75,663, forward strand.
AGTTGCCCGCGCCGACGAGGTGCACGTCAAGGCCGTGGGTGTTGGGCGCGTCGCTGCGCGCCGCCCCGTAGGAGATCCCCTTGCCGGCGAGACGGTCGAAGCCGTCGATTGCCATCTGCCGCCAGGCCACCCCGCAGGCGAGGATGATCGTGTGCGCGCGGATGACGTCGCCGCCGTCCAGGTGCACCTGCCGCGTCGCGGGGTCGATGCGCTCGATCGACCGGGTCACCAGGATCTCAGCCCCGAGCCGGCGCGCCTGCTGGAGGGCGCGGCTGCCCAGCTCGTCGCCCGAAACGCCCGAGGGGAAGCCGAGGTAGTTCTCGATCCGCGAGGATGTGCCGGCTTGCCCTCCCGGCGCCTCGCGCTCGACCACGACCGTCCGCAGGCCCTCCGAGGCGCCGTACACGGCGGCGGCGAGGCCCGAGGGCCCGGCGCCCACGATGAGGGTGTCGTACTCCGCTTTGTCGGCCTCGGTGCCGATGCCGAGCAGCTCGGCGACGCGCCGGGGCTGCGGCCGGATCACGGTCTTCCCGTTGATGACCCTGATCGTGGGCAGGTCGGCCTCCTCGGGCAGGGGACCCTCCCACTCCTCCGTCGCCTCCGGGGCGTCGGGTTGGAGCCACTTGAACGTGACCTGGTTGCGGTCGAGGAAGCGCCGCAACTCGGTGCAGGACGTGTCCCACCTGTGCCCCACGACGATCGCGCGGGGCGGCGGCGGATCGGCGGCGATCCCCTGCAGACCGCGCTGGCCGCTCATGCGGTGGGCGGCGAGCCGGCCGATTTCCTTCGCGACGTCGGGCTCGACCGACGCGATGGCGTGGTAGTCGTGCGGCTCGAGGCGCAGGAGCCGCGTCTGCTCCGCGGCCCGGAAGCCGACCGGGAACACGGTGCCGAGCGCGATCGGCACTTCGCCGAAGAGCTGTCCGGGGAGGCGCTCGCCGACGACCCTCTCGACCCCGTCGACCAGCTTCACCGGCTCGATGCGCCCGTCGAGCACCGCGAACAGCGCGCGCTCGTCGCCCTCGTGCGCCGCGTACTCGCCTGCCCGCAGGCTGATGTCCGCGGCCGCCCGGGACAGCCGCTCGCGCGCAGCCTCGTCGAGCGACGCGAAGACCGCGACGGCGCCGATCTCCTCGGCCGTCACCACCTCTGGCGGCCTTCCACGAACTGCATCGCGCGAGCATAACCCGGACCCAACACCAGCCGGGGTGGCGCCGGCCGGCCCAGGGAGTTAGCGCTGCGCGATGCGGCGCGTGCTCAGCCTTGCGGTATCCCTCGGTGTCGCCGTCGCGGTCTGCGGCGCGCCGGCCCAGGCCAGCGTCCACCGATGCGGCGATGCCTTCGGCTCCGCCGATGCTCCCGGCTTCTCGGTTCGAGCCGACCACGTGAGGTGTGTGGACGCACGCCGGGCGGTTCGCACGATCGTCAGGCGCGGTGACCTGGGGCCGAGCAAATGCACCGTGAGCGACCCGTGCCGTTACCACCACTACCGCTGCGTGGCGCGTACGACGGTCGACCAGCTGTACCGCGAGCGCTGTCGCCGGGGTAGCCGGGTGTTCAGCTTCGGCGGCGGCAGCTAGAATTCAGCGACACGCCGCGGGGTGGAGCAGCCAGGTAGCTCGTCGGGCTCATAACCCGAAGGTCGCGGGTTCGAATCCCGCCCCCGCTACTGAGAAAGGCCCGCAAATGCGGGCCTTTTTCGTTGGGGGGTGCCCCGGTGGGGCCGCCCGAAGTACCAAACGGGTACCAGAGCGCGGCCGTTGGTGCTCCGACGGGTCCTCCAGCGGGGTCGGCGGCACCGGGCGCGTCGCGCCCGGTGCAGGGCTCACAGCATCAGTTGGATCAACGGCCAGCCATTGCCGCCTGGGCCTCGGCCAGCTTCGCGCGCACCGTGTCGGTTCCCTCCCTGAACTCGAGCAAGGGACGCACCTCCCAGGTGACCAGCCCGAACAGCGGATACTCCGCCATCAGCTCGAGCGCCTCGCGGTGGGAAGCGACGTTGGCCACGGCAAAACCGCCCCCCTCGATGAAGCCGAAGATGCAGTCGAACGTGCCGTCGTTGGCCTCGCCTTCGAGCCAGTCGAGCGCCGCGTCGAACTGCTCGGGCGTCGGCGGCATCGGGCCTGGTGTCGCGCTGATGAAGTACTTCATTGGCAGCCTCCTCCGGTTAGGTCATTGCAGTATCGCGCCAATCGCACCCCTGACGCACGGGAAGTGCTTTCGTTTTCGGGGCTGGGGACCTCGGGCGCTGTCTCCGGCCTTGAGTGACTTGGCCAATGTCGTATTCGGCCACAGCTGAAGCAGGATGATGGCCCCTTCATCGAGCTCTGAAGCAGCTCGGGACATATCGGAATCGGGCCGCCGGCACGAGTGCTTTCACGCGAAGGCAGCACTCCCGGAAAGCTCAAGAGAGCCGGTTGGGTCATACACTCCCGGCCAGATCGCGGCAGTCGGTCACCGCGTCGCCTGCCATCAAGGAGCGGCCACGCCCTTACTCGGACAGCTCACCGCCTCGAGCTCGCGGTTCATCAACAAGCGCGGCATTTACCTCGGGCGACGCTCAACGAAGCTCCATGTGGCTCTTTATCGGCGCTCCGGCGGCAGGATCGGCGGACATATCCCCGGTTGGCCCGAGGCCCGGATAGTCCTGGTCGACCACACGGGCGCCAAGAGCGGTGCGAAGCGGAGTCTCCTGTGATGTACCTCGAGGACGGCGACACCATCGTCGTGATGGCCTCGAAGGCGGGCCAGCCGACCCATCCCGCGTGGTTCCATAACCTCAAAGCGAACCCGGACACCACGATTCAGATCGGCGCGGTGGTTAGCGAAGTCCGCGCTCGCGTTGCGAGCGACGAGGAGCGCGATCGCCTCTGGTCGAAGTTCGTGGCGATGTATCCCGGATCCGAGTTCTACCAGCGCAACGCGAAGGGCCGGAAGATTCCGATCGTGATCCTCGATCCTCGGTAGAGGTTCTCAGCGTCGTCCACGAGATCTCCGGCTGAGGCGACGCGCGGCGCGGGGGGTCGAGCAGATCCCCTATCTCGCTAGGCCTCGGCCGGCAGATCATGCCCACCCCGCCCCCGCCAGTGCCTCGTCCTCGCTTGGATAGACCTTCGCCCAAACGACCTTCCGGTTGCGGAACTTGAAGGTGAAACCGGCCTGGTCGTCCACGACGAAGCTTCGTTGCCGAGCATAGATACGCGCAAGCGCCACGACGTAGTCGCCATGGGCGCGAACCTCCTCGACCGTCACCTCGAACTCATCCCAGGTCTCGTCCAGGTCTCGCAGGTAGCGCCGCAGGCCGCCGAGCCCGAGGTACGGAGTGCGCCGCTCGAGAGGGGTCGAAAGCGGCTCCATCATCACCCCCCGGTCGACCAGCTCTGTCGCGCGCGCCACGTCGCGCGCGGCAAAGCTGTCGAAGAGCTCGCGCACCACGCGGGCGTTGTGGTCGGCTGCTTCGGGTTCGGCCTGTCGGGCCGGTGTCGGGCTTCCGGGCAGCCGCTTCGTCAGCCGGAGGACCGTCTCGCCTGGGCGGGCGTCGAGCCGCACGTCATCCATCAGCAGGTTCATAAAGGCGAAGCCGCGACCACGTTCAGCTACCGGATCTGGTGCCGGCGATGCGGTGTGCTCGAAGTCGCCGCAATCTCGAACCGAGAAAGCCAAGCAGCCGCACTCCACGGTCGTTGCCAGGTGAAAGTGTCCGTCGTCACATGGAAAGCCATGCTCCATTGCGTTCGAGATGGCCTCATTGGTGGCGACGGTGATGTGGTATCGCGTTGCTGCGTCGAAGCCAGCCGCCGAGAGAGCTCGGTCGATGAAGCGCCGCCCCTCCGAAAGGCCGCGTGGGCCGGCGGGGATAGCGAGCACCTGAGCGGGCACGGTGACACGTTAGAGCGGCGCGCGCTTCACCAACCGCTCGCCTCGGCCCGACAACGTCGTCCCGTTCAGGCGCCAGACGGGCTGGCGAAACGGCCGATCCGGCAAGGGCGGAGCAAGGGTGGGACCCTGGCGCCGTGACCCTCATTGCGCTCGTGCTCGTGGTGCTCGTAGTCGCGGCGGGTCTCTACTACAACCAACGGTGGTGGCGTCCCCGACAGGCCGTGGCTCGGCTTCCCGACGACGGGCTCAAGGTCGGGGAGCTGACGGCGCCCCTTGCGACACTCACGGTCCTGTTGCTCGTGTTCGTGCTCGTGCAGACCTACGGGTCGTGGGCGGCCGCCGGCAGGGCCGAGACCGACGAAGCGACGGCCACGCTTCTGCTGTTTCGCGAGGTCGACCTCATCCGCGATGCGCGCCTTCGCACCGAGCTTCGGAAGGAGGTCGTCTGCTACGCGACAAGTGTCATCCGTCAGGACTGGCCGGCCATGGGCAACCGCCGGATCAGCAGCGTGCCCACGTACTGGGGAGCGCGCATCCGGGAGCATGGTGTGCGTCTAGTGCGCGCCCCCGGCGGCTCGACAGCCGGCGAGCAGATCGTCAAGCGCGACGGCGAGCGGGCCAGCGCACGCCAAAGCCGGCTCGGCGAGGCGCGTCCGACCGTGCCGAAGGCTCTCTCGTGGCTGATCCTGGTAGCCGTGGTGATGGTCCTTGCCGTGCTCAGCACCGCCTCGATGCCGGGCGTCGGCAGGCTCGTTCAGGTCGCGATAGTGCTGGCCGCGGCCGTTGCGTTCGTGTCCACCCTCCTCCTGATCCTCGACCTCGATCACCCCTACGCCGGACCGCTGCGCCGGGACCCCACCCAGACCGAGTTCGTGCGAAATCAGATCGCAGCGGAGGCGCGGGGTCCGTTGCCCTGCCATCCCACCGGCCTGCCGGTCGACGCCCCTGGCTTCCGCTCGACGACGTCGCCGCTGGGCTGAGGCTCGACTCGCCCACATTCACCTAGTCAGCGACGCCAGACGGGTCAGCGAAACGGCCGAGCCGGCAAGGGCGGAGCAGGGTGGGATCCCCCAAAACCCAGCAAACGGTCAGCCCCGCGTACGGCTCATAACCCGAAGGTCGCGGGTTCGAATCCCGCCCCCGCTACTCCTGAAGCCCAGGCATGCCAGCAGCCGCCGCTTGGGCCACCAGCACACGGCAAGGTGGCGGTGCATTGGTCCGCGCCCTCAGTTCCGAGGCCGGGCTCGCGGGTCAGCGCCTCCGGGGTACGGGAGTCGAAGCGGTGGCCGCAAGCCTCTTCACTCTCCGAGCAGCCCTCTGAGCGTTTGCGCGAGAGGCGAAAGCCTCACGGGACGTGGCGACCTTTCGGCGGTCATCGTCTAGAAGCTGCCAACGCCAGCGTCCACCTGTGTCTTCGAACGTTCGGAACTTGGGCACGGTCCTACCTCGGTGTCGATTGGCCCATACCTATGTTTCCCATGGCTAAACAGCCCGGGTGAGGCGCATGTCCCATGCAAACCGTTGTTATTAGCTTGGCGTCATACCGCCCCCGCTTACTCATACCTCCTGCGTTGGCAGGCTCTGGCGCGGCTCGATCACCGTCGCGCGCGCTCGCCGGCCTTGGCCTCGCTTCAGAACGCCCCCGGGCTCATATGTGACCCTCTCCCTGGAGATCCGGTTCGTGGGCCGCCGCCTCGACTGCCGCGGCCACCCGGCCAGGGTCCTCGATCTGCGGGTAGTGGCCGACCTGCGCGAGCTCGTTCACGGCGACTCCGGGGCGCAGCTCCTGCAGCCCCGCCAGCACAGCGGGCACGGCGACCGGGTCGCGCATTCCCCAGAGCAGTGAGAGCGGCTTCGGCCAGTCGCGGAACGCTCCGTGCCAGCGCTCCGTGTAGCGCTCCCGCTCGTCCATGTAGACGATCAGGCGGTGCGCCAGGCGATGGCCTCCGCCGTGAGCGATCAGGTTCCACTGGTCGGCCGCCTCGCGGGGGTCGAGCGGATGCTCGCTCGAGAAGAGCAAGGCGAACTGGCGGCGGAAGAATCGCTCGTTCATCAGGCGCGCGAACAGCGGCCCGGCGCGGGTTCTCAGGAGCTTCTGGCCCAGCGTCGGCCGGGCGCGGTCCAGGAGGATGCTGCCGTTGAAGAGCAGGGCGCCGACCAGGTCCACGTTCAGCCGGCTCTCCAGGTCGCGCGCCATCAGCTCGGTCGCCACCGAGGTGCCCATGTCGTGCGCGACCAGGAAGCAGGGCCGCCCAGGGAACTCCCGCTCGATCAGCTCCTCCGCGAGGTCGGCCTGCCGGAAGAGGCTGTAGTCCTCCTCGGGCGGCTTCTCGGAGAGCCCGAAGCCGAGGAAGTCGAAAGCCAGGATCGCCCGCTCGGTCCCCTCGTCGAGCAGCCCTCGCCAGTCGTAGGAGCTCGAGGGGAACCCATGCAGCAGAACGAGCACGGGGTCAGCGCCCTCGCATCGGAAGACGTGGATCCCTCGACCGCCCACAGTGAGCGTGCGCCCCCGAGAGCGCCAGCTCTCGACTCCGGCTGTCAGCTGCATGCGCTCATCGCCCAAGCCCATAGTTGTAGTCGGCGGGCACCTGGCGGCTGCCAGTCGAGCTCCAAGGCTGAGCGTTCCGGAAGGCCGCCGGGTCGCACCCCGCGCGTCGGGAGCGGGCGCACGTCGGCGAGGATCGCTCCGGCTCCGACGTAGCCAGCCGTGACGAGCTAGGCCATGGTCAAGCCGCCGCTGACCGACAGAGTTTGGCCCGTGATGAAGCCGGCTCGCTCCGAGGCCAGAAAGGCCACGGCCGCCGCTACGTCCTCGGGCTCGCCCAGACGCCGCATCGGGACCGCGCGTGTGAGCGCGTCAACGAGCTTCTCGCCGCCCTTCGCCGTCATGTCCTCCAGCAGCGGTGTGCGCGTGGGACCGGGACAGACGGCGTTTGCGGTGACCCCCGAGCGGGCGACCTCGCGCGCGACCGTCTTCGTGAAGGCAATCACGCCACCCTTGGCGCCCGAGTAGGCCGCCTCCATCGAGGAGCCGACCCGCGCGGCGTCAGAGCCGATATTGATCACCCGGCCGTATCCGCGCTCGACCATTCCCGCGAGCACCGTGTGCGTCACCCTCAGGCACCCCTTGAGATTGACGTCGATCACGCGGTCCCAGAACGGCTCGGCGCTCTCGAGGAAGGGCTTCAGCTCGTCCCAGCCGGCGTTGTTCACCACCACGTCTATCGACCCGAGAGCCGTTGTCGCTTCCTCCACGCCAGCCGACACGGAGTCCGGCGACGTGACGTCGAGCCGCACCGGATGCGCGCTCAGCCCAATGGCTCGGGCGGTCTCCCTCGCTGCGTCGAGCCGTAGGTCCGCGATCGCCACCGCATGACCTTCAGCGGCGAGGGTCGTGCAGATCGCCCGTCCGATCCCACCGCCGCCTCCGGTCACGAGTGCCACCGTGTCTCTCATCGGCGCGGCGAGGGTAGCGTGGCCGCCCCAACCAAGAGAGGAGCACGAGGTGGAGGAGCTGACGGACGTTCGCTACGACGTCGACAGGGGGATGACAACGATCACGATCGACCGGCCCGAGCGAATGAACGCCTTCCGTTCGCGGACGGTCGAGGAGCTGATCGCTTGCTTCAAGAGAGCGTGGGCGAGCCCCCACGTAGGCGTCGTGTGTCTGACCGGTCGCGGGGAGCGAGCGTTCTGCACGGGCGGCGACCAGAAGCAGCGCGCCGAGTCCGGCGACTACGGGCCTTCGGCATCGGGGCTCTTCGAGGTCGAGCAGCTCCACCGGGTGATCCGCGAGATACCCAAGCCGGTGATCGCCGCGGTCAACGGCTACGCCATTGGCGGGGGGCATGTGCTGCACGTCCTCTGCGACCTGACGATCGCTGCAGAGCACGCCCAGTTCGGCCAGACCGGTCCGCGGGTGGGCTCCTTCGACGCTGGGTTCGGCACGTCCTACCTCGCTCGCATGATCGGGGAAAAGCGAGCGCGGGAGGTGTGGATGCTCTGCCGCCGCTATGACGCCGCTACCGCGGAGCGCTGGGGCCTGGTCAACAGGGTCGTACCGGTTGATGAACTCGCCGCCGAGGTGCGGAGTTGGGCCGACGAGGTGCTCTCGCTGTCGCCCACCGCGCTTCGCTTCGTCAAGCAGTCCTTCAATGTCGATACCGAGCATCTCGCCGGCGTCGGGCAGCTCGCCTTCTCGGGCCTCGGGCTGTTCGTCGACTCGGACGAGGCGGCCGAGGGCGTCGAGGCGTTCGTGGAGAGGCGTCCACCCGACTTCAGCGACTTCCGCGCCCGCGCCGCGAGGTAATACCGCAAGTCAGGAGATCGAGGCGGGTCGCAAGGACGCCGCCTACCGCGCCGGCTTTCAGGCGCGCGCTGGCGTACGCTGCCATCGCACCCTGACCGGCCCCGAAGGTCGCGCTGCTACCGGGCCGGACTCCTTCGATTTGACCCGGACCGGACCCACCGCCGCCGCTTTAGCGGACGGCGCCCCCATTTAGCCGCCCGCGCGAACTCGATCAGACGAGGCAGGTAGGCCTCAACCGGTGTCACATGCAACCCGGCGCGAGCGAGTCGCGCGCGCGCACGCCGGTCGTCGAAGCGGACGCGCATCGCGAAGTAAGGGAAGAAGGTCTCGATCCGGCGGAGAGCCCGCCGGCGGCGCTCGGGCCCTGTGCGGACGAGCAACGGATGCACGACGCGTCGGTAGAGCGTGGGCGGCATCAGCTTCGGCGGCCGCTGACGCAGGTGGCTGGCCGCCCGCTCAGCGAGGACGCCCACGGTGGTGGCTTCCGAGCCTGCCACCAGCTGGAATGTCTCTGCGCTGCCCTCCACCGGCCTGGTGGCCAGCGCGAAGATCGCGTCGGCGACGAAGTCCACGGGGACAACGTCCACCGGTGCCGAGCGGCGGGCCGGGAGCAGCCGCAGCCTCTCTCGCGCGAAGGCCTTGAGCGGCGTGTAGAGCACGTTGAACGATGCCGTCCAGCCGGTCGAGCGCTCGCCGACGATGATGCTGGGCCTAAAGATCTGGACCGGAAGCGCGGCCCCCTGGTCTTGGACCAGCTGTTCGGCCTCGAACTTGGAGCGCTCATACGTGTTGCGGAAGCCTTGGCCGAGGTCGAGCTGGTCCTCTCGGAACTCGCCGGCGTGGGTGCCCGCCACGTAGGCGGTGGACACGTACGCGAAGCGGTTCAGCCCGCCCAGCGCCTGTGCCTCGCGCGCCAATTTCAGTATGTGGCGTGTGCCTTCGACGTTGATCCGCCGTGAGTCCTCGAGCGGCAGCGTGAACGACACCGACGCCGCCGAGTGGACGATGTCCGTCACGGATCTCGCCAGCTCCGTCCGGCGGTCTGACGGAAGGGCGAGGTCCTCGCCCTCCAGGTCCGCCGCTACCGCCGTTACCCGCCCCGGGGGCAGGCCTTCCGGGCCGTAGGCGTCCGCCAGCGTGGAGTGCAGCCTCGAAGCCGCCTCGGCGCCGTCTCGCGCCCGGACCAGAGCGTAGAGGTGGCGGTCCGTCCGGTCGAGGTAGCGGACGAGCACCTGGGCGCCGAGGAAACCGGTGACGCCGGTGATGAGGACCGACCCCTCAGGCGCCACTGGCATTCACCTCCTCGCCGGTCCGTGAACCCGTTTCTCCGGGTCCGGCTGGCGGCCCTCTCAGCTCGTCGATCGACTCGGCGATCGCCGCCGCCAGCTCGTCGGCGTCCGCGAGCGCATCGGGGGCGGCGTAAACGCCGAAGCAGGCCTGGTCTTCGACGGTCGTCATCCCAATCGATACGGCGTGGCGGTCGGCGAGCGGCACGACCGGATAGCTCTCCTCCAGTCGGCAGCCGCGCATGTAGAGCGGCTGCCTCGGGCCGGGGATGTTCGAGACCACCAGGTTGAAGGTGCGCGGGCTGGCGGCAACCCGGGCGAGCGCCTGCTTGAGCGGGCGCGGCGCGTACTCGACGGCGTCGAGCAGCGCGCCCGCGCCCTCCGGCTCGCCCGCTTCCTTTCGCTCCGCCATCGCGGCGCGTACGTCGAGCAGGCGCCGGATGGGGTCCTCCTCCTCACACGGAAGGTCGACGAACACGAACGAGATGCGGTTTCCGAGCTGCGATTGCTCGCCCTCCTCGCGAAGGCTCACCGGCACCATCGCCTTGAGCCGGGTCGTCTCGGCATCCCCGAGGATGCGGCGGAGCCCGCCTGCCGACGCGGCCAGGAGGACGTCGTTGACCGTTGAGCGATACCTACGCTTGATCGCCCGGAACTCCTCGAGCGACCGGTGCGTCCAGGCCAGGTGCCGGCGCGGAGAGATCTGGTCGTTGAGCGGTGTGTGCGGCGCGGGTGCGATCGAGCTGCGCGCCGCGCGCAGCGCCCGGACCCCCGTGCCGAGCAGGTGCGCAGCTCGTGACGGGCGCCGCATGACCTCGAGGGGCAGCAGGCCCACCGAGGCAAGCTGGGAGGCCCGGTGGCGGACGCCTGCCACAAGCAGCTCCAAGTCGGTCGGCTCTGGAGAGGGTTCCCAGTCGTCGGGCTCAGGCCGCGGCGCATCGGAGCTCGGATCGAGCAGCAGGGCGGCCAGCTCCACGGCCGCGATGCCGTCCACCATGCAGTGGTGGACCTTGCCCACGGCGCCGATGCGACCGTCGTCGAGCTTGTCGGCCAAGTGGAGCTCCCACAGCGGGCGGTCCTCCCGCAGCGGGGTCGACATGACGGTGTCCACGACCTCGCGTAGTTCCCCTGACTCGGCGGGCAGCACGTGGAGGTCGACGTCGAAGTCCGGGTCATCTACCCACGCCGGGTCGCTCAGGCCCACCGGGTCGAAAGCCAGCTTCTGGCGATAGCGAGGGGCGCGCGGCAGGCGGCTGGCTACGAAGTCGCGCAGCTCCTCGAAGCGCGGGGCGGGCCCCTCAGCGGGAGGCGAGAACAGCGCCGCCCAGCCAACGTGCATGTGCGCTGTCGCGCTCTCCACCTCCAGGAACGATGCGTCGAGCGATGTCAAGCGTGTCTGGTGCATGGAACCTCCCATCTCCAGTCCACCGCTGCGCTCCAGCGGCCTTGCGGCGTACACGGCGATCCGAAAGGGGGGAGCGCGCCACAGCCCGATTTCCCGACCGCGCCCTGCGCCTCGGGTCGCCCTGATCGCACGCTAGCAAGTGCGTCCAGCGCACCGAGTCTCGAGCCTCAGCGTGGCTTTTCCGAGTCCCGGCTACGCGGCTGCGGTCATCCATTCCCCCATGCGATCTGCGGGCCAACCGGGACGACCTCGGGGATCGGCTGCAGCGCCCAGTCCGGCGGCTCGATGCCCTGCGAGGCGGCGGCGATCCGCCCGAAGTGGCGCTCGAACCCGGCCGGCGTGCAAGCGAGCAGATAGCGCGCGTCCGCGTCGCTGTGGTTGGCGAGCGTGTGGGCGACGTTGCGCGGGGCGAAAACGAGCTCGCCCGCGTTCTTGGTGATCAGCTCGCCCTCGACCTGGAAGATCAACTCGCCTTCGAGGATGTAGAACGCCTCATCGAAGTCATGCCTGTGCAGTGGCGGGCCTGCGTTGTGCGGGGGGATCACGTTCTCGATCACCGAGATGTGGCCGCCGGACTGCTCGCTGCGGAGCAGGACGTTGGTGCGGAGGTTCGGTACGGACGCCATGGTCAGGCTCCCTTCACGGTTGCGGGGTGGTCGGCGCCGGCGGGTTGGAAGAGTTCGATCGGGTTGCCGGCGGGGTCGTCGAGCAGGATCTGCTGGCCGCCCGGGCCGCTGACGATGTCGTTGCGGAAGGTCAGCCCCGCGGCTCGCAGCCGCTCGACTTCGCCGGCGAGGTCCTCGACGATCAGGTGGATGCGGTTCCAGCCGCCGGGCTGGGGCCTGCGCCCGTCAGGCATTGGGCGGCCAGCCGAGCTGGCGGGGCCGCTCAGCAACAGTCGCAGGCGGCCCCGGATGACGTCGGCGAACGCGGGGGCGGCGCTGGTGCGCAGCTCAAAGCCGAAGTGGGTGGTGTAGAAGGCGACGGCGTTCTCGACGTCGTCGACCATGTAGCGGACGTTGACGAGCTCGTCAGGCATGCTGGGTTACCTCCTGGCTGTCCGTGGTGTGTTGGATCGCCTCGAGCAAGAAGCCGATGCGTGTTTCGAGCTCAACGGCTGTGCGCTCGAAGGCCGGCACGGTCTCGTCGTCGGTTCCGGGCTCGCGTCCCGGGTCGCGGACGCTCCAGTGGATCGCCTGCGGGGGGCCGGGGAACTCGGGACAGACCTCGCGCACGCGGTCGCAGAGGCTGATCACGTAGTCAAAACGCCTGCCGGTGAACTCGCTGAGGTGCTTGGAACGGCGGCCCGCTAAATCGATCCCGCGCTCGCGCATCACCCGCACCGCGTTGGGATGCAAGGGCTTGGGATGGCTGCCGGCGCTCGCCGCGCGCACCACGCCGGCGGAGAGCTGTTCGGCCAGCGCCGCGGCCATCTGCGAGCGCGCGCTGTTGCCCGTGCAGAGAAACAGCACGCGCGCTCGTGCCAAGCTGCGGCCCCGGCCGGGGTGGGAGCCAACGGCCGACGCCAGGCCCGGGTGCAGCGAGGCGCCAGCGGTCACGAGCAACTCAGCGCAGCGCGCCAGATCGAGCACGTAGTACGTGTCACGGCCGTCGGCGAGGCTGCGGCGCGCCGAGACCACTCCACCGTCGCGCAGCCGGCCTAGGTGGTAGGAGACCAGGCTCTGGCGCTGCCCCGCCAACTCGCACAGCTCGCCGACACGCCGATCGCTGCGCGCCAGCTCGCTCAGCAGTCGCCACCGCAGCGGGTGGCCCGCCAGCCGAATAAACCGCGGAGGTGGGGTCGTATCGGCTCCGACCGTGCCGATCATCCGGCCGGACAATACATCAATCTAGTTTGATGCGTCATGCCGAGCCAGATTCCGAGGCGGGGGTGCTCGGCACGCATCTCCTTTGGCGACTGGCGGCGGTTCTCGCGGTGACATCCGCGACGCGGCGACCGCCGACCCTGGACCTGGCCGCCGCCTCCTACGACGAAGGAAAGCGCGTGTGCGCCTTCTCCCCCCTCAGCAGCTCCTCACGGCGGCTACCCAGCCCCGCGACTTGCTGTCTCGTGTTCAGCTCTCCGGGTACTCGTCCTTGCGCCAGGCGCGCGGCTCCTCCGGCTGCGGCTTCGGCGTCCGGTCGAGCAGGAACGAGCTGTAGGTGGTGACGAACCGGTCCGGTGCCTGGACCGTGTACGTGTGATACACGGTGCCGTTCTCGCGCGCGAAGGCCAAGAAGGTCGGCGCCTCACACAGGCCGTCCTTGAGGTGCGCCCCCACCTGTTGTGACCACTCCCGCAGCCACTCGGGCGGGTTTGCGACCATCTCCTGGATCTCCGGGATCTGCTCGGTTTGCTCCGGGGTCAGGGCAAGCCCGAAGTCCCAGGGGAAGTCGGTCTCGTGGGTCGAGACGTACGGGAACGTCCAGCCCATCCGCTCCTTGTAGGCGGTCAACCGGTCGATGGGCGCGCGCGAGAAGCAGATCAGCGTCACGTCGCGGTGGTTCAGGTGCACGCGCGTCGGGTCGAGCTCGTCCCCGACGTTGGTGCAGCCCGGGCAGGCGCCAGCCTCGTAGTCGGGCCCGTACATGATGTTGTAGGCCAAGAGCTGCGAGCGGCCGTCGAAGAGCTCGGCGAGCGTCTTCTTCCCGTCCTGGGTGTCGAACTCGTACTCCTTCTCCACCGGTACCCACGGAAGCTCGCGTCGCCTATCGGCGGCCTTGCGCCCCAGCTCGGCGTGCTCGGCCTCGAGCTTCGCTAGCTCGTCGCGAGCTGCTTGCCACTCCTCGCGGGTACCCACGTTGTGCTCGGTCATTGCACTCCCTTCTGCAGCCTGTGTGTGCAATGTAGACCAGGCTGGGCGGCGGAAGTCATCGGTCGCCCGGAGGGGAGAGAGCGCGGGTCAATGGCCCCCACCTTCTCCTGCGACATCGCCCGCCCAGTATCCCGGCCAAGGTGGGGGAGGCGACTCGAGCCTTCGCCCCCGTAGACCGCCCAGATCGACTACGAGCGCCCGGTCGCCGATTGGGCCATCAGGCCGATGGCGATGTTGTCCGAGTTCGAGTACGCGTAGCGCGAGCCGGGGGGGAACTCGAGCGGCTTATCGCGCACGAAGTCGAGGATGCGGTCCGGGGCGACGAAGCGGTGCGGGTCGCGGTTGAGGAAGGCCTGGAGGTCGGGGTCGGTCGTGTAGTTGGGCAGGCCGCTGGTGTGGTTGAGCAGCTGGCGCAGGGTCACGCCGTGCCACGCGGACGGCAGGCTCGGTACGCGTTGGCCGATGGTGTCGTTCAGCCGCAGCTGGCCACGCTCCACCAACCGCAGCGCTACCGCGCCGTTGTAGGCCTTGCTAACGCTGGCCAGGCGCATGTGGTCGGTACTGCGCCAGCGGCGCTGCGTGCCCAGGACGGCGCGCCCTCCGTCGATGTAGACCTTGCGCCTGCCGCGCTGCAGGGTGATGGAGGTCGCAGGTGGCCCGGTGGGCATCGCGAGCAGCCGATTGGCCTCGCGCTCGAGGGCCGCTTTGGCGCGCGCGTAGGGCCCGGCTTGTGCCGCGGGCGCGATCACACCGAGAGCCGCGATTGCCGTGAGCGGGACGAGAAGGCCTGCTCGGCTCATGCGGGCGCACCCTACGCCGGGGGGCCCTGGCAACAAATGGCCACGGGAGGCACCGCGTCGGGGTCAAGACCAAGTAGGAGCGCTCGGCCCCGGCGGTGCACCGCTAGACCGACGCCTCGAGGAGTCCACGGACTGCGTCTGGCGGAGTAGCGTCGCCGTCGTGCCACTCGCCGACCCGTCCGCGCTGCGCAGGCAGATCGACCGCCTTGTGCCCTCGCGGCCGTTCCGGGTCGAGTTCTGGGACGGGGTCCCTCTCCCGGCCACAGCGGAGGATGGCCCGACGTTCAGCTTGCGGTCTCCCCGCGCGATCGCCCATGTGCTTAGGGCGCCTGGTCAGCTGGGCCTGGGCCGCGCCTACGTCGCGGGTGATTTGGAGGTCGATGACCTCGATGCCGTGATGCAAGTGCTGGACCGCTGGAAGCCCGAGCCGATCGCGCCGCGCGAGCGTTTGAGGTTGCTCGCCGCCGCCATCCGCGCCTGCGGGGCGACTCTTCCCCCGGCTCCTCCGGCTGCCGAGCTGCGCCCGCGTGGCGCGCGTCACAGCAAGGAACGCGATCGGCGCTCGGTGCGCCACCACTACGACGTGTCGAACGAGTTCTTCGAGCTGTTTCTGGGGAAGTCGATGACCTACAGCTGCGCGATCTTCTCCCGGGGGGCGGGGGACCTGGAAGCCGCTCAGGAGGCCAAGCACGAGCTGGTCTGCGCCAAGCTCGGGCTGGACAAGGGCGACCGGGTACTCGACGTGGGCTGCGGCTGGGGCAGCTTTGCGCTACACGCCGCCGGCCGTCACGGCGTCAGGGTCACCGGCGTGACGCTGTCCGAACCGCAGGCGCGGCTGGCCCGCACCAGGGCCGACGCCGCCGGGCTGGCCGAGCTCGTGGACATCCGCGTGCTCGACTACCGCGATCTGGCCGGCGAGCGTTTCGATGCCATCGCAAGCATCGGCATGGTCGAGCACGTGGGAGCAGAGCAGATCGACGTCTACGCGCGCGGGCTTGCGGATCTGTTGGCGCCCGGCGGCCGGCTGCTCAACCACGGCATCGCGCGCCTTCGCCACACCGACCCCGAGGCAGGGCCGTTCTCCGAGCGCTACGTGTTTCCCGACGCCGAGCCCCTGCACCTGTCGCGTGTTCAGCTGGCCCTCGAGCGAGCCGGGTTCGAGGTGCACCACGTCGAGGACTTCCGGGATGACTACTCGGAAACGCTGCGCCACTGGGCCGCGCGCCTGGACGAGCATCTCGATGAGGCTCGGCGCCTGGCCGGCTCCGACCGGGTGCGCGTATGGCGGCTCTACCTGCGGGCCGCACGAAATGGCTTCGAGACGGGCTTCACGTCGATCTTCCAGGTGCGCGCACAACGCACCTGACGGACGGCAATGCGCGCGAGCCTCGTTTAGGGTCTCGCGCGTGTCCGGCCGCGGATCAGCGCAGACGGCGGGACCGAAGGAGGAAGGCCGCACGGAACGCCCGGGTCCCGCGAGCCCTCGGGAGGGCCGGGGCCGACCGCGCGGGCGCGGAGTCATGCTCGCCCTGTGGTGGGCGCTTCCGCTGCTCGTGCTGGCGTGGGCGCTTCACGAGGCCTTCGACCTCGGCGGCGCCGGCGCGCATACATTCTTCCGTGCCTGGGTGAACGGGGCCGTGCTGTGGGGGGCGGCGGCCCTGTGCGCGGCCGGGGCGCTGAACGAGGAGCGGGGCCGCCTTGCTTGGCTGCTGATCGCCGTCGCGATCGCATGCTGGGCGCTCGGCGACACGATCTGGACGGTTCGCTTCGAGGACGCGCAGGACGTCCCGGTGACCAGCATCTCGGATGTCTTCAGCCTCGCCTGGTATCCGCTCGTGATCGTCGCGCTCGCGCTGCTCGTGCGCGACCGCGTGCCGAGGTTCGAGCTGCACCGCTGGATCGACGGCGTCATCGTGACGCTGTTCGTCGCCACACCCTGGGTGGCGCTGTTCCTGCAACCGACCTTCGACCACACCACCGCGTCCTCACTCGGCAAGGCGGTGGAGGTCGCCTACGTCTTGGGCGATGCGATCCTCGTTGGTGCGGTGGTGGGCGTGGGTGCCCTGATGGCATGGAGGCCCGGGCGAATGTGGCTGCTGCTCGGGATCGGGCTCGGGGTGCTCGCGATCTCCGATGCCGCCTACTCGACGCAGGTCCTGCAGCACGCCTACCACGCAGGCGGCGGGTTCGACGTCGCCTGGGCGGCGGGCACGCTGCTCATCGCCGTCGCCGCGTGGCAGCCTCACCCCGGGCATGTGCACCAGCCGCCGGCGTTCGGGTGGCGCGCGATCGCGCTGCCGGTCGCCGCGCAGCTGCTCGCAATCGCGATCCAGCTCTACGGCTATTTCGACGAACTGCCGAACTCCGAGCGCGTGCTGACAATCGTCGTCCTGCTGATCGCGACTGTGCAGATCACCATCGCGCGCCCGCGGGCCCCCGGCTGACCCTACGGCCTAGATCCCGGCGATCTCGCCCAGGTGGCGGCGCGCCTGCATCGCGTAGTCAGCGGGTGCGCCTTCGCGGCGTCCTGCTCGGCCTCCATCACGAGCCATCCCTCGAAGCCCGCCTCGTCGAGGGCGGCGGTTCGTTCGCCAAGCTACCGCTCCCAATCGACGGGTGAAGCCGCGCTCCGCGCTGGAAAGCGGAGCACGGTCCGGGGCAGCGCGGTCGAGACTTCAGCGACTGCCGACGGCTGGACCTTGGCCGAGTCCGCCACCTGCGCGGGCGTGCCGCCGGAGGCCCGGCCAGCTCTCGATTGGATCGGTCGAGCGCACGACGTGCATGCCCGCAGCTGCGTAGCGCTCGAAGGCGGCGTCCGCTTCGTCGGTGTAGTCGGCGACGCCGGGCACCACGACCGGTGACGTGCAGTCCTCGAGTAGATAGGTGCGCTCGGCAAGCCGCGCCCGCACGTCGTCGTCCTCCAGAAGGTCGTCGATGGTCCACGCCAGGCAGTGGCTCTTCGCCTGGCCGGCAACGATCACGGCATCGAACGCGAGCAGCTTGGAGACCAGCTCGATGTTCCTCTTCGCGAGGGGATCGCCGTCTGGTCCCTCGGTCACCTCGGGGCCGAGCATCGAGTAGTGCTCGGTGAGCGGGTTATCGCCCTTGACCTGGAATTCGGGCCGGCTGTGCCGGGCGATGCCGTGGAAGAAGATGGCTTCCTCGACCGCGGAGACCAGGGCGTGGCCGATGCCGCCGAGCACGGCGTGGTAGGGCCAGATGGTCAGCTCGTACTTCCCGCCCTCGGCCAGCCGCCGGGTGTAGTCGGCCAGGTGACGCTTCGCGTAGTCGATGTCGAGCCCGAGGGCCTCGGCAACCGCGGTGTTCAGCGTCCACCGGCCAGCCGCGACGTCATCGACCGAGATGAGCGTGTGCGGCGCCGGATGATTGCCGTGCTCGTCGACGAACCAGATCGCGTGGAACACCTGCATCGCATGGTGGGTATCGAGGCTCGGGAAGATCTGCGTGATCGAGCCAAGGTTGCGGTAGACGAACTCGCACAGGCGACGATTGTCGTCAACCGCGCCCGAGCCGGAGCGCCCGGCGACGAAGAGCTCGAAGCCTGGGATGCAGAACGTGTTCTGGAGGTCGACGCCGAGGAGGCAGACGCGAAAGGCATCGTTGGCGGCAGGGCCGAGGCCGTGCTCGTCGGCCCAACCGGGCGCCTCGCGGGCGCGGTCCTCGTAAGGGACCCGCCAGATTTCGTCGACACGGTTTGGGTCGAAGTGGGCCGGCAGCGGAAGCTCATGCATCGCCTCCGAAGTTTCGCAATCACGGGAGGACGCGGGTCGGGCCAGCGCGCCGCTCAGTCATAGCTCAGCTGCTCGTCCCACATCGGACGTCCCTCCGGGGTGAGGTCGAAGAGGTTCCAGAGCGGCTCGAGCGAGCCCACGTGCCGTGGGTCCTGGCCGGGCTCGGTGGGCGCGTACAGCAGCTCCGAGGACCAGAAGTGCCGGATCGTCGCGCCGTCGCGGTGAAAGACGTTCAGCATCGGCCGCTGATGTCCCTCGGCGGTCTCGCCGTGGTAGTCGCGCTTGAAGCTGGTGCCCGACGAAGAGAGGAGCGGCAGGCGCCGCCACCCCCGCTCGCGGGCGAAGCCGAGAACCCGCTCGAGCGGAGCATCCGCGACGACGGCGAAGTTGACGTTCTGCTGTGCGTGCTCCATCGCCCCGTCGAGTTGGTCGAGCAGGGCCGTGCAGGAGGGGCAGGGGGTCTCAGCTAGCGGCAGGTCGGCGGTGGCGCCGTCTTGGGCCCCGGGACGCTCGTCGCCCGGGTCGCGCGGGAACATGAAGTTGTAGATCGCCAGCGAGTCCTTGCTCCCTTCGAACAGTTCGGACAGCCGGACCTCGGCGGGGGTGCCGTCAGTGCCAGAGCCGTGGAACACATAGTCGTCGGGCACCACGGCTCCGGGCGGCAGCGCACGTCTCTCGGCGGCGACTGCTTCCGTGGCCCGGCGCAGCTCGGCCTCACGAGCGAGCAGCCTGTCGCGTGCGGCGCGGTACTCGGGTGATTCGTTGGGAAAGTGCATCGGCTGGAACTATCCCGGACGATGGGCGACCTGTCGTCTGACCTTGACCGAGGAAGAGCGCACTGGTCACTCGGCAAGTTGGGTTGCAGGCCCACGCTAGGCGCGCGGAGGCCAGCTGCTAATAGTTCCGTCTCCAGCGAAGGGACTGAGCGCTGTCGCCAAACGGCAGGGCCAGGACCGAAAGGAGTTGCAATGCGCGCCGACCTACGACGGGTTCGCCCGGACGGGAGATCCGCGGTAAACAGCCGCGGAGGCAGGGCAGGGTTCGCGGTGTTGAGTGAGGACGGTGAGGCCTCACCATGACTGAGCACCGGGCCAGACGGGACGTAGTCAGGGCGGTCTTGGAAGCGCGGGGTGCCGAGAGGTACTTGCGAGCCCAGCGCGAGGCGCGGCGTGGAGACCGACGCAGGCGCAACGGGAACCGTCGCGGAGTTCCCGATGAGGGCGGGACCCGCTTTCAGCAGCGGCCGTCCGGCCTGGCCGGGCGAGTCGGACGGATGCTCAGGCCGTTCGGGTAGTTCGTCTTCACATGAGACGACCCCCACTCCTCTTCGAGTGGTTCTAGTACTCGTCGTGGCGGCGGAGCCAGACGGGCTGCGAGCCGGCCTCGTTGCGCCCCATCGGCGTCCGGTCGAGCAGGAAGTAGTAACCCATGGTGG
The DNA here is from genome assembly GCA_035296565.1 of Thermoleophilaceae bacterium. Classification (GTDB taxonomy): domain Bacteria; phylum Actinomycetota; class Thermoleophilia; order Solirubrobacterales; family Thermoleophilaceae; genus JACCZR01. The sequence continues at coordinate 95,345 of DATHAQ010000041.1, forward strand.
GCTCGAGTCCTCGCGCTGTGGTCACGTAGGTGCGGTAGACGGCGCCGTCTGAGAGCGTGTAGGCGCTCAGCCCCGGGCCCTCGGTCACGTATCCCGCGACGTCCGTGCCGGATGCCTCGGCCATCTGCTCGACCGTCGGGGGAATCTCGCCCTCCAGGAACGGCCGCAGCTCCTCCTCCGTGTGCATGAAGCCGAGGTCGCGGTTGAAGTCGCTGCCGGCGCTCGAGACCCAGTCGATGCTCCAGCCCATCCGCCTCTTGTACGCCTGGAGCTTCTCGAGCGGGGCCCGTGAGGCGAGCAGCATGGTCACGTCTCGCGCCCTGAGGTGGACTGCGTTCGGCTCGATGTTGTCCGCAATCGACGAGCAGACGGTGCAGCCCGCCTCATAGGCGGGGCCGAACATGAAGTGGTAGATGAGCAGCTGGGAGCGTCCGTCGAAGAGCTGCTCCAGAGTCTTGGTTCCCTCGTCGGTCTCGAAGCTGTACTCCTTCTCGACGGGCACCCAGGGCAGCTCCCTTCGCTTCTTCGCGAGCTCATCGTTGCGCCGGGTGAGCTCCTTCTCCTCCGCCAACAGCGCGTCGCGTGCGGCCTGCCATTCCTCGCGGGTTCCGACCTTGCGGTTCGTCATCACATTGCTCCTTGGGTCTTGCGGTCGTGAACCCATGGTGACGACCGTGCCGGGACAGGGGCGATCCGGGGAGCCGTTTGTCACGACCATGCGCCTCGATGCACGGCTCTTGCTCAGCGCATAGGCTGGCCCAAAGATCGACAGGGAGGATGGGATGGCACTTGCACGTGTCGTGGCCTTCGAGGGCGTCAGCAAGGACCGGATGGACGAGATGGACCGCGAAATGCGCGACAGCGAGCCGCCGGACGGAGTGCCGGCGAAAGAGATCGTCGTGCTCCACGATCCCGAGGCCGAGAAGTCGCTCGTTGTCCTCTTCTTCGACTCGGAGGACGACTACCAGCGCGGCGACGAGGCGCTGAGTGCAATGCCGGCCGATGACACGCCTGGGCGGCGCACGTCGGTCACGAAATACCATGTCGCGGCCCGTATGACGGCCTAGCCACCTCGTGCGCTTGGGCGCTACGGGTCCGCGCCCAGGCGTCGCCAAGGCGCGGTCGTGTCGGCACCCTTGGACGCCGACGTAATGGCCGGTTCGTTGGGGGGGTTGCGGGAGTAGGGCTGCAACCGGCTCGGCTCCTTGACCGCGGCCGTATTCTTTCGCGTTCGGCGGGAGGTGCCGAGGAGGGAGCGAATATGAGGATCTTCCGATCGGCGGCCGTGGCGCTCATCTTGCTGGCAGCCCTACCGGCTACCGCCACCGCGCAGCGCGACTTCTCTAGCACCGCCCGCAACGTCCTCCCGCCGGGCCAGGCCGGCTTGCCTCCGAGCGACCAGCACGCCACGGATCAGATACCCCTCTACGACGGGCTGACGCCCCTCTTCGACCGCGTGGGGTCGCAGCACCTGCGCCGCTACTTCAAGTCGGCTCGCTTCGGCGTGGGCGGGCAAGGCCCCACATCGGTAACGCACCCCCGCGCCGGGCTGCGGATCGTGCGCGACCGCTGGGGCGTGCCGCACATCTATGGCCGTTCGCGCGACCTGGTGGCTTTCGGCGTCGGCTGGGTCTCGGTGGAGGACCGCGCCGTGCTGATGGAGGCGCTGCGCGGGCCAGGTCGGGTGGCGGCTCTCGACGTTCCCGGGGTCGATGCGTTCGGCCTCGCCACCTCGCTGCGCAGTGTGACCCCCAGCGCGCAGACCGAGCAGTTCCTGGCGCGCCAGGGCACCGTCCTGCGCCGTCAAGGGGCCACCGGGAGGCGCCTCCTCCGCGACATCGACCTGTACGTGGCCGGCATCAATGCCGCCTACCGCGCCGGCCGCGGCGCGGCGCCCGCCCAGCCCTGGACGCGCAATGACGTCTTCGCGATCGTCTCCCTGCTCGCGGGCATCTTTGGCCAAGGCGGCGGCGACGAGGCGCGCAACGCCGAGCTGCTTGACGGCCTGCGCGACCGCCTCGGGGCCTCCCGCGGACGCACGGTCTTCGATGATCTGCGCCAGCAGCAGGACGCCGAGCACGCCCACACGTTGCGCAAGCGCTTCCCCTACGGCCGGTTGATCCGCCGCCCGCGTGGGAACGTCGTCCTCGACAACGGCTCGTTCCAGTCGGCCGAAGCCGGCGTGACGGGCGGCGTAACCCTCGGCAGCCGTCCCCGTCCTCGCTTGTCGTCGAACGCGCTGCTGCTCTCCCGGAGCCGCTCGCGCGTCGGCCACCCGCTCTGGGCGGCCGGCCCCCAGGTCGGCTACTTCTACCCGGAGATCCTGATGGAGATGGACGTCCACGGCGGCGGCATCGACGCCCGGGGCGTGGGCGTGCCCGGCTTCGCCGTGGCAATGCTGATCGGACGCGGACCTGACTTCGGCTGGAGCCTCACTTCGGCGTCGAACGACATCGTCGACCAGTACTCGGAGACCCTCTGCGGCGACGATCTCCACTACGTCTACCGGGGCCGTTGTCGACAGATGGGCTCCTTCTTCGTGGGCACGCTCGAGGGCTCACCGTTCCGCTCCCGCCTGGTCTTCCATACGACCGTGCACGGGCCGGTAGTCGGCTACGCGCGCGCCAACGGCCGCCGAGTGGCGATCTCCGAGAAGCGCTCGACGCGAGGACGCGAGATCGTCAGCGGGCTGATGATCAACGACCTGATGACCGGGCGCGTGCGCTCGGCGCGCAGCTTCCTGCGCTCGGCGCGTCAGTTCGAGGTGACCTTCAACATCTTCTACGAGGACGACCGGGACACCGCGGTCTACTCCAGCGGACGCTTGCCGCTGCGCCACCCCTCCGTCGACATGAGCCTGCCGACGATTGGCGATGGGCGGTTCGAGTGGCAGGGCTTCCTGCCGGGCGGCCGGCACCCGCAAGGGATCAACCCGCGCGGGGGGGCGATCCTGAACTGGAACCAGAAGCCGGCCCCGGGCTGGAGCGCCGCCGACGACCAGTGGGGCCTCGGCTCGGTCCACCGCGTCGAGCTCTTCCGGCCGTTCGTGAGCCGCCGGCGTCGGCACACGCTGGCGACGCTGGCCTCGGCGATGAACGGGGCTGCGACTCAGGACCTGCGCACGGTGCAGGTGCTGCCGGCGATCGATCGCCTTCTGAAGGGCACGCCCGCGCCCAACGCGCGCACCCGTCGCATGCTGCTCCTGTTGCGCGACTGGCGCCGGCACGGCTCGAGCCGACTGGACCGCGACCTCGACGACAAGATCGACCACCCGGGCGCGGCGATCATGGACGCCGCTTGGGAGCGCATTGGTCGGGCGGTTCTGTCACCCGTGATCGGCAGTGAGCTGACCGATCAGCTGGCTGACATGCACGACCCCGACAACGAGCCGAGCCCGCAGGGCTCGGCCTACGGTGACGGCTGGTACTCCTACGTCGACAAGGACCTGCGCCGTGTGACCGGCGCCCCCGAGCGGGACCCCTTCGCCACCCGCTTCTGTGGTCGGGGGTCGCGCTCGGCCTGCCGCCGCGACATCTGGGGAGCGCTCGACACCGCCGGGGAGCGGCTGGCCGCCGAGCAGGGGGACAACCCTGACGCCTGGCGCGCCGACGCCACCGGGGAGCGGATCCGCTTCGAGCCGGGCGTGCTGCCTCGGACGATGCGCTGGACCAACCGCCCGACGTTCCAGCAATTGCTCGTGTTCAGCGGCCACCGCCCCCGGGGGGCCAGGCGACAGGTCCGGCGTCCGCCCGCGTTCACGGGCGCGAAAGGCCGGTGAGCGTCGCGGCGCCCCGGAGGGCTGCCAGAGGCCGGGCGCTCGCGGCTGTCACGGCGGGGACGCTGGCGATAGTCCTGCCGGCCGGGCAGGACGCCACGGCTGCGTCCCCGACCGACTCCGGCGACCGCGTGCTCTCCAACGGGCGCAGCCTCTCGCGCTGGGCCTACGTGATGGGGCGCACCTGGGCGCGGCGCTCACCGACCTCCTCCAGCCGCCGGGTCAAGCGGCTGGGGAGATACGTGCGCGGCACGGGGAGCCGTGAGCTCGTCCTCGTGTTGCGCGAGCGCACCGCGGCCGACGGAATCGTGTGGGTGAAGGCGCGGTTGCCGATGCGTCCCAACAACACCACCGGTTGGCTCCCGCGCGGCCGGCTCGGGCCCTATCGGCCGGTGCGCAAGCTGCTCGTCGTCGACCGCGACCGTTTGCGCGCGGCCCTACTCGACTTCCGCTCTGGCGGGCCACGGCGGGTGTGGGCCAGCAGAATCGGCGTGGGGGTGCGCCGATGGCCCACGCCGCGGGGGCGGTTCTACGTCCGGGAGCGGCTGGCGATTGCGCGCAGCCGCCGCCTGCGCGCCTGGTACGGCCCCTTCGCCTTCGGCACGAGCGCCCACTCCCCGACTCTCACCGGCGGTAACTGGGGCGAGGGCGTGGTGGGAATTCACGGCACCGGTTGGCCGTGGCTGATCCCTGGCAGGATCTCCCACGGGTGCATCCGGGTCCCCAACTACAAGATCCAGCGCTTACGCCGGCTGATGCCGCTGGGGACGCCGATCCGGGTGAGGTGAGGGCGAAGCGGCACCCCGGCGGGCGACTGCGCTCGTGGCCTAGAGCGTCTCGCCGGCGCGCCGCATTGAACGAAGCGCTGCGGCCACCGTCACCGCACACAGCGCGAGCATGGCCACATGCAGGAGAAGCCAGGGGACCAGCAGCGGTGAGGCCGCCACGTCGTCGGCATGCAGGAGTGGCACCAGCAGGAGCAAGGCGCTCCAGATCGCCAGCGTCCCGTACGGGATCGGGCGCTCGTACTGGCGCGCCGCTTGGAGCGCCGCCACCAGAAGGGTCACCCCGGCGAGCACGTACCAGGCGGCGAACACCCGTGCGATCAGGGGGGTGAGCTTCCACGGCCAGTCCGCGAGCAGCCACTCCGGCGCGATGAAGAGCGCTACTGCCGCCGCGACGGTGACCGCACCGAGCACGTAAGAGGCGACGACCAGCGGCCTGAGGTTCTCGTCCCGGCCCCCCGCCGGCTTTTCCCCCGCCTCCCGGCTTTGCATCCACACCAGCGCGGCCGCGCCGAAGGGCAGAGTGGCGTAGACGACCGCCCAGCCCCAGGTCGGCGCGTAGTCCCAGCGGAACTTCTCTTGGTGAATCAGCGTGGCCGCGAAGGCCACCACGCCGAGGCCGCAGAAGCCGGGAACGAGCGCCCTCACCGAGCCCCAGCGACGGGCAGTGAAGACAGCCAAGCCCGTGCCGACGGCGCCGGCAACGTAGCCCGCCCCCATAAAGGCTGCACTCGCGGCCGGCGAGATGGCCCAGGCGTAATCGGTCTTGGCCATTGAAGGAAGGAACAGCAGGAAGCCCCCGTTGAGGATGGCCAGGACGAACAGCAGCGCAAGGCCTACGCGCACCGCCGGGAGCATTCGCGTGGGCTCCCCGGACCCCTCTCCCGCCACGCGCGGCAGTCTAATACCGTCCTCCGGCGCCGCTTAGCATCCGGCGCATCCGCAGAGCGGCCGCCACCCTCGCGATCGTCGTCGGCCTGAGTCTGATGGCCCTGCCGCTCGCGTACTCCATGTTCGAACGCACGGCCGACGCCGAGCGCATCCTCGGTCGTTTCGAGTTCCTCACGCTGGACGGCAATCCGGGCCGCTACCTCGAGGAAGCCGCGGTGACGCGAGCGGGCAGCACCGAGCTCGTGGACAGGGCTCTCCCGGCCATCGCGTCGGACGCCGGGATACCCGAGGCCGGGTTCCCTCGCTTCGTCGACACGAGGTTCCCGGCCTTGGCCGCCGCTCAGAGGACAGTGCCCAACGCACACGAGTTCTCCGTCCGCTACTCGAGGCAGCTCACCGCCGTGGAGGAGAAGTTCGCCTCCTTGTACGACATTCCGGCGAGCGGCCTCTCGCTTGCCGCAACCCCTTGGCTCTTGCTGATCAGCGGCGCGGCGTGCCTGGTTTCGGGGTTGATCGCCTTGCGTTCGAGAGGCAGAGCCGCGCTGATGACGATCCTGGGGCTCGGAGTGGCGCTCGTAGTGGGCCCGCTTGCGCTTGGGGCGCCCCAGAAGGCGGGGGATGGGGAGGATGTCAAGGACTTCGCAAGCCGCGGATTGACCCCGCGAGCCGCCACCGCGGCCCGGAGGGCCTCGGCCGCCCTGGATGCCTTAGTGGAGGAGACCAGCGACCGCACACTCCCGACGATGGCCGGCCGCCAAGCAGTCACCGAGACCGAGCTCCGGCGAAGGTTCTCGCACGATTATCCGGCCGCCGAGAGGCTCCTCGGGGAATGGGACGAGATCGGGCCGAGGCTCGCCCGGCTTTCACGCGCGGTTTCGGCGAGCGTGGCTGACTTCGAGTCGGCGAAGAAGATGCCGATGTCGGGTCCGGTGTGGCTGCTCCTCGGCGGCGGAGTCGCGATGGGCCTGTCAGCCGGCCTCGCCCTGCTTCGCTCCCCTCAACCCTGAGGTCCCCGGCTCGCGGCTTGGAGGGCCTCGCTTCGGTTGCTGTAGGCCCACGCCGCTCGAGGTGTCCCGTCCGGGACGTGCCAGAGGTGGAAGATCGTCGTCTCGATCCGCACGTCGCTTGCCCGCATGAGTGCGCTTTGCCTGATGGTGACGATCACGTGGTCCTGGACGACGGTGAAGTCTTCGGGAACGAGCTCGTACTCCGTGTAGGTGTCGTCGAGATCGGCCCAGAGCTGTGGCATGTCGTCGACGGTGTATTGCGGCGGGCCCGGGAACTCGGGACGGCTGTGGAACACGAAGTCCTCGGGGAACTTCTCTCGCACCTCTTCGATGCTCCGCCGGACGTACGCCACTTCGTACGCCAGGCGGACAATCTCTACGTTCTCCTCGGTCATCGCCTGCAGTATCCCCATGGACGGGGAGGCCTGATCGAAGGAGGCACCGTGCACCGGGCCGGGGACTTGAGCGCCCACCGCCAACACATTCCTCGGCAGAAAATCCGTCAGCCGACTGAGGGCTTCTCCAGACGAGTGCAGCCATCTACCGGTGGGAGAGTTGTGCGGCCGCGTAAGCCTGAGCGACCGTGTATGATAGTCCTATATGGGACTAATGGAGGCGTCGTCGACCTCGAGCGAACCCACATCGCTGACGCAGGAGAACCTTGGCTTCTTGCTCGCCAAGGCCTCACAGCACTGGAACGAGCTGCTCCACGAGCGCTTCGTTGGGCGTGGGTACGGGGATGTCCGGCCCGCGTATGGGTCGATCCTGGTTCCTCTGCTCGAGGAAGACGGCCTTCGGATCGGCGAGCTTGCGAGCCGCGCACGACTCGCGAAGCAGACCATGACGACCATGATCCGCCTGCTGGAGCGTGCTGACCTGGTTAGACGTGAGCGCGATCCCGACGACGGACGTGCCAGCCGCGTGTACTTGACGGCCAGAAGTCAGCGCTTCCGGCCGGTCGTCGAGGAAGTCCTGACCGACCTCGACGAGCTCGTCGCCTCCCGACTGACCGCAAACCAACGAGCTGCGCTTCCCAACGCGCTGAAGGAGGTCATCGACCTATGAGAAGCGAGACGGTTACCGCCGTTCCCCGTGCCCAAGGAGGAGGTGTTTGCCTACCTCTCGGACATCGAGAATCTACCCGAGTGGGCGACGGAATTCGCTAGGGAGCTGAGGCGGGAGCACGGCGACCACAAGGTCGTCAACAACCTCGGCGAGTTCTTCTTCAAGATCCGGGCGGACGAGGCCACCGGCGTGATCGACATGCTCGCCGGCCCAACCAAGGATCAGCTCGCCCTCTTTCCCACCCGGGTCGTCGCGATGCCGGGCGGCGGAAGCGCGTACAGCTTCACCATGTTCCAGGGTCCCGACATGCCGACCGAGCTGTTCGAGTCGCAGTACGAGTCGCTCCTGAGGGAGTTCGAGAACATCCGGAGGGTCTTGTCGTGACCCCGGCCGCCGGGAGGCGCGGCTGGGCCGACGGTTCGCGAGCGTGGGCCGTCGTCGTGGTGGGCAAGGTAGGCAGATGCCAGGCCGCCCGGCCACCTTCGCCCTCCGGCCGGCCAGCGCGGCTGAGCCCGACACGGCGGCCTCGTGAGGCTCCTGACGTGGAACGTCGCCCGCCGGGTCTCGGCCCTGGTCGAGCAGGCCACCGCGATTGCCGAGCGCGAGCCCGACGTTGTGGCCCTGCAGGAGATCACCGCGCGGACGCTGCCGCTGTGGCGGGCCGCCTGCGCCACTCTCGGCCTGGCGCATGTACGGGCGTCGCTCGAACACGCCGACCCGGCGCGGCAGCCGGCATCCCGGCGGAGCACGGGTGTGCTCATCGCGGCGCGCGAGCCACTCGCCGACGGCGTGGCGGCATTACGGGTCCCCTGGGCTGAGACGGCACTCTCGGCTCAGCACACCGACTCCGGGCTCGAGGTGTGCTGCGTCCACGTCCCCAATGCGGCCAATGGCTGGGTGAAGGTCGAGACGCTCCGGGCGATCCGGGCGGGCCTTACAACGGCGCCGGCTCGAGCGCGAGTGCTCTGTGGGGACTTGAACACGCCACGCCGCGAGTCGCCCGACGGGGAGGTTCTCTCGTTCGGTCGTGACTCTCGAGGAAAGCTGCGACCGGAGCGTGGCCCCGCCTGGGACGAGGCGGAGCTCGGCGTTGTACCCGGTCTCCGCGACTTGGGTTACCGCGACGCCTTCCGCCTCCTCCATGGGTACGCCGCCCGGGAAGCAAGCTGGACGTGGGAGCGCATCGCCGGGCACGGGGGCGGCTGGCGGCTCGATCATGTGTTCGCGTCACCCGAGCTGCGACCGCTGGCCTGTAGCTACCACCACGAGTGGCGGGCGCGAGGCCTGAGCGACCACTCGGCGCTCGAAGCCGAGTTTGAACTCCTCGCGCGTGTCTGAGGACGCCCGGGCATCAGGCAACCCTGCGGTAGCGTGCGCTGATCGAGGCTCGAGAGCCCACGAGAGAAATCCGTAGCCGCGTTCCGGAGGCCGAGATCGCCGAGTTGCGCACCATTCGCTTCTCGGGGGCCATGCGCGGCTACGACCGCGAAGCCGTCGACCGGTACGTGAGCCGCGTGAACCAGGTGCTCGCCGAGCTGCAGATCACCGCCGCTCCCGAATCGGCGATTCGGCACGCCCTCGAGCAGGTCACCGAGGAGACTAAGGGCCTCCTCGAGCGCGCTCACGAGACGGCGGACGAGATCACCAGCCGCTCACGTTCACAAGCCGACGACCGGGTGCAGGCCGCGACCCAGGAGGCGCAGCAACTCCGCGACACCGCCGAGCAGGATGCCGGCCAGCTGCGAGCTGACGCCGCACGTGAGTCCCGGGAAGTGCGCGAGACGGCCGAGCAAGAGGCCGGCGAGCTGCGCGACCACGCCGCGCACGAGGCACGGGAGGTACGCGAGTCCGCCGCCCAAGAGGCTCGCGAGGTGCGCGAGGCGGCGCTCCGCGACGCCCGCGAGACCCGCGAGGCTGCCGAGGCGCGCGTGCGCGAAACCGAGGCCGATGTGCAGGGGATCCTCGAGGAGCGCGGCAGACTGATCGGCGAGCTACGCGAGCTGCTCCGCCGCCTCGGCGAAGTCGCGGACGCAGCCGGGGGCCGCTATCCCAACCAATCGGCGCCCGAGGACGAGCTCTCGACCTGACGCCGGCCCAGCTGGCCCTCCGGCGGTGGTCGTCCGCCACACGGCTTCCCTGGGAAAAATCGCTCAGGCGGCTGACGAATTTCTCGGAAGGGAGGGCGCCGCCCCGTCGGCTGGAGCTCGCCCGGCGCGGGAGCACGGGCGATCCGTGCCCTGACTGGGGTTCGCGCTACGATTGGATACGCACAGTCGCGTTTGGTTCTCAGCGTTCCTCTTCCTTCTCGCGATCCACTTCCCAGAGGGACGGGACGGGTAGTGACATGGACGCTGACTCCACCTCGCGAGGATCCAGCGGACACGCGCGGGCCGGCTTGGAGCTCTCGGAGATCTCCAACGCCATGGTTCAGGTCTACAAGGAGCAGTTCGGGAGGGGGCCGACCAAGGCGGCCACTCACTACGCCGGGGCGGATTGCATCGTGTCGACGCTCGAGAACTCGCTGACTCCGGCCGAGCGCAACCTGGTTGCCCTCGATGAGCACCAGCGGCTGCGCGACGTGCGGACGTTCTTTCAGCACGCTGCCGAGCGGCGGTTCGTCGAGACGGTCGAGGGCATCACCGGTCGCACCGTGCGAGCGTTCGTGAGTGGCATCGACACCCACAACGACGTCTCCTCGGAGGTGTTCTACCTGGAGCCAGCAGGACCGGCCTGAGGGCTCCTCTGGAGGTCAGTTGCGCTTGCTCATCTCCTTCATGCCCAAGCCCTCGTACTGCTGTCGTTTCTGACGCTGCGCGCCCGCCACGTCCGCCCGATCCCGCGCAGCATGGGTGGGTAGACGAGCAGGTGCCGAAACGGGGCGATCGCCGCCATGTAGGCGCTGCCCAGCGCGCCGTTGGGCTTCACCAAGACCGCCATCTGGCCGTGGTAGCCGCCCGCCTGGTCCTGGACCCAGCCGAGGTGCAGCACTCCGTGCATGGTCTGGTTGGCGATCTCCGCGGCGAACTCGTCGTCGGTCAGGTACAGCGGCGTGAAGGGGAGGCCCTCGAAGTCCGGCCCCGAGGGGGCGTCGCGTAGATCGGCCGGCAGGCGGTCTCGGAGTGTCGGGACCCTCGAGCCGACGCCGCTGTCCGGGTCGTCCCAGCCCAGTAGCCCGCCGACGGTCCAGCGGATGGCAAAGAGCGTGCGCACCGGGCGCGAGGAACTCCGCGAAGGATCGAGTGAGGCAGCTTTCTCCACCAGCAGGGGGAAGTCGTCCGGGCCACCCGGTGTCGGCAGCTTCCATACGTCCTCGAGCCTGAAGTCGCCGGTGAGCTCGTGGATCCTCCACGGCCGGGACGTGTGAGCGGTATCGGGGAGCCTCACTTGCGCGCCTCGCGGCTGCCCCGAGCGCTGAGGTACTCGATGGGCAGGGTGAGGAGTCGGTAGATGGGCCGCAGCGGCCAGGCCGGGAGAAGCGGGTTGCGCTCCTCCTTCCAGACCCTGGCCCGCGGATGGCGCTTGACCAGCAGCGAGCGCAGCCCGAGCCTCGCGAGCGTGGACGCAGCGCCGAGGTGCTCCCGATCGGGCCCGGCGGTGCGGAGCTCGATGCGGCAGAGGTGCTTCGTGCTCATGTAGCCGTATTGGCCGGGACTGACCAGCCGCGCCGGAGCGCCGTGGTCGCTGTCGAGCGCGTGGCCGTCGAGCCGGTCGGCGATGAGCACGTCAGCGGCCAGCGCGTCCTCGAGCAACACGAGCGACGCATAGCCGTCGAGACCCCCGAAGGCGACGTGGGTGATCGGCGCGTCGGGTCGCGCCGACGGTTCGACGACCTGGCGGTAGAAGGCGTCGAACGCGACGCCCTCCCAGCGCAGCTGCGTTGCCGACCAGCCGGCCACGCAGTGAAAGTCGGCGGTTAGCTGGCGGCGGGGCAGAGTCGCGAGGTCGGCCACCGGCAGGGCGAAGGGCTCGGCGACGGCGCCGGTGATCTCGATCACCGGGTCGGCGGGAATTGCCGGAGGTGGGTGATGAAGGTGGGTGCCGAAGCGGGGAAAGCCGTCGACGGCGTGTTGGCCCGGTGGAAGAGTCACGTCGTGAACCTCGTTCCATACGGTAGCGTATATATCAAGGATGGCGCTCACCCGCACTCCTCGCAGCAGCTGGGTGGAAGAGGGCCTGCGGGCCCTCGCGGCCGGGGGGCCGGACGCCGTGCGTATAGAGCCGCTGGCCAAAGCGCTGGGCGTGACCAAGGGCGGCTTCTACTGGCACTTCGACGATCGGCGCGCGCTCCTCGAGGCGATGCTCGACACGTGGGAGCGGACGCTCATCGACGAGGTGATCGAGCTCGTGGAGGGCGAGGGCGGGGACGCCCGAGCGAGGCTGCGGCGGCTGTTCGGGCTCGCCTCGACGAGCCGCGAGCTGCTGAAGATCGAGCTCGCGGTCCGAGACTGGTCGCGGCGAGAGCCCGAGGTCGCCAGGCGCCTGCGCAGCGTCGACAACCGGCGGATGGACTACATGCGCTCCCTCTTCAGCGAGTTCTGCTCCGATGAGGCGGAGGTCGAGGTCCGCTGCACGATCGCGCTGTCGTTGTTCGTCGGTAACCACTTCATGGCCGCCGACCACGGCCCGCGCAGCCGCGCGCAGGTGCTGGAGCTCGTCCTGAGGCGGCTCGAGGCCTAACCGTGGCAGCGGTCCGCGGCGGGCGGGACTTCAGCGGGCTCAGAGGCCCAGACCGCGCTACTTGACGGTCAGGGTGCCCTCCATGCCCTGCTGCTTGTGGCCGTCCACGGGGCAGTAGAACTCGTACTTGCCCGGCTTGAGGTCGAGCGCCAGGGAGGCCTTGCCGCCCTGGATCGTCTTCGTCTCCTTCTCGATGCCGTTGCCCTCGACCTCCACAGCGTGCGGCACCTGCGAGGCGTTCTGGAAGTCGATCGTCGTCTTGCCCGCCTCTGCGCTGAGCGACTTCTTGTCGAAGGCGATCTTGCCGCCCGGGTCGGCCGCGAGCTGCACGGTCGATCCCGTCGCCGCCGGCGGCGTGGGAGCCGGCTTCTTCGCGGTCGTGTCCTCCTTGTCGTCGCCGCCGCAGCCGGCCGCGGCGATGCCGACGGCCACCAGCATGATCAGGGCTGTTCGTCGCGCGAGCATGGCTACAGGGCGGTGGTGCCACCCGCCACTGTGAGTGGGAAGGTGGGGATGTGTTGCCTCATAGCGACAGGATCGACGAGAGGCGGTCTCGGTTTCAATTGGACCTTGGTCCTAGGACCCTGAAGGAAGGATGCGAGCCGTGAGGCAGCGCAGGCAGAGCGGGCCACCGTCGGTTCGCGCCGCCGTGCTCAAGTTCGCGCTCGGCGGGCTGGCGGCCACCCTGGTCCTGGTCGGCGTGACCGCGCTGGCCTTTGCGGGCATCAGCCGCGAGGAGGCGGTCAAGGACGCCAAGCGTCTGACCGAGCTGGTCGGCCGGCAGATCGTGGAGCCGAGGCTGACCGACGGCGTGCTTCGCCAGGACCCGAAGGCGATCGCCCGCTTCGACCGGGTGATCCGCAGCGGTGTGCGCCGCGGGGACTTCGTCCGGGTCAAGCTGTGGCGCCCGGACGGGCGCATCGTCTACTCCGACGAGCCGCGCCTGCGCGGGGTGCGTTTCCGACTGGACCACGAGGAGCGCGAGGTGCTCGCGACGGGCGGGGTGGAGGCCGAGGTCAGCGACTTATCCGGCCCCGAGAACCGCTACGAGCGCGGGGGCGGCGACCTGCTCGAGGTCTACCTGCCGGTCCAGACCCCCAGCGGGCGGCGGGCGATGTTCGAGACCTACCTGCGCCTGAGCTCGGTCACCGCTTCGGGGCGAGACCTGTGGGCGAGCTTCATCCCGGCGCTGCTCGGGGCGCTGGTAGTGCTGCAGCTGATCCAGCTCCCCCTGGCGCGTTCGCTGGCCCGGCGCGTGGAGCAGGCGCACCGCGACCGCATGGAGCTGCTCCAGCGCGCGGTCGACGCCTCGGATCTCGAGCGCCGCCGCATCGCCGCCGACCTGCACGACGGCACGGTGCAGGACCTGGTCGCGGCCTCCTACGCGCTGACCTCGGCACGCGAGCGCCTGGGCCCGGACGGCAACGGAGCCTCGACGGCGCTCGAGCGCGCCGACGAGACGACCCGCGGCGCCGTGCGCGAGCTGCGCAGCCTGCTGGTCGACATCTACCCGCCGCGCCTGCGGGAGGCCGGCCTGGCCAGCGCGCTGCGCGACCTGTGCCCTCCGCTGGAGGAGCGCGGCCTGCGCACGCATGTCGACGTCTCCACCGACCTGCAGCTGCCCCACGACGTGACCGCCCTGCTCTACCGCACGGCGCAGGAGGCCATGCGCAACGCAGCCGAGCACGCCGAGGCGCAGAACGTGCGGGTCCAGGTGCGCGCGAGCGAGGGCACGGCGAGGCTGTCGGTGGCCGACGACGGCGTGGGGTTCGATCACGAGCGTGCGCTGGCCGCGGCTGCCGAGGGCCATTTCGGGTTGCGGCTGCTGCGCGACCAGGTGCGCGACGCCGGCGGGACGTTCGAGCTCGACTCCGCCCCGGGCCGGGGCACGCGGGTCGGGGTGGAGGTGCCGCTCGCGTGATCCGCGTGGTGCTCGTCGACGACCACGAGCTCGTCCGCGACGGGCTGTCCGAGCTCCTGTCCTTCGACGGCGACATCGAGGTGACGGCCACGGCTTCCGATGGCGCGCGGGCGGTGGGAGCGGTCGCGGAGGGAAGGCCCGACGTGGTGCTCATGGACCTGTCGATGCCGGAGGTGGACGGGACCGAGGCGACCCGCCGGGTGGCGGCCGAACACCCGGGCGTCCGGGTGGTGGCGCTGACTTCGTTCTCCGGGGGCCCCGAGGTGCTGGGCGCGCTCGACGCCGGTGCGATCGGCTACGTGCTCAAGGACGCCAGCGCCGACGAGCTGCGGGGCGCCGTGAGGGCGGCCGCCCGCGGCGAGTCGCCCCTGTCGCCCAAGGCTGCGGGAGCCCTGGTGGCCGAGCGCGAGCGGCCTCGCGCGGCCGCGGCCCTCAGCGACCGCGAGCGCGAGGTCCTCAGCCTGGTCGCGGCCGGGCTGCCCAACAAGCTGATCGCTCGCCGGCTCGAGATCTCCGAGAAAACGGTCAAGGCCCACCTGACCAGCGTCTTCCAGCAGATCGGCGTTTCCGACCGCACCCAGGCCGCCCTGTGGGCGAGCCGCAAGGGGCTTGGGCCCTCCTAGCGGCCGGCGGCCCTACCCTCACCACACCGCCAGCGACGCCGCTCACCGCGCCCGAGCTTGGCGGGATCCGCGATGACCTCGTACCAGCACCTGACCCTGGAACGCCGCGATGGCGTCGCGGTGGTGGGCATCGACCGCCCGCCTGCCAACGCGCTCGACCTGACGCTGCTGGAGGAGGGCCATCGCGTCCTCGAGGACCTTGCCGCCGACCCGCCCGGCCCCGTGGTGATCACGGGCCGCGAGGGGTTCTTCTCCGCGGGCATGGACCTCAAGGTGGTGCCCACTCTGGCGCGCGCCGAGCAGGCCGAGCTCGTGAACGGCATCAACCGGCTGTTCGCGGGCTGGTATGCGCTCCCGCGCCCCGTGGTCGCCGCGGTGACCGGGCACGCCATCGCCGGGGGCCTGATCCTCGCCCTGTGCGCCGACCACCGGGTGGGGAGCACCGGCTCGGGCCGCTATGGGCTGACCGAGCTGAAGGCCGGGATCCCCTACCCCGCGGTGGCGATGGCGGTGGTGCGCGCCGAGCTGAGCTCCGCAGTCGCCCGCGACCTCGTGCTGCGCGCGCGGCTCGTCGGCGCCGAGGAGGCCGCGGGGCTGGGGCTGCTCGACGAGCTTGTCGACGGCGACCCCCTGCCCCGGGCATTGGCGCTGGCGGGCGAGCTGGCCGGCCTGCCCCTCGACACCTACGCCCGGGTCAAGCGCCAGCTGCGGGACGACACGATCGCCGCCACGGCCCGGATCGTGGCCGACGGCAGCGATCCGCTGCTTGCCGGCTGGCTGGGCGAGGAGACCGAGGAGGCGTCGGCCGGCACGCTGCGGGGCTAGTTCCCCTGACCCCGGCGGGCCACGACGGTGAACAGGTCAGTCGTCTCCTCACGCGGGGCTCGGCGTACAGGGTCTCGGCCGTCGACATTGCCGGGAGGGTAGGGGCCGATCGGATAGCGTCGGCGCCGCCTGTGGCCTCGAAGATCTTCGCTCCGGACCTCCTGGCCGGCCAGGTCGCGCTGGTAAGCGGCGGCGGCTCGGGCCTCGGGCGAGCGGCCGCGCTGGAGCTGGCCTCCCTGGGTGCCCACGTCGTGGTGTGCGGGCGCCGGCTCGAGCCGCTGGAGGAGACCGTGGCCCGGTGCGAGGAGGGGTGCTGCAGCGCGCTGACCTGCGACATCCGCGAGCGGGGGCAGGTCGCAGACATGCTGGACGCCGTGCTCGAGCGCCACTGCAGGATCGACGTCCTGCTCAACAACGCGGGCGGGCAATACATGGCCCCGGCGGAGAGCATCTCGCCCAAGGGCTTTCGCACCGTGGCGCGGCTCAACGTGGAGGGCACACAGACGATGTGCCAGGAGGTGGCCGAGAGGGCCATGCTCGGGCAGGGGAGCGGCACGATCGTGAACGTGACCCTCTCGCCTCACAACGGGCTGGCCGGCATGGCGCACTCCTCGTCGGCCCGCGCTGCGGTGGAGGGCCTGACGAAGCAGCTCGCGGCTGAGTGGGGCCCGTCCGGGGTCGCCGTCGTGGCCCTCGCGGCCGGCCACTTCGCTACAGAGACGCTCATGACCAAGTACCCGAAGGTGATCGTCGATGGTGTGGCTCGGACTGTCCCGCTGCAGCGGCTGGGCAGCGAGGAGGAGTTCGCCTGGACGGTCGCGCTGCTCGCCTCTCCCGCGGGCGCGGCGCTCTCGGGCTCAGTCGTGACTATCGATGGGGCACGTGACAACAACTTCGGCCCCTGGCCGCCCCCCGGGGCGACCGACGACCAGGGCAGCCCGGTGTCAGAACAGCGCCGCGGCTAGGCCGGAGCCCCCCCTGGTGCAGCGGGGCGAACGGGTCCCTTGGTCTAGAGGCTCACGATGCGGTCGCGACCCGCGCGCTTGGCCGCGTGCAGGGCCGCGTCGGCGCGGCCGAGCAGGTCCTCGGCCGACTCCCTGCCGTCCCAGCGCACCAGGCCCGCCGAGCACGTCACGCCCTCGGGCGTCACCTCACGCAGGCGCTCGATGATCCCCGTGTCCGCCTGAGGTGACGTGCTGGACAGCGCCAGCACGAACTTCTCGCCGCCGCGACGGGCGAGCAGGTCGGTGGCCCGCAGCACGCCGCTCCAAGCGCCGGCGGCCTGCTTGAGCAGCCGGTCGCCGGCCTGGCGTCCGAACTCGTCGTTGAAGGCCTTGAAGCGGTCGAGGTCGAGCATCGCCACCGTCAGCTCGCGGCTGTCGCGCAGCGCGCGGGCCATCTCGCGCGGTAGCTGGTCCTCCCACGCGCGGCGGTTGGGGAGGCCGGTGAGGTTGTCGGTGCGGACCATCGCCTCCATGCGCTCCAGCAGCTCGCCGCGCTGCAAGGTCACTGCCGCCTCGGCCGCGAGCAGCTCGGTCACGGTGCGCAGCGAGCGCTTTGCCGGCTCCACCTTCGTGCCGAAGTAGAGGCCCAGCACGGCGACCGGCTGATGGTCGCGCAGCACGGGCTGCCACAGGCAGGAACTCGGCAGGAGCCCGACGCCGCGGCTCTCCGGCGTCGCCGCGCGTACCGCCTCCGCGCCCACCGCCGAAACCGGCTCACCGGTTGTGAATGCGCGCGCGGCGCCGGCGCTCTGGCCGACGAAGGGCAGCGCGCGCTGGTCGGGCTCGACGCCCGCCGACCCGATGACCGTGAGGCTCGCGCCGTCCGGCGCGGGCTCCCACAGCACGGCGGAGAGCGCGCCCGAGATCTCCCGGGCGGCCTCGCACAGCTCCGAGCGTGCGGCCACGCTGTCGCTCAGGCGCGAGAGCTGGTGCGAGACCTCCGCCACCGCGGCCATCCCCGCGGCGCTCTCCTCGGCGGATTCGGCCTGCCGGTGCGCGCGGCGCACGAGCGTGTCGATGAACACGCCGGCCACCACCAGCGTGGCCATCGTGGTCAGCCAGCGGGCGACGGGGCTCATGCTGGGCTCGTCGACCAGTGTGAGCGCGTAGACGACCGCCGCGAAGCCCACGTGCAGCGCGGCGGCGAGTCGGCTGAAGAAGTAGAAGGAGTAGAGGCCGACCCAGATGAACCAGACGCTGTAGAAGCTCACCTCCTCGCCGCTCAGGTACACGGCGCGCGCGATGAGCAGGACGCCCCCGACCAGCGTTGCATGCAGGGCCCAGTCCGGCACCCGGGAGCCGCTCGCCAGCAGCGCGACGCCGACGGCGAGGGCGACCCCGATGTTCGACCACAGCCCCGCCTCGCTCGCGTCGGGCGAATGGGGCAGCACCATCGAGACGGTGCCGATCAGGCCGCCGGCGACGAACAGCCACCCCAGGGCACGAGCGCGGATGCGCCGTTCGCGCTCGCGCGGGGACGCGTCCGTGCGATCCTTTCGGCGCGCCCGGAGGGCGGCCTGAACATGACCGCGTCCGAACTTCAGCTCATCGAGCGCTTCTACTCGGCGTTCGCCGCGCATGACGGCGAGACTATGGCTTCCTGCTACGCCGCGGACGCGCGCTTTTCCGATCCCGTCTTTCCGGACCTGCGCGGCAGCCGCCCGGGTGAGATGTGGAAGATGCTCACGAGCGCCTCCGGCGACCTGCGCATCGAGCTGTTGGAGCACGATGCTTCTGACGGACACGGCTCGGCCCACTGGCGGGCGCACTACACCTTCACCCAGACCGGCCGGCCCGTGGTCAACGACGTGCGAGCCAGCTTCCGCTTCCGCGACGGCCTGATCGCCGAGCACCGCGACGACTTCGACTTCCATCGCTGGGCGCGGCAGGCGCTAGGGCCGATGGGCCTGTTGCTCGGCTGGACGCCGATCGTGCGCAACAGCGTGCGCAAGAAGGCCGCCGAGCGGCTCGAGGCCTCCATCTCCTGAGTGACCGTCCTTGCGTCTGCGGCCTCGTTTCGGCGATAGTCGAACGACTCGACGACAGGAGCACGAATGGAGCAGTCAGCAGGTCAGGCTGGACCGGCGGCGACGATGATCGCGGCCATCGCGCGTTTCTGGTGGGCCTTCCTCGCGGCGGGCATCGTCTGGGTCTTGATCGCGCTGGCGATTCTGCAATTCGACCGGGCCTCGATCACGACGGTTGGGGTGCTGATCGGGATCATGCTGATCCTCTCCGCGTTCCAGAACTTCGCGCTGGGGGCCATGGTCGGCACCGGGGCGAAGTGGATCTGGTGGCTGTTCGCGGTGCTACTGCTCGTCGGCGGGATCATCGCGCTGATGTCGCCGGAGAACACGTTCGCGGCGCTGGCCGACATACTCGGCTTCGTCTTCCTCATCATCGGCGTCTTCTGGACCATCGACGCCTTCGTGAGCCGGGGAGCCAACCCGCTCTGGTGGCTGGGCCTGATCTCGGGGATCCTCATGGTGATCCTCGCGTTCTGGACCAGCGGGCAGTTCTTCATCGAGAAGGCGTACCTGCTGCTCGTGTTCGCGGGCATCTGGGCGCTGCTGCACGGCATCACGGACATCGTGCGGGCGTTCCAGCTGCGGGCCCTGGGCAAGGCGGTCTGAGCGCGACGGTGCTGCGCGCCGCGCCCGGGTCAGCGGCGGCTGAGCGAGCGCGGCGCCAGCCGGTGGCCCGCGACCGCGCCGACTGCCAGCGGCACAACGAAGTCCAGGCAACACCCGCTTGTGCAGCCCTCGGCGGTATCGCCGACGGCGTCCCCCGCTGACTTGACCGCTTGCGTCGCCGCTGGCGCCGGGTCTTCCTGTCGCCGAACAACGCCTCGATCACGCCCATGAGGCCGACCCTCTCAGAGACGCCGGCGAAGCCAGAGGGCAAGCCCGCCGCCCACCACGGGCAGCACGAACAGGTCGAGGCAGCAGCAGCCGCCCCACCAGGCGGCCTCCTCGGCCGCCCCCTCGGCGCGGTCGCGGCGCTTCTGCTTGCGGGTCCTCGTGTCGTTCACGCCGCGACATTCTCGTCGCGATCGACCCGCGTGGCCACCACGCCTGCTCGCACCGCCTCCAGCTGCGCGGCCACGGCCAGCCCGGCGAAGAGCGCGACGGAGCTCAGGAAGCTCCAGAGCAGGACGCCGATGGTGCCCGCCAGCGGCCCGTAGGTGGCGCCGAAGTTCGCGGTGGCGTCTACGTAGACGGCCAGCAGGCCCATGAAGGCGATCCACAGCACCGAGGAGACGATGGCGCCGAAGGCCAGCCACGAGGCCTCCGGTTGCGGGCGCTTGGGCGCCCACTCGAACAGCAGTGAGACCGAGGTCACGACGAGGAAGGCTCCCAGCGGCCAGCGCAGGACCGACCACACCGAGTCGAAGCCCTCCCCTGCGCCCAGGGCGTCGCGGACCGCCGAGCCGGCAACCAGCACGACGATCGAGAGCAGTGCCAGCACCCCCGCGGTTAGCGCCAGCCCAGTGGCGACGAGGTACTTGCGCACGAAGGGCCGGTCGACCTCCGTGCCGTAGATGCGGTTCGCCCCGCGCTCGACCTGGGCCATCGCGGTGGCACCTGCCAGGCCCGCGGCGATCGCGCCGGCGCCCAGGGCGGTCTCGCCGGTCTCCTCGCGGGCGCCGCTGGCGCCCTGGCGCAGGGCGGAGGTGAGCAGGTCGCCCGCCGCGCCCGGAGCCAAGGTGTCGACGGCGTCCTGAACCGCCCGCGTGAAGCTCTCGATCTCGAGCGCCGCGGCCAGCCCCACCACCGCGATCAGTGCCGGCAGCAGCGTGAGGGTCAGCTGAAAGGCCAACGCGCGCGAGTGGCTGAAGGCATCGGCGGCGCGAAAGCGGTCGATCGAGTCGATCACCAGGCGCCGGCGGCCGCAGTCCCGCAGGGTCTCCAGCGCCTCGTCGCCCTCGAGCTCGTCGCGGGTTCGTGGGACGGCGGTGGCGGTCGTCACGGCGCATAGTGTCGCCGCCCATGCCGCGGACGACGTGGAGGCAAGGCGTGCGGGCGGGGCTGCCCTACGCCCTGGCGGGCTTCCTGCTGTCGCTGTCGTTCGGCGTGCTGGCGCGCAACGCGGGCTTCTCGCCGCTCCAGGCCATCGTCACCTCGGCGATCGTCTACGCCGGCTCGGCCCAGTTCGCGGGGCTGGCGATCTTCGCCAGTGGGGGCGGCCTCGGGCCCGCGGTGGCGGCAGCCGCGCTGGTCAACTCGCGCTTCGTGCCGATGGGCATCGCGCTCGCTCCGTCGCTGCCCGGCGGGCCGGTGAAGCGAGCGGTCCAGGGGCAGCCGGTGGTCGACGCCTCGTGGGTGCTGGCCGGGCGCGAGGACGGCACCTTCGACCGTCAGATGCTCTTCTGGTCCTCGGCGATCCAGTACGTGACCTGGCAGACCGGCACGGTCGTGGGGGCGTTCGCGGACGAGTTGATCGGTGACCCCGAGAAGCTCGGTCTCGATGCGATCTTCCCCACGTTCTTCCTGGCGTTGCTGATCGCCGAGCTCAAGCAGGGCCGCGGCCGGCTGACCGCTTTGGTGGGCGGCCTGATCGCATTTGCGCTGGTGCCGTTCACGCCGGTCGGCGTGCCGGTGCTGGCCGCGAGCCTCGCGGCGTTCCTGGGATTGAGGCGCTCGTGATCTGGCCCCTGATCGGCTCGCTGGCGGCGGTGACCTTCGCGATCAAAGCCTTCGGGCCCCTCACCGTGGGCGGCCGCGAGCTGCCGGAGTGGTCGAGCCGCGTGATCGCGTCGATGGCCGCGCCGATTCTCGCGGCGCTGGTGGTGACCGCCGCGCTGGCCGACGGCGAGGAGTGGGCGATCGGCCCCGACACCGCCGGGGTGAGCGTCGCCGGCGTGGCTCTTTGGCTCGGGGCTCCCGTGCCGGTGGCGGTGTTCAGTGCCGCCGCAATGACCGCGGGAGTGCGCGCCCTCTAGCGGCGCGAGAACACCCGTCCGGCGGCCGCGTCCACGAGCCTGTCGGGCGCCAGCCGGGCCAGACCCTCGGCGCCCCTGGGGTTCAGCACGTCCTCGTCGGACTCGATGGCCTCGACCACCTTCTTGGCCCAGTCCTCGGGCGCCACGTGGTCCCAGCCCGAGGTGTCGCTGACGTGCTGCTCGTAGTCGGCCTGGACCTCGTCCATCATGTCGGTATCCAGCCCCGGCGTGACCAGCTCGAGCACGCCCACATCGGTCTCCTCCAGCTCCCGGCGCAGGGCCTCGCTGAAGCCGTGCAGGCCGGACTTGGTGGACGAGTACGCGCTGGCTCCGGGGAAGGGTGTCCGCGCCGCGATGCTCGCGTTGTTGACCACCTTCCCGCGCCCGCGCGTGAGCATCTGCGGCAGGACGCGCTGGGTCAGGTGGATCGGGCCGGTGAGGTTGGCCTGCACCATGGCGTAGACCTGCCCGGTGTCCTGCTCCTCGAGCTGGCCTCCCGTGAACTGGCCGGCGTTGTTGACCAGCACGGAGATGCGCCGCAGGTCCTCGCCGAGCTCGTCACAGCAGATGTCGATCTCCTTGCGCGAGGAGAGGTCCATGCGCACCGGACGCACCTCGAGGGCGCGTCCGGTCGCGCCGATCGGGTCCCAACCCGAGGGGTCGCGCACGCCCACGAGGACGCGCAGCTCGCGCTCGGCCAGCTCGGCGACGATGTGTCGGCCCAGGCCCCGGCCGCCACCCGTCACTAGGCAGGTCTCGCCAGAGAGGTTCACGAGACGGTCGCGCCCTCGTCGTGCACCTGGTGCACGCCCTCCGCGAACTCCTCGACTATCTTGTCGCAGAAGGCCGGCAGGTCGCCGGGATTGCGGCTGGTCACGAGCCCCTCGTCCACCACGACCTCCTCGTCGAGGACGTTGCCGCCGGCGTTGCGGATGTCGGTGCGAATGCTGGGGTAGGAGGTGAGCGTTCGTCCACGGACCAGGTCGGCTTCCACGAGGGTCCACGGCCCGTGGCAGATGGCGCCGATGGGCTTGCCCGCCCTGGCGATCTCCTGGACGAAGCCGATGGCGTCCTCGTCCACGCGCAGGTTGTCCGGGTTCACCGTGCCGCCAGGAAGGACCAACCCGTCGTAGTCGTCCGGCGACGCGTCGGCAACCTTCTTGTCCACCGAGAACTTGTCCGCCGGGTTGATGTCGGAGTTCATCGCCTGGATCTCGGCGTCGTCGAGGGACAGCAGCTCGACGGTTGCGCCCGCCTGCTCCACCGCCTCGCGCGCCTGCTCGAGCTCCACCTGCTCGACGCCGTCGGCGGCCAGGAACGCGATCTTCTTGTTGTTGAGTTGGTCAGCCATGGCTATCCGCTGCCCGGGCCCCCGAGCGCCGAAACCGGGCTCGAGAAGTCGTCGCTCCAGGCTTCGCGGCCCGGGGTGCGCCGGCACTGGCGCCAGCGCGGATCGGTCACAAGCGCGCCCAGATCATCCTGGCGCGAAGCCATCACCACCCAGTGCGACGGGCTCTTCCCGCGGGGGAAGTTGGGGCGCTTGAGCTCGTTCTGGGAGACGCAGGCGAGGTTCTCGCGGCGGGCCACCTCGCCCAGCACGGGCTCGAGGTCCAGGAAGCGGTTGGAGATGTGAAAGGCCAGCTCGCCGTCCCGGCGCAGCTTGCGCCGGTAGAGGCGCACCGCCTCGCGCGTGAGCAGGTGCGTAGGAATGGCGTCGGAGGAGAAGGCGTCGGCCACAAGCACGCCGAACTCCCGCGGCCGGGCGCGCCGCAGCGACAGCCGGGCGTCGCCGCGCACCACCTCGAGGCGGCCGTCGCAGTCGCGCAGGTAGGTGAACAGCCTCGGGTCGCGGGCGATGCGCTCGACGGTGGGGTCGAGCTCGAAGAACGTCCAGTGGTCGCCGCGGCGGCTGTAGCACCCGAGCGAGCCGGTGCCCAGCCCGATGACCGCCACGCGCCGCAGCCGTCGCCGGCCCGCCGCCGACATGATCTGCCCGGCCGGCCCCGTGGGGTGAAAGTAGGTGAGCGGCGTCCGGCGCTTCGCCGGCTCCAGTAGCTGGGCGCCGTGGGTGGTGGTGCCGTGGATCATCTCGTTGAGGCGGCCGTCCTCGGAGCGCTCGACGCGGATGACGCCGAAGAAGCTGCGGTCCTGGCGCAGCACGGTCCCCTCCTCGAAGAGCGGCACCGACCCTGCGAGCACGATGGCCCCGAGCGCCAGGCCGAAGCGCACCGGCCGCCGGACGAAGTTCAGGGCGATTCCCGCGCCCAGCCCGAAGGCGAAGCTCTTGCCGGCCCCCTCGTATTCGCTGCCGCCGAGACTCACCAG
Organism: Thermoleophilaceae bacterium; assembly: GCA_035296565.1. Lineage (GTDB taxonomy): Bacteria > Actinomycetota > Thermoleophilia > Solirubrobacterales > Thermoleophilaceae > JACCZR01. The sequence goes on from DATHAQ010000041.1 coordinate 119,185, forward strand.
GGCAAGGGCGGCCAGCACCACCAGCCCCACCGCGGCGGGCAGGCCCAAGTCCAGCCAGCGCACGTAGCGGCTCGGCGGCACCCGCGGCGCTCGCTTGGGCAGGCACAGGCAGGCGCCGACGATCGCCAGCGGGTACTCCGCCAGCGTCTCGAAGACCGCCGGGACGAGGATCCCGGTGACGATCCCGCCGAGGGCGCCGCCGACCGCCACGAGCAGGTAGAAGCGGGTGAGCTCGCCGGCGGCGGGCCGGTCGCGGGCCAGCTCGCCGTGGCAGACCAGCGCCACCACCCCGAAGGCGAGCAGGTGCAGCGGCAGGACCACCCACAGCGGCTCGCGGGCATGGACGAGAAGCAGGACCGACAGCCCGATGGCCACGCCGGGCAGCGCGAACACCATCGCCCGGTGGACCCTTTGGGCGCGCGGGGTGCCGGAGAAGGCGACCACGAACGAGAGCAGGTACAGCGACAGCGGCAGGGCCCACAGGAGCGGGACCGGCGCGAGGTCGATCGTCATGAACGAGGTGACCCCGAGCATGAGGCTCGAAGGGACGAAGGCCAGTCCCACCCAGCGCAGCCGGCGCTGGACGGTCAGCGCCTCGCGGGGCTCGGGCCGCGTGTCGCGGGCCGGGGGCGCGCGCCACAGCGCCATTGCGCAGGCGCCCAGCAGAACGACCAGCAGGCCGTAGGCCACCGACCAGGCCTCCCCCTGGGCGGCGAGGCGGACGTTGGGCTCCATGGCCAGCGGGTAGCCGAGTAGGCCGATGACGCTGCCCAGGTTGCTCGCGCGGTAGAGGAAGTAGGGGTCGCGGGCAGCGGGATGCTCGGTGGAGGCCAGCCAACGCTGGAGCAGGGGGGCGGTGGAGGAGACCACGAAGAAGGGCAGCCCGACGGACACCGCGAGCAGCCCCAGCAGGGCGGGCACGGGCGCTTCGCCGGGCCGGAAGTCCCCCGGGACGGCGATGGGGAGGACCACCGCAGCGACCAGGACCAGGCCAAGGTGGAGGACGGCCTGGCGGCGCGCTCCCAGCCGCCGGGTGCTGGCGTGGGCGTAGAGGTAGGCCAGCAGCAGGGCCGTCTGAAAGAAGACAAGGGAGGTGTTCCAGACCGCCGGCGTGCTGCCGAAGCTGGGCAGCACGAACTTGGCGAACATCGGCTGGATCAGGAAGACCAGCCCGGCGCTCAATCCGAGCGTTATGCCGTACAGAATCACCATTAGGGTGGGGCGCCCCCGTTTTCAGAAAGGACTTGCGGCAATATGAACAATCTGGCTCGCTGCGCCGCGATTGCAGCAGCGGCACTGTCCGCCGTGCTCTTGGCGGCCTGCGGATCCACCAAGGTCACCGGCCCCGGCCTGGAGGCCAAGATGAAGAGCGAGGCGCTGGCGCCCAAGGGAATCACCAATGCCTCGGTCAAGTGCCCGGCGGAGACCGAGGTCAAGGTCGGCGCCACCGTCGAGTGCTCGGTCACGGCCGACGGCAAGAAGGGCAACGTCACGGCCAAGTTCGCCGACGAAGAGGGGGCGCTGAAGGACTACAACGCCAACGTCGACGACATCCAGGTGGCGCTTATCGAGGACAACGCTGAGGAGACGACCCCGGGCCTCTCGAAGGTCAAGTGCCCATCCTCGACCAAGCCCAAGAAGGGCGGGACCTACTTCTGCATCGGGAACATCCCGGAAAGCGGCTTTGGAGTCGTGACTATCACCCAGACATCCGAGGACTCGAGCGTCCGGGTGCGCCTGCAGAAGCGCAAGCTGAAGACGAGAAACATCGAGAACAACATCGCCAAGACAGTCCGTAAGCGCTTCCCAAATGCCCAGGTGGAATGTCCGGCGAACGTCACATCTCAGAAGGGCAGCACTTTCACCTGCACTGTCACCAACCCTGCGAACGGCAGGTCCGCCAAGATCAAGTTCCGTCAGAAGGACTCAGAGGGGAACTTTGACGTAGTTCAGTAGCCCTAGGAGCGTGCCTCGTAGACCTTGAGGTCGCGCGGCGCGCCCTTTGCCTTGAAGCGCAGGCGGCGGCGGAGCTTGGCTTCGTCCCCGCCGAGCTTCGCCCTCGCCGCGTCGGATACCAGCAGCTCGTTGGCCGATGCGGCCTCGGCGACGCGGGCCGCCGTGTTGACGTCCACGCCGAAGTAGTCGCCGCCCAGCCTGCGCGGGGTTCCCACATGGAGCCCCGCGCGCATCTGGGGGGTATAGCCGCTCACCTTCAGCTCGGAAACGGCCTCGATCGCCTCCAGGGCGGCCTCGACCCCCTGGCCGGGGTCGTCGAACACCGCCATCAGGCCGTCGCCCAGCCGCTTGATGATCTCGCCCTCGTGGTCGGTGATCGGAGGCTCGGCCGCCAGGCCCACCTTGCGCAGCAGGTCCAGCGACTGCGTGTCGCCCGCCTCGAGCGCCCAGTCGGAGAACTCGACGAGGTCGGTGAACAGGATCGCCTTCTCGGAGTGGCCGTGCCCGCGCCCCTGGGCCTCGGAGACCGACTGCCAGACCTGGAAGGCGCTCAGTCCCAGCTCGCGCATGGCGCTGGGGCGCTCGGAGGCCACCGCGCCCAGCCGCTGCCCGACGAGCTGCGAGGGGTTGCTCCCGGCCAGCGACAGCGGGTCGCCCAGCTGCTTGTCGCCCGGCAGGCGCTGGCGCAGGAACTGGGCGGCCTTGATCAGATTCGGCTGCCCGTCCAGGGTCTTCAGGCGCTCGCGCCAGGCCATCAGTCCTCGGGCAGCCCCGGAATCTTGCCGTTGCGGAAGGCGTCGACGAAGCGCCGGTGGTCCTCGCGCGCAAGTTCGCCGTACTCGGCGCCGAACTCGGTGAGGTCCTCTGCGAACTGGTCGTGGCGGTCCCCGACCACCTGGACGATCGCGTCCTCGGTCTGGAAGTCGACCAGCTCCTGGTCGGAGCCCGCGTCCGAGACGCAGTGGACCTTGGCCGTGGCCTGGCCGAGGTAGCGCAGGAGGGGGAGGATCTCGTCGACGTCGGTGACGCCGTCCCAGTCCACGTCGGCGGTGTAGGGCGAGATCTCCTGCACGACCTGCCCCGAGCCGTTGAGCTCGGCCCAGCCCAGCCAGGGGTCGGCGTGGGCCTGCAGCGCCCGCTGGGAGACCGCCGTGCGGTGGCCGTGGTGCTCGAAGAAGCCCGAGATCTTCTCGTCCTTCACCACCCGGCTCGGCGCGGCGACATTGCCCTGCTTCATCGACAGCATCACGTCGTTCTCCAGCGCCTGGCTGGGGCCCTCGATCAGCAGGTTGTAGGCGGGCAGGCCGGCACTGCCGATGCCGAAGCCCTTGCGGCCCACCACGTCCTTGACGTCGTAGGAGACGCTGTGCTGGCGCTTTCGCTCGGGGATGGTCTCCAGGTAGCGCTGGTAGGCCTCGAGCACCTGGTTCTTCTCCGCGTCGTCGAGACGCCGCGCCCCGCCACCCTCGGTGAAGCGGCGATCCTCGCGCTCCACGGCGGTGTTGGCTTCCAGCAGCCGGATCCGGGTCTCCATTCGGGCGTCGACCAGGGCGTCGTGAAGCGCGCCGTCGGTGTTGGACAGGGTGAGGCTGAACTCGTCGTCGCGGTCGCCGCTGGCGAAGGCCTGCACCTGCTCGAGGTAGGCGTGGGCGTAGGTGTGGATCATGTCCCGGATCACGTGGTCCGAGAGGGCCTTGGCGAAGCCCAGCAGCGCCAGGCTGGCCGCCATCCGCTGCAGGTCCCACGTGTAGTGGCCCACGTAGGCCTCGTCGAAGTCGTTGACGTCGAAGACGAGCTTGCCCTGCGAGTTCATGTAGGTCCCGTAGTTCTCGGCGTGCAGGTCGCCCTGGATCCAGACCCGCTTCGTGCGGTCGTCCACCCAGCGGTCCTCACGGTCCTTGACGTCGGCGTAGAAGAGGCAGGCTGTGCCGCGGTAGAAGGGGAACGGGCCGGCGGCCATCTTGCGGAACTTCTTGCGAAAGGCGTGGGGATCGGCTTCGATCAGATCCTCGAAGGCGTCGACGAGGACGTCGACGATGTACTGCTCGCGGTCCGGGGTCATGGCCGCCACCCTATGGGGTCGAACCGGGCGAGCAGGTCCTCCGCCGTCACCCGCTCGCCGTGCGCGGCGAGCCCGAGGCTCTCGGCCATCCAGCCCACCGAACGGGGCTCGCCCTCCACGCGCTTGGCCATCCGCCTGCCCTGGGCGTCGAGCACTAAAGGAACGTGGGTGTAGGCGGGCGTCGGGAGTCCCAGCAGCTGCTGAAGGCGCACCTGGCGGGGAGTGGTCTCGAGCAAGTCCTCGCCGCGTACGACCTCTCTGACCCCGGCATCGGCATCGTCGATCACCACTGCCAGGTTGTACGCCGGCACGTCGTCCTTCCGCCATAGAACGAAGTCATCGACCTCTCCCTCGACCCATCCGTGCAGCCGGTCCTCGAATCCCGCGGTGCCGCGCGCGTCCAGGCGGATCGCCGCCGGCCGCTCCTCGCGCCGCCGGCCCCGGCACGTCCCGGGATAGGGCGCCTCCGCCCCGTGGGGCGCCTGGGCGGCGTCGCGGATCTCCTTGCGCGTGCACCAGCACGGGTAGGTGGGAAGCCGCTCGAGCGCCTCGCGGTGGCGCTCGCGCCGCTCGGACTGGCGCACCACCGGGCCGTCCCAGTCGATCCCGAGCGCCTCGAGGTCGGCCAGCTGGCCCTCTTCGTACTCGCGCCGGGAGCGCTGCGGGTCGAGGTCCTCGACGCGCAGCCGGAAGCGCGAGCCCTGCGAGCGCGCATACAGCCAGGCCAGGAGCGCGGTCCTGAGGTTGCCGGCGTGCAGGGGCCCGGTCGGGCTGGGGGCGTAGCGACCGTCCACGGAGGCCAGGATGGCTGACCCCGCGCTCGGAGCGGATCGCGGCGCTGGCAGCAACCACCGCGCGATCGCGCGCGGCGCTGCGGGAGGCGATCGCCGCCCCCGGCGGCCAGCGGCGCGCCCGGCCACCACCTCGACGCCCAGCTGCGCCGGCTCTAGAGCGCCCTCGTCAGCAGCCCGCGCAGGCGGCCCTGTTCGGAATCGCTCAGCCGCCTGAGGGCTTTTCTCTCGGCTGTGCGCACTTTCTCTGCCGACCGCGCTGCGGCCAAAGGCGTCTCCGGGCTGGCCAGGAGCAGGAGCTTTCGAGTGTCGCTTGCCTGAGGTCTCCTCCTTAGTTGCTGTCTTTCCTCGAGGCGCCGCGCCGCCTCGGAGGTGGTTGTGCGGTCCAGCGCGGCGCGGTCGGCCACCGCCTGCTGAGAAAGGCCGCCGCCATGGTGCGCGAGCACCACGAGGATGCGGTGCTCCGCGACGTCGTAGCTCTGTGTGCGACGCAAGAGCACAGAGAGCGCGAACTCGAGGCTCCCCCGCAAGGCGGGGTGCCAGAGCGGCTCCACCTGCCCCGTCCGAAACGCGTCGATCAGCCATGGCTGCTCGCTCATGCCCCCTTGAGGGCCGGGCGGGCGGAACTTCGCCCCCCGGCGGGGCAAGGCACGGGTCCCGTGCGAAAACGCTCAGCCGCCTGAGGAATTTCTCGAGGGGGATGTGTGTGTCGCGCCCCGACCTGGAGGGCCACGGTTCGAGGGCGACGGCTAGAGCGCGACGCACCCCTCGGTGTCGATCCCGAAGGGCAGCTCGGGGGCGCCGGCCTCGTCCATCGCCTCGCGCAGGCGGGTGGGCTCCTCGGCCAGCACCAGGAGGAACCCGCCGCCCCCGGCACCCATGAGCATGGCGCCCGACCCGCCGCGGCGCAGGGCGAGATCGCGCAGGTCGGCGAGGGGCGCGGGGACCATCGCCGCGGAGCGAGCCCGCTTGTTCTCCCACGAGCGGTTCATGAGCTCGCCGCAGGCGGCCAGGTCGCCGGCCTCCAGCGCCGCGCAGGTCTCGCGGGCCAGCGAGGCGGTGCGGAGGAGGTTGTCGCGGACCTCGGCGTCGCCCGCCAGGGTGCGATTGACCTGGTCGCTCAGCACCTCGGAGGCCGAGCGCGACCCACCCGTGTAGAAGAGCAGGAAGCGCTCCCGCAGGGCCTCCGCGGAGGCTTCGGGAAGCGCCAGCCTGCGGACCTCGACCGAGCCCGGGCGGAAGGTAAGGGCGTTGACGCCGCCGTAGACGGCGGCGTACTGGTCCTGCTTGCCGACCGTGCGGCCGAGCAGGTCGATCTCCAGTCGGCAGGCGGCCTCGGCGAGCTCGATTCCCTCGAGGCCGGCCAGTGCGCGCACGGCGCACACCGCATAGGCCCCCGAGGACCCGAGGCCGGTCCCGGCGGGGACATCGGCGATCGAGGCCAGCTCGAACGGGATGCCGTTCCAGTGTTCGGCGAGGGCGGCGCGGAGGATGGGGTGCTCGACTTCGCCGGCGTCCTCGACCTCCTCCCAGGCCAGGTGCTTGAGGCGCAGGCCCTCGCGGAAGCCGGTGCTGATCAGCAGCCAGACGTGCTTGTCGATCGCCGCGGAGAGGACGAACCCCTCCTCGTCGGCGAAGAAGGACGGCAGATCGGTGCCGCCGCCGCCGAGGGAGAGCCGAAGCGGCGCGCGGACGGCGATCACGATCTCATCGTGTCATGCGCCCGCGAAGCCGGAGCGGCAATCCGTTTCAGGCGAACTTCCCTGGCCGCGTCGCGTTCAGAGGGCATGGAGTTGACAGGTCCGCGTCGGCTGGGGACCCTCTCTGAATGGCCTCGACCCCAATGCCTGCCTCGGGAGCCCGGCCGCTGCTGGGCTCGCGGCGGGTTCTGGGCCTCGCGAGCGACCGCCGCCTGGTCGCGCTCGTGCGCGCGGGAAGCGAGCCGGCCTTCGAGGTCCTCTTCGAGCGCCATGGCCCGCCGATCCTTGCCTATTGCCGCCAGATCCTCGGCTCCCACGAGGAGGCAGAGGACGCGGTGCAGCAGACCTTCACCTCCGCGCACCGGTCCCTCGAGAAGTCAGAGCGGCCCATGGAGGTCAAGCCCTGGCTCTACACGATCGCGCGCAACCGCTGCCTGTCGATGGTCCGCGCCCGCAAGCCGGACGCGCTCCCGATCGAGGACGAGGCCATCCCCGGCGTCGACCTCGCCGAGCAGGCCGAGCTGCGCTCCGAGCTGCGCGACCTCGTCCGCGACCTCGCCGACCTCCCCGAACAGCAGCGCTCGGCGCTGGTTCTCTTCGAGCTGGGCGACCTCTCGCACCAGCAGATCGCCGAGGTCATCGGCTGCGAGGAGAAGCAGGTGAAGGGGATCGTCTTCAGGGCCCGCACCGGGTTGTCCGAGCGCCGCGATGGCCGCACGGCCTCCTGCGCGGAGATCCGAGAGGAGCTCTCGACGCTGCGTCGCGGCGGGCTGCGCCGCAGCCGCCTGCGCCACCACCTTCGCGAGTGCCCCTCCTGCGCGGCCTTCCGAGAGGACGTCAGCCGCCAGCGGGCCCAGATGGCCCTCATCCTGCCCGCCGCGCCTTCGGCTGCGCTCAAGGCCGGGGTGCTCGGCAGCGCCGCCGGCGGAGGCGCTGCCGGCTCCACCGCAGCGGCGAAGCTGGCCCTGGTCGGAGCGCTCGCCGGCACGGTCGGCGGCACGGGCATAGCCGTCGAGGAGCTTCGCGAGGCCGAGCAGGCTCCGCCGGCCCCGGCCGCGGCCGCGAACGATGTCGCCGGCGAGCCCGACACCGCGCTCGGCGCCACGGTGGCCGCCGCCGTCCGCCAGGCGCGCAAGGCGTCGTCGGCCCCGCCGGGGGCCTCCGCGTCCCACCGTCGGGCGGCGGCCAAGCCTCCCGTGGCGGCGCCGCCCGCGAAGGCGGAGGCCAAGGGCAAGGACAAGACCGCGTCGCCCTCGATCGAGGCGCCCGGCCGCACTCACTCGCAGCAGACTCCTGGCGCGCTCGAGCGCCCCGCCACACCGCCGCGGCCGGCCACACCGCCGCGGCCGGCCACACCGCCCCGGTCAGCCAGGCCCGAGACGCAGATCGTTCCGCCGCGCGTCGAACCGCCCGCGGCGACGCCCGGCGAGAAGGGCCAAAGCCGCGTGGAGCGCGAGCCGCCGCCCCAGAGTTGGCGCCCCTAGGCGCTGACGCGGCCGCCGATCTCGACGAACCCGTCGTTGCGCGGGGCGGCGTGGATGACCGACCCCTTCCCCTGACGGATCTCCAGCGCCCGGCCGAGCTGCGAAGCGAGCACCACCGCGGCGGCGCCCGTCGCCTCGTCCTCCTCGATGCCCAGGTCGAGCGGGAAGACCCGCGCGCGCACGACCCCGGGCGCGATCGGGGCCCAGTAGGCGTCGAGGCCCGCTGCCGGAGGCTCGAGCGCCTCCACCTCCTCGGCTGAGCCCAGCTCGTGCCAGCTGAAGGCCGGCGCCCACTCAGGACGGCCGGCGATGAAGGACAGCGGGCCCTCGCGGCGCGCGGGCACGTCGCCGGCCGGGGGCCGCATGACGTCGGCGGGGTGGCCGTGCTGGGCCAGGAGCCAGGCCGTGCCGACGAGCGGATGGCCGGCAAAGGGCAGCTCGGCACGGGGGGTGAAGATCCGCACGCGGCCCGCGGCGGCATCGTCGACGAACACCGTCTCGCTGAGGCCGAGCTCACGCGCCACCCGCTGGCGCGAAGCGCCGTCGGCGGGCCGGCCGTCGAGGGCAACGGCGAGCGCGTTGCCGCCCCCCGACTCGTCGCCGAAGACGTGCAACAGCTCCATCGCGCGGACGCTATCCGCCGCATGGCCCGCTACAGTGCCCGACTTCGCCGAGCCTCCTCCGCCCCGGAGGGGGACGGGGGACCCACTGGCCGCAAGGCCGGGGCGAATCGCAGTCCGAGTGCTGCGTAGCGCGCAGAGCGCGAGCCCGTCAGCTAACCCCGCAGGCGAGCGAATCTTGCGCCCTCGTTCGCTCATAACGACCCTGCTGTTGATTTCCGCCTCTCCCGCGGCCGGCATCGCCGTGGCCCAGGCCGCGCCGAACGGCCCCGTCACCCCTCACCTGGCCCGCTACGCGCCGCCGCTGGTGAAGATGGCCGCCCCACGCACGCTCGAGCCCGTGGGCAGGCCGCGCCCGAGGTCGGCTTTCCCGGTGAAGGCGCCGGTGGACTACGGCGAGACCGCCGCGCGCTACGGCTCCGACCGCGGCGGGCGGATGCACGAGGGGCAGGACATGTTCGCGCCCGCGGGCACGCCCCTCGTGGCCATGTACGACTCGACCGTTGTCGAGGAGGGCAACGGCGGTGGACGGGGCAACTACGTTGCCCTCTACAGCTCGTCGATCGAGCGCACGCTCCTTTACCTCCACATGCGGTCGCCCTCGCACGTGAAGCTCGGCGAGAAGGTGAAGGCGGGCCGGCGGGTGGGCGAGCTGGGCTGCACGGGATCCTGCTTCGGCGATCACCTCCATCTGGAGGTTCGGCGCGGGAACGGCACGACCGGTGCGCCGACGGACCCGATGCCGTACCTGATTCGAGCAAAACGCCGGTAGCGTTACCGGCGTGGACGCGGCTGCCCTCCGCAACCGTCTGATCCTCGCTTCGAGCATGTGGCGTCAGGCGACGGATGAGCCGCTGCCCAAGATGCCACCCGGCGATCCCGTTCAGCAGATAGAGGCGTTCGAGCTGCGGCTCGTCGACCTGCTGTGCTCGCAGGCCACGCCCGAGACCGCGCGTTCGGTGGCCGACCAGACCTGGGACCTGGTGCACGACCGCCCCGACGACGAGCCCGTCAAGCGGCGGGTGGCCGAGTGCCACGAGGAGCTGGCGCGGCTCTCGGCGGGTGGCGGCCCGGGCGGAGCCGAGTGACGCGCGACGCCGAGATGTTCGCCCCGCGGCTCAGGGCCACCTCGCTGGCGGTGGTGCTGTGGGGCATCGCGGCCATCTGCCTGATCACGCTGGCCCTTCCCCACGCAAAGGACTTCGGCGAGGCCGAGGTGCTGGCCGGCGCCGCCGCGCTCGCCGCGCTCGGCACCGTGCTCTGGCGTTTCGGGGCAGGCTTCGACCGGCGCCAGATCAGCGCGGCGGTAACCGTGACCACCCTTGTGATCGCCCTGCTGAACTTCGCGGCGGGGACCACCGCGGGCTTCGGCCTGCTGTTCGGGCTGACCGTGGTCTACGCCTTCTACTTCCTCGACCTGCGCTTCGCGATCGCTCATGTGGGGCTGGTCCTCGTCGCCTACGTGACACAGCTGGCGCTGAACCCCGGCCCCAGCCCGGTGAGCCGCACCCTGTTGGTGGTGGGGACCCCGGCGCTCACCGGCCTAGTGGTCGCCCGCTTGCTGCGGGTCCTCCAGGGAGAGAGCGGCCGCGCCCGCGGTGTGCTGGAGACCACCAGCGACGCCTACGCCGCGCTGGAGCTCGACGGGACCGTGGTGGAGTGGAACGCCGCGGCCGAGCGGATGTTCGGGCTCTCGCGCGCCGAGACTCTGGGCGAGCCCTTCGGCCCGCGCGTCCTCCCGGGTGAGGGGCTCGCCGCGGACCGCGAGCGCCTGCGCGCGCTGCGCGACGCCGAAGAGGTCACCGGCTATGCCTTCGAGACCGAGTACGTACGCTCGGACGGCAGCACCTTCCCCGCTGCGGTGACGGTCTCGCGGGTGGAGGGCGGCGTGGGGCAGCCGATCCTCGCGTGCTTCATCCGCGACCTGAGCGACGAGCGCCGCCGCGAGTCCGAGCAGGCGGAGCTAGTCGGCGAGCAGGCGGCGCGCCGCGAGGCCGAGCACGTGGCCGAGATGGTCAGCGGCATGCAGCTCCTGGTGGACGCCGCCCTCTCGCACACCACCATCGAGGGGATGATGCACGCGCTCATCCCCCGGGTGCGCGCGGTGCTCGAGGCCGACGCGGCCAGCGTGCTGTTGCGCGAGGAGGGCGAGGACGTGCTGGTGGTGCGCGCCTCGACGGGCGGCGATCCCGAGAACCGCCGCCGGGTGGAGTTCGGCGAGTACTTCAGCGGCATCGTGGCGGCCGAGGGCCACCCGAAGCTCGAGCAGGACCCCGATCTCGAAAAGCTCGCCGATCCCGCGATGCGGGAGGCCCAGGTGGGGAGCATGATGGGAGTCCCGCTGATGGTGTCCGGGGAGGTTGCCGGCGTACTGGCGGTGGGAGCGCGCACGCGCCGCTTCGACTCCGACGACCTGGGGATGCTGCGTCTGGCCGCCGACCGGGTCGCGCTGGCCCTCGACCACGCGCGGATCTACGAGCGCGAGCACCACATCGCGGAGACGCTGCAGCGCAGCCTCCTGCCCGAGGTCATGCCGAACCTGCCCGGCATGGGCGTCTCGGCCCGCTACGTGCCCGCTGCCTCCGAGGCCGAGGTGGGCGGGGACTGGTTCGACGTGATCACCATGCCCGGAGGCCGTGTGGGCCTCGTGATGGGCGACGTGGCCGGCAAGGGCCTCAGCGCGGCCTCGATGGTGGGCAGCATGCGCAGCGCCTTGCGCGCCTACGCGCTGGAGGGCCACGACCCTGCCGAGGTGGTCGAGCGCCTGAACCGCCTCGTGTGGACGGAGCTCGAGGAGAGCCAGATGGCCACGCTGATCTACCTCGTGTTCGAGCCACTCGAGGGCAGGTTCAGCTGGGTGAACGCGGGGCACCTGCCTCCGCTTCGGACCTCCGCCGACGGCGCCGGCCCCGAGTTCCTTTACGGCGCGCGCTCGGTGCCGCTCGGCGTGATGCCCTTCCCGACCTTCGAGGAGGGCCACGGTGAGCTCGACCAGGGCTCGACCATCCTGCTCTACACCGACGGCCTCGTGGAGCGGCCCGGCACGGTCATCGACGCCGGGCTCGACGCTCTCGCGCACGCGGTCATCGGGGGCCCCGACAAGACCGAGGACCTGCTGGACCACCTGCTGGAGGAGCTCTCGCCCGACGGCGGCGCCTCCGACGACGTGGCGCTGCTGGCCTTCTGCAACGAGCGCGTGCACGACCACTTCGAGATAGAGCTGCCCGCCCAGCCCGAGTCGCTGGCCTCCGTGCGCGGCCTCGTGCGCCGCTGGCTGCGCCACGCGGGCAGCACTGAGACCGAGATCGCCGAGGTGACCACGGCCTGCGGCGAGGCCTGCACCAACGCCATCGAGCACGCGGGCGCCGGCGGGTCGTCGTCGTTCCAGATCGAGGGCGGGCTGACCGACGGGCCGGGCGTGGAGGTGATCGTGCGCGACTTCGGCGAGTGGCGTCCCGGGCGCACCGACGACCAGGGCCGCGGGCTCGAGCTGATGAAGGCGCTGATGGACGAGGTCCAGGTCACGCCCAGCCCGGAAGGTACCGTCGTGCGCATGCAACGCCGGCTGGACGGGGTCGCCTCGTGACCGATCCCCTCGGGAACGTCGAGGTGCGCGAGGAGGACGGGGTGGTCGTGGCCCAGGTGGCCGGCGAGCTCGACCTCTCCAACTCCCCGGCCACGGGGGACGCGATCGAGGCCGCGCTGCCGTCGTCCGCGCGTTCCCTGGTGGTTGACTTCAGCCGGCTCACCTTCCTCGACTCGAGCGGCGTGGCGATGCTCTTCCGCCTGGTCCGCCGCCTGGGCGACCACCGCCAGGAGCTTCACGTGGTGGCCCCAACGGGCGAGGCCGTGGGGCGGGTGCTCGAGATCGTGGAGTTCGACCGCGCGGCGCCCGTGCACACCTCGCTGGACGCCGCGCTGGCGGCCGCTAGCTAGCCACGAAGTCCAGGACCAGCTGGTTGAACTCCTCGGCGCGCTCCAGGTTGGCGCCGTGGGGCGACCCCTCGATGACCGTCAGCCGGGCGGCGGGTATCAGCTGGGCCAGCTGCTTGGACTTCCAGATCGGTACGAGGATGTCGCGCTCGCCGCCGATCACCTGGGTCGGGACCTCGAGGCCGGGCAGCCGCCCGGCCGCGTCGTGGCGTCCCGACGCCGACAGCTGGCGCACGAAGGCCTCGGCCGGCTGCGGATGCGGGTCGGCGAGCATCATGCTGCGCAGGTAATCCACCGCGCCGTCGGCCTCGAAGAAGGCCTCGGAGACGTTGAGGAGCAGCAGCTCGTCGACGAACTCCTCCCAGCTCTGTTTGAGCCGCCGCGCGCCCCAGACCTCGGTGAGCTTGCGCGCCCAGGCGCTGCCGGAGGCAAAGGTGACCGCCAGCGTGAGCGACTTCACGCGTTCGGGAGCGGCCAGCGCCACCTCCTGGGCGATCGCCCCGCCCATGGAGTAGCCCAGCAGGTGGAAGCGCTCGAGCCCCACGTGGTCTGCCAGCGCCAGTGTGTCGTCGGCCATGTCCCGGATCTCGTAGTCGCCCTGCGCCATCGACGACCGCCCCGCGTCGCGGTTGTCGAAGATCACGGTCCGGTGGGCGGCCGCAAAGGGCTGTACCTGCAGCGCCCAGGCCAGCGTGTTCGCCGACAAGCCCATCACGCAGAGCAACGGGTCGCCCTCGCCGTGGTCCTCGTAGTAGAGCGTCTGACCGTTGCACTCAGCCGTGGGCATCCGCGGCAGGTTACGCTCTGAGGCCTTGACCTAGCGAGGAGGAACAGTGGCTCAGACAGCCGAGGGCACGGCAACGCATCCGAGCGGAGGATCCGGCAACGGCAACACGATCGAGGTCGTCAACCCCGCGACGGGGCAGACCATCGCCCACGTGCCCTCGATCGGCCCCGAGCAGGTGGCCGAGCTGGCCGCTCGCGCCCGGGCGGCTCAGCCCGGGTGGGAGGCGCTCGGCTTCGAGGGCCGCGCGAAGGTGCTCAAGCGGGCGCAGAAGTGGACGACCGACAACGCCGACCGCATCGCCAGCACGATCATCTCCGAGACGGGCAAGACCTACGAGGATGCCCAGCTCGCGGAGATCTCCTACGCCGCCCAGGCGTTCGGCTTCTGGGCCAAGAACGCCGAGGACTACCTCGCCGACGAGAAGATCCGTTCGACCTCGCCGTTCGTGGCCGGCCGCAAGCTGTTCGTGCGCTACCGCCCGGTGGGCGTCGTCGGCGTCATCGGGCCCTGGAACTACCCGCTGACCAACTCCTTCGGCGACTGCATCCCCGCACTGGCCGCGGGCAACTCCGTGATCCTCAAGCCGGCCTCGCTCACGCCGCTGACCTCTCTGCTCATGCAGGAGGCGCTGCGGGAGTGCGGCCTGCCCGAGGACGTCTTCCAGACCGCGGTCGGCCCCGGCCCCGTGGGCTCCGAGCTGATCGACCACGTGGGCTTCGTGATGTTCACCGGCTCCACGGAGGTCGGCAAGAAGGTCATGGAACGCGCGGCCAAGACGCTGACCCCGGTGGGGCTGGAGCTCGGCGGCAAGGACCCGATGGTCGTCCTGGCCGACGCCAACATCGAGCGCGCGGCCAACGCGGCCGTGCACTACTCGATGCAGAACGGCGGCCAGACCTGCATCTCGATCGAGCGTGCGTACGTGGAGGAGCCGGTCTACGAGCAGTTCGTCGCGCTGGTGGAGAAGAAGATGCGTGAGCTGCGGCAGGGGGTCCCGGGCGACCCCGGCGTGACCGACGTGGGAGCGGTGACCTCGCCCCCGCAGGTCGATCTGATCGACGGGCACGTGCGCGACGCCGTCGACAAGGGCGCCAAGGTGCTCGTGGGCGGCAAGAAGGGCGAGGGCCCGGGCGACTTCTACGAGCCCACGATGCTCGTGAACGTCGACCACTCCATGGAGGCGATGACCGAGGAGACCTTCGGCCCCACGCTTCCGGTGATGAAGGTCAAGGACGCCGAGGAGGGCATCCGCCTGGCCAACGATTCGCCGTACGGCCTCCAGGCTTCCGTCTGGACCGGCGACGCGGCCAAGGGTGAGCGACTGGCCCGTGAGATCGAAGCAGGCGTCGTGTGCGTCAACGATGCTCAGGTCAACTACATCGCCCTCGAGCTGCCCATGGGGGGCTGGAAGGACTCGGGCATGGGCACGCGCCACGGCAAGGACGGCATCCGCAAGTACACCCAGAAGCAGACCGTGCTGGTCACGAAGTTCTCGCCCACCAACAAGGACATCCACATGCTCCCGTACAAGGCGCGGACGACGAAGCTGATCGGCGGCCTGATCAAGTTCCTGTACGGGCGGGGCAAGCGGGACTGAAGCCGCGAAGCGCTAGGGGTAGAGGTCCCCGGTTTCGTCGGCGACGAAGATCGCGGTGACCGGGCAGTTGCCGGCCGCCTCCAGCACGTCGTCGAGCGGGGCGCCGTTGGGGTCGATCACCACCGCCTTGTCCTCGTCGTCGAGCTGGAAGACGTCCGGGGCGGTGTCGACGCAGTCACCCGACCCGATGCACAGGGCCCGGTCGACCCTGATCTGGACGTCGCTCAACGGCGGCGGAGCAAGATGAGCGCCAGCACCAAGCCGATCGCCACCGGGACGAGGAAGCGCGCCGGGCCGGAGCCCTGGGCCGCGCCGTCCCAGTCGGTGTCCGCGCCGGGGACGGGCATGCCGAACTCCTCGGCGGCCAAGACGTCGTGCGGGTGGGTGGTGCCCAGGGGGTCGGCCGGAAAGCGGTTGTCGCGGGTCGGCATCGCGAACTCCTCGGCGGCCAGCACGTCGTGCGGCTGCTCGATGCCCGAGGGGTCGCCGGCGGGGACGTCGTGTGAATGTGAGTTGGCGTCGTCGGCCATGGGAACCATCGTGGCAGACGCGCAAAAGGCGCTACCTTGCGAATGGTGAGGAGGACTCTGCTCGCCGCCCTGGTGGCCGGGCTGCTCGCGCTGGCCCTCTCCGCGTGCGGGCGCGAGCCCCAGCCCGAGCGCCAAGCCGAGCGCGCCACCACCCACGCGAAGCCGCCGCCCGAGGAGCCCGGCGACTTCGACCTCACCCCGCGGCCAAAGGCCGTGGACGTGACCGGCGCCGGCTCCGAGCCGTCGGGCGGCGGGGACGAGGGCGAGGGGATCAGCCCGGGCGCCCAGTCTGACGAGGAGGTGCGCCAGGAGGTCAAGCAGGCCGACAAGGAGCTGGCCCAGTTCTCCGATCACCTGGACGGCGCCTCGCTGGCCACCGGCGCTCGCGCCCGCGTCCTGCCTGACGGCACTGCAGTCGCTCCCCGCAACGCCCCGGACGTGGTCAAGCGCGTGATCCTGGCCGGCAACCAGATCGCCAAGTTCCCCTACAAGTGGGGCGGCGGGCACGGCGCTTGGCGCGACAGCGGGTACGACTGCTCGGGCTCGGTGTCGTTCGCGCTGGCCGGAGCCGGCCTGCTCAGGGCCCCGATGGCCTCCGGGGCCTTCATGCGCTGGGGCGCGGCCGGGGCGGGCCGCTGGATCACCATCTTCGCCAACCCCGGCCATATCTACATGGTGGTGGCTGGCCTGCGCTTCGACACGAGCGGCCGCGGGCGCGCGGGCACCCGCTGGCAGCCGGTCGGGCGCGGCGGAGCGGGCTTCGCCGTGCGTCACCCGCCGCGCTTCTAGGCCAGTGCGCCGGGCGCTGCTGATGTTGCTGGTCCCGCTGGCCGTGGCCGGCTGCGGCAAGGAGCAGAAGCAGGCCGCGGAGAAGCCGGCCGCGGAGAAGCCCGCCGCGCAGCAAGGCGACCCGCTCGACGAGGCTTACAGGCCCAAGGAGAAGACCGGCCCGCGCGCCGTGCGCGCCCTGCCGCCGGGCACCACCGGCAAGCAGCAGGGAGGCTCGGAGGAGCGCATCCGCAAGGAGGACAAGGCACTGCGGCGCGACCTCGAGGACCTGCGCGCGCTGGAGGCGGCCGACCGCCGCGTGCAGAAGCTGCTCGGCGCGCGCGGGGCGGGACCGATCCTGCGCGGCTCGGGCGACCTCATCTTCCCGGTCAACGGAAGCATCGTCTCGCCCTTCGGGCAGCGCTGGGGCCGGCTACACGCGGGCATCGACCTGGCCAGCCCGGCGGGCACACCGATCCGGGCCGCGCAGACGGGCCAGGTGGTGATCGCCGGGCCCGTGGGCGGCTACGGCAACTACGTCTGCATCCAGCACACGCGCTCCTTCAGCACCTGCTACGCGCACCTGTCGCGCTTCTTGACCCGCAAGGGCGCGGCAGTGCGCCAGGGGCACGTGATCGGCCTCGTGGGCTGCACCGGCCACTGCTTCGGCGATCACCTGCACTTCGAGACCCGCGTGGGCGGTCGGCCGGTGGACCCGCAGGGCTACCTCTAGAGCTCGGCCGGCACCAGCTCCAGCTCCTGCTCTCGGCCCTGGCGCAGCACGCGCACGCTCACCGAGGTGCCGATCAGCTCGGCCACCATCAGGCGCTGCAGCTCCCCGACCCCCGGCGTGGGCGTGCCGGCGACCTCCACGACGAGGTCCTCGGGCCGCAGGCCGGCGCGGTCGGCCGGACTGCCCTCGACCACCTCCACCACCTCGATGCAGCTCTCGGCCGCATAGCGGCCGCGGGCGCGGGGAGGCAGCGGCCGCGGGCCGCCGGCCAGGCCGATGTACGCGCGGCGCACGCGGCCGTCGGACATGAGCGCTCCGATCACGCTGCGAGTGGCCTCGTTGACGGGCACGGCCAGGCCCAGACCGACCCCCGCCACCGCCGTATTGATGCCCACGACCCGGCTGGAGCTGTCCACCAGCGCGCCACCGGAGTTGCCGGGGTTCAGCGCGGCGTCGGTCTGTATGACGCTGTCGATGACGCGCGCGTGGCGGCGGGTGCGGGCGGGCAGCGAGCGGCCCAGCGCGGAGACCACGCCTGCGGTCACCGAGCCCTCGAAGCCGTTGGGGTTGCCCACCGCCACCACCAGCTGGCCCACCTTCAGCTCGGAGGCCTCGCCCAGCTCGGCCTGGCTGAGCGGCTCGCCGTCCTGGGTGCGCAGCACCGCGAGGTCGGAGAGGGGGTCGCGGCCGACCACCTCGAAGCGGCGGTCGGCGCCGTCGGGGAAAGTGGCGCGGCCCCGGTCCGCCCGGCCGACCACGTGGGCCGAGGTCAGCAGGAACCCATCGGGCGTCAGCGCGACGGCGCTGCCCGCGCCGCGGCGCATGACGCGCAGGCTGGCGACCGAGGGGGTGACCCGCTCGGCCACCGAGACGACCGCGCGCGAGTAGGCGTCCAGGGCCGCGGCCTCGTCGACGGCAGTCACGGCCCGAAGCTGACCTGGACCTCGCGGTCCTCTGTCCCGCGTACGACGGTCAGGGTCAGCGAGCCGTCCCCGGAGAGGGAGTCGAGCGCCGCGTAGAGCCCGTCGATGCCGTCCAGCTCGCGGCCGGCGGCAGCCGCGAGCAGGTCGCCCTTCTGGATGCCGGCCCGCTCGGCGGGCGAGCCGCCCTCCACGCCTCGCACCAGCAGCCCCGCATGCTCGGGAAGCCCGACCGCCCGGCGCATGCGCCGCGCCACCCGGGGCGGGGCGACGGCCACTCCGAGCCGCGGCGGCCCGGCGCTGTCTCCCCCGGCGAGGCCGAGCAGGCGGTCGCGGACCTTCGCCGTCGCCGGCAGGGCGAGGATCAGCCCGCCCTCCAGCCGGATGCTGTTGATGCCCAGGAGGCGGCCATCGGCGTCGACCAGCGGCCCTCCCGAGGAGCCGCGAGGCAGGGGCGCGCTGTGCTCGATGGCGCCCTCCACGCGACGGCCGCGGGGTCCGCGGAAGCGCCGGCCGGCCACGGTCACGAAGCCGAGCGCCGCCCGCAGCCCGCGCCCGCCGGGGTCGGCCAGGGCGACAACGGGCGTCCCCAGCGCGGGGACGGCGTCGTCCTCGGGCCACTCGACGGCGGGCGCCTCGCCGGTGTCGAGGTCGAGCACGGCCAGGTCCAGGTCGAGGTCGGTGGCGCTGACGCGGGCGCCGGTGCGCTCGCCGTCGGCGCGGACGACCGTGACCTCCTCGCCGCGCAGGTTGTGCGCGTTGGTGAGCACGCGGCCGGGGGCGATGACCACCCCTGAGCCGCGCCCCCAGCCCCGCCCCAACCCCACGACGGACGGGCCGACACGCTCGGCGACCTCGGCGACCGCGGTCTGGAGCTCGCTGAGCACTGAGCTCATGAAGAGTCCTTTCTAGTGACTTGCGACTTGCAAGTGAGCACCATAGCAAGCGAACACGGCTAATCTGAGGGGGTGCCCGACTCGCCGCTCGCCGCCGCGCTGGACGCCGTCGGAGACCGCTGGACGCTGCTCTTGGTCGAGGCGCTGCTGGACGGCTCGCGCCGCTTCGGCGACCTCGAGGAGGCGCTCGCGGGCATCGCGCCCAACGTGCTCACCCAGCGCCTGCGGCGCCTGGAGGCGGAGGGCCTGGTGGTGGCCGAGCCCTACTCCCAGCGCCCGCCGCGCTTCGTCTACGAGCTCAGCGCCAGTGGCCGCGAGCTGGCCGGCGCCCTGCGTCTGCTTGCCGACTGGGGCGCTCGCCAGGGCGAGGGGGTCGACGCCCCGCGGCACGAGGCCTGCGGCAGCGTTCTCGAGGCGCGCTGGTGGTGTCCCACCTGTGAGCGCCCCGCCGAGGGCGAGGAGGCCGAGGGCCTGCACTTCGCCTAGCTAGGGACGGCTTGTGCTGGCCCCCCGCTACGGTTCCGGAGCGTGCGCGAGTCCGAAGAGGTCTATCGCCGGCGTCGTCTGGTCGCGGCGGGCGGTGCGGGGCTGTTCCTCCTGCTGCTGATCGTGGCGATCGCGTCCGCCGGCGGTGGGGGCGAGGACGACAGGGCCAGCACCACACCTCCGCCGGCGTTGAAGGAGGAGCCGGCGACGGCCGACCGCTCGGAGCGCGACCGCACCGAGACCGACACTGCGCCCAGCCAGAGCGCCTCTGGAGGCAGCGCGGGCGGCGGCACCGCCGGCGGCACCGCGAGCGGCGGCGGAGCGGGCGGCGGAACGGCCGCCGCCGGCGGCGGTACCGCGGGCGCGGGCACGGGGAGCGACGGCGGCACGGGCGGCGGGACCGTGAGCGGCGGCGGCACCGGCACCCCCGGCAGCGGAGGCGGGACCCCGGGCGGCAGTCCCCAGGGTGGCGCGAACCCCTCGCCGCGCAGCTCGCCGGGCGGCACGAGCGAGGGCGGGGCCTCGCCGCCCTAGCCACCTCGAAGCGCGACCGGCCGGCGGTGGGCGCAGCGTGTCGGCGGGCCTCGCCGCCTAGCCACGTCGAACCGCGGACCGGCCGGCGGCGGGCTCAGCGTGCCGGCGGGGCTCCGCCGCCCTGGCCAGGTCGGCGCAGCGTGCCCCCTCCCGAAACTCCTCAGCCTCCTGATGGCTTTTTCAGAGCGGACGTGTGCGTCGCGCCTCGCTCGAATCGGCACCCCGAGCGCGCGACCTGCGCTGGAGCGCTGATCGTCGCCACTCGTCGTCGGCGCTAGTCGTCGGCGCTTGGCCGGCGCCGCAGCCGTTTGCGCTCGCTCTGACGCCGCTTGGCCTGCGCGCGCTTGCGGCGCGACGTCGCCGTCGGACGCGTCGCTCGCCGAGCGCGGGGAACCGCGAGCGCGCCGGCCAGCCGGGAACGCAGCCGCTCGAGTGCCAGCTCGCGGTTGCGGGCCTGGCTGCGGCTGTCCTGCGCGGTGGCGCGGGCCACCGGCCCGAGCCGGGCGGTCAGCCGCCGCTTCTGATCGTCGCCGAAGGCACTCGACGAGGCGATGTCCAGCGAGGCCTCGACCCGGCTGGCGGTCACATTCGCGTGCTGGCCGCCGGGGCCCGACGAGCGGCTCGTGCGCAGCTGGATTTCCCCCAGCGGCACCCTTACCGCCGGTGTGACCTCCATCGGATCCTCCATCGCGCCAAGCTACAGCCGTGCGCTCGGCCGTGGTCGGACACGTGGAGTGGATCGAGTTCGCGCGCGTCGAGCGCATGCCGGCGCCCGGCGAGATCGTCCACGCCTGGGAGACCTGGGAGGAGCCGGGCGGGGGCGGAGCCGTCAGCGCGGTGCAGCTGGCCAAGCTCGGCGACGGGGCCGACTTCTTCTGCGCGCTGGGCGACGACGAGCTCGGCCATCGCGCCCACGACGAGCTCACCCGCCAGGGCGTGCGCGTCCACGCCGCGTGGCGGCCGGAGCCGCAGCGCCGAGGGTTCGTGCACGTCGACAGGGCGGCAGAGCGCACCATCACCGTGATCGGTGACCGCCTCGGACCCCTCGGAGAGGACGGCCTGCCCTGGGAGCTGCTGGACGAGGTCGAGGCCGTCTACTTCACGGCAGGCGACGCTGCTGCCGCGCGGCAGGCCCGGCGGGCCGGGACCATGGTGGCCACCCCGCGCGGGTTGGAGACGCTCGTGGCCGCGGGCGTCGAGCTGGACGCGCTGGTGGCCAGCGGCAAGGACGAGGGCGAGCGCTACGGCGGCGAGCTCGACCCGCCACCGCGCGTGGTGGTGCGCACGGCGGGCGCCGCGGGGGGCGAGTGGACCGCGCAAGACGGCGCGACCGGGCGCTATCCCGCAGCGCCGCTGCCGGGTGAGCCCGCCGACGCCTACGGCGCGGGCGACAGCTTCGCGGCGGGGCTGAGCTTGGGCCTGGGCGAGGGCCGCCCGCTCGAGGAGGCGCTGGCGCTCGGGGCGCGCTGCGGCGCCGCGGCGCTCTGCGGCCGTGGGTGCTTCGCGGGTCAGCTGCGGCGGGGTTAAGCTCGCCTCGTGAAGGCGGTGGTGGCGGTGCTGGCGGCGACGGCGTTCGTCCTCTGCGCCTCGCCGGCCGCCGCGCAGTCGGACGCGAGCCCGCCCTCCTGCGTGGGCGATACCGAGGCCGGCTCGGTGCCGCAGATCCCGGGCGGCCAACGGCTTCGCTTCGGCGTCACGCCCGGGGTGGAGACTGGACAGATCGGCACGGCGCCGGCCGCGGCCGTCCCCGAGGACCGGCCGCGGCACGACGCTGCGCTGGCCGAGCTGCGCCCGCGCAGCGGGCCCTTCGTACTGCGGCTCAACCGTTTCTTCTGGTCGGACCGCGAGGCGGGCTTCAACCGCTTCCTCGCCCTCGCGCACCGCTACACCAGCGCGGGCTACGGCGTGGAGCTGCAGGTCCGCTACCACCCCGACTCCGCCCAGGAAGGCGACATCGCGGCGTGGACGGCCCACGTTCGCGAGGTGGTGCGGCGCTTCGGGGCGATCCGCGGTGTGGTGGCGCTGCAGATCGCCAACGAGGTCAACATCGCGTTCTCGCGCGACTCCTCGGACGGCGCCTACCGCGGCGCCCGCGAGGCGCTGGTGCAGGGCGTGATCGCGGCGAAGGACGAGGCCCGCAGGCGCGGGCTTCGCGGTCTCGAGATTGGCTTCAACTGGGCCTATCGCCTGGACCCGGCCACCGAGACCAGCTTCTGGTCGGCCCTACGCGACCGCGGCGGGGCGGCCTTCGCGCGCTCGCTGGACTGGATCGGGTTGGACGCCTACCCGGGGACGATCTTCCCGCCCGCCGAGCCCGACCTGGATGGCTACCGCGACGGGATGGTCAACGCTATGAGCGCGATCCGCTGCTACGCGAAGCTGCCGGGCATCCCGCGCTCGGTGCCGGTGAAGGTGGAGGAGAACGGCTGGCCGACGTTTCTCGGCCGCAGCTACGCGACCCAGGCGGCCGTCCTGGAGCGCATGGTGCGCGCGGTGCACGACTTTCGCGCCACCTACGGCGTGACCGACTACCGCTGGTTCAACCTGCGCGACTCCGACACGGCCTCGCAGCAGATCTTTCAGCGAGCCGGCCTGATCGAGAGCGACTACGACCGCAAGCCCGCCTTCGGGGTCTACGAGCGCCTGGTCGAGCGCCTGAGCATCCGCGGCGGCCTATCCGGCGCGCGTCCGCGGCTGAGCTTGAGGGCGCGCTACCGGCGGGGCCGCTGGCGCGGGCGCAGCTGTGCGCGTGGCCCGGTCCGGGCCACCGTGACCGGTGCCGACCGCCGCCTGGCGCGGCGCGCCGACTTTCGCCGCGGCCGCCGCCGCGTGGCCCGTGACACCCGCCCGCCACTGAGCCGGATCATCGACCGCAGGCGTCATCGAGGGCGCAGCCACCGCCACGCGGTGGTGGCCAAGGTACGGCTCGCCGACGGTGGCCTCGTGCGCCTGCGGCGTGTCTACCGCGTCTGTGCCGCTCGGGTTAGGGTGCGCCCATGACTTCTCTGGCCGGGCAGAAGATCCTCATAACCGGAGCGGCGCGCGGGATCGGCGCCGAGAGCGCGCGGCGGCTGGCCGCGAGGGGCGCGCAGCTCGCGCTGGTCGGCCTGGAGCCCGAGGAGCTCGAGCGGGTCGCGACCCAGTGCGGCGGGGGCTCGTTCGCCATCGAGGCCGATGTGACCGACCGCAAGGGACTGGAGCAGGCGGTCGAGGAGGCAGTCGAGCGCCTCGGGGGCATCGACTGCGTGGTGGCCAACGCCGGCGTGGCCTCGGCGGGCTTCGTGCGTAACATCGACCCCGACGCTTTCGAGCGGGTGATCGAGGTCAACCTGCTCGGCGTATGGCGCACCGTGCGCGCGGCCCTCCCTCACGTGCTGCGCAGCCGCGGCTACGTGCTGGTGATCGCCTCCTCCGCCGCGGCGCTGCACGGCCCGGGGATGGCGCCCTACGCGGCCAGCAAGGCGGGCGCCGAGGCGTTCGCCAACTCGCTGCGCTCCGAGCTGCGTCACCACGGCGTCGACGTGGGGGTGGGCTACCTGCTCTGGATCGGGACCGACATGGTGGCCGGGGTCGACGCCCACCCGGCCATGGCCGGCTTCCGGGCCAAGCTGCCGGGGCCATTCAAGACCACCCACCCGGTCTCCAAGGCCGGCGATGCGGTCGTCGACGGCATCGAGAATCGCCGGCGCTGGGTCACGGTGCCGCAGTGGCTGCGGGGACTGCTCGTCCTCCGCGGGGCGATTGGGCCACTGTTGGAGGCGGGCTCCCGCAAGGAGACGCAGGAGCTCGACGAGCTCATGGAGCGCAACGTGACCGAGCGTGGGGCCGAGGAGGCTTCGGCCCTGGTGGGCGCCGGCGGAGCGGCCGACCGGTCGCGGTGATCTGAGAGGCCCCTACCCAAGAAGAGCACGATGGCGCCGAAGCCCGTAATCGACTTCGACCTCGACCGCTACCTGCGGGCCTCCGAGAAGCTCGACCTCTCCGAGCTCAGCTGGGAGGACATTCCAAAGCACCCCCTCGCCGACGGCGACGTGATGTCCATGCACTACATGCTGGACATCGAGACCCACACGGTGATCTACCTGCGCGACCTCCTGGCCACGCGGGCCGCGAACGATCCCCAGATCACCGCCTTCCTGGCCTGCTGGGCGTACGAGGAGCTGTGGCATGGCGAGGCCTTCTCGGACTTCCTGCGCGCCTACGGCATCGAGGTGCCGGCCGAGCCGAAGTTTCCCGACGGCTCGACACCGATGCCCACCAGGGCCAAGCGCACCCACGGCCTGCGCGGCGACCTCGGCGTGGGGCAGCAGCTGCACCTGGTGCCCACCATGGTCGGGTCGGCGCTCTTCCGGGACTTCATCGGCCTGCACATGACCTGGGGAGCGATCAACGAGCTCACCACGCTCACCGGCTATCACGCCTTGATCCGCCGCTCCGAGCACCCCGTGCTCGAGCAGATGCTGCGTCGGGTGATCCAGGACGAGCGCCGCCACTTCGCCTTCTACCGCGCCCAGGGCCGCGCCCGGCTCGAGGCGGCGCCGCGGCGCACGCGGCGGCTGGTGCGCCGGGTCTTCGAGAACTTCTGGACGCCGGTGGGGGCGGGCGTCAAGAGCGCCGAGGAGGTGGACTCGCTGCTGCTCTACCTGTTCGGCTACGACCAGCGCGGACGCGAGATGCTGCGAGAGATCGACGAGACGGTGTCGGAGATTCCGGGCCTCGAGGGCCTGCGCCTACTCGAGCGCGAACTCGACCGCGCGCAGGAGCGCGCGGCGGCCCGGCCCGGCTGGGCTGGCGTCGTGCCGGCGCCGCCCGTCGATCCGCAGCTGCGGGGCGCCGCGAGCGAAGCCTGGCGCCCGGTCCCCTCCGCCTAGCTCTCGGCCTTCTGCTTGTCCTCCTGCTCGTCCTCCTGCTCGTCCTCGCCGTCCTCGTCGTCTGAGCCCTCGCTGTCGCTCGAGTTCACCGTCGAGCTCTTCTCCGACAGGTCCTGCTCGCCGGCGCCGGCGGGGGTGTTGGGGTCGGTGGGTCCGCCGGGGATCGGCTCGTTCTTGTACTCCTCGGGGTCGTCCACCGCCTCGCCGGCCACTTCCACGGTGCCGTCCTCGCGGTGGCGCACGTCCGAGGGGCCGAGCTCGGAGGTCGCCGCCTCGTCATAGGAGCTCTGGTGCTCGGGGCCGCCGAAGGTCTCGTACTTGGCCTTGCCCGTCGGCCATTCGGAGAGGTCCTGGGGCGGGTCGCCCTCGAGAGCCTCGACCTCGGCCTTGGCGTCGTCCTTCTCCTGCTCGATGTCCGTCTTGTCGGAGTCGCCGTCGCCGTCGTCCTCGCCCTCGGAAGAGCCCTCCGCGTCGGAAGAGCCCTCCGCATCGGAAGAGCCCTCCGCGTCGGAAGCGCCCTCCGCGTCGGAAGAGCCCTCGGTCTCGCTGCGCTCTTCGTCCTCGCGGGTCTCCTGCTCGGCGGGGGAGTCGGCGCCGCCCTGCTCCTCGGCCTTCTCCGGCGAGCCGGCGCCCACGTCCATGTCCTGCGGCTGGTCCTGGCGCTCCTCGGTGCGCTCTGTTGTGCCCTCTTCCTGCATCTTCGTCTCCCTCTGCTTTAGCCCTGCGTGTGCCGTACCCTAAAGCGCCGGGCCTCATGCCACCATTGGTCCGTGGCCTCTCGCGACGCGCGCATGGTGGCTCTCGGCTATGGGAAGTTCGTACGCGCCGACCGGGTGTTCGCGCTCGTCCCGCTGGACGCCGAGGAGCGCGGCGACGGCCGGCGCACCTACGTGCACGTGGAGGGCCTGGCCGAGCCCCTGGTGGCCTCGCGCTCCGAGCGCGCGATCATGGCCGACGTGGAGGCCGCGCTGGCCGAGGCCGCGGGCGTGCCGCGTCGTCGCGGCCGGCGCGGAACGGCACCCGGCCAGGAGACCCTCAGCATCGGCTGAGGGCCTGGGCGGCAGGAGGCTCCCGGGGCCCTTGCAGGCGCCGGAGCGTTGGTCCTACAGCTCCTGCACCTCGCCGGTGACCTTCGCCACCGACTCCTTCGCGTCGCCGAACAGCAGGGCGGTGTTCTCGTTGTAGAAGAGCGGGTTGTCGATCCCCGCGAAGCCGGCGCTCATGCTGCGCTTGAGGATGATCACCTGGCCGCAGCGCTGCACGTCGATGATCGGCATGCCGGCCTCGGGGTTAACGGTGTCGTTGGCCCCGATCACCAGGGCGACGTCGATCTGCGGCAGCTCGGGGTTGATGTCGTCCATCTCCTTGAGCTGCTCGTAGGGCACGTCGGCCTCGGCGAGCAGGACGTTCATGTGGCCCGGCATGCGGCCGGCGACCGGGTGGATCGCATAGACGACCTCCACGCCGCGCTTCTCGAGCTCGGCGGCCATCTCGCGCACGGCGTGCTGGGCCTGCGCGACGGCCATTCCGTAGCCCGGTGTCACCACCACGCGCCGGGCATAGGCGAGCTGGATGGCGGCGTCAGAGGCGTCGGTGGAGCGCACGGGCCGGCCGTCCTCGCCGCTGCCGCTGGTCAGGTCCACGCCGCCAAAGCCGCCGGCCACGATCGCGGGGATCGAGCGGCTCATCGCCTCGGCCATCAGGTTGGTGAGGATCGAGCCCGACGCGCCGACGAGGATGCCGCCCACGATCAGCGCGGTGTTGTCGAGCGCAATGCCCGCCGCCGCGGCCGAGAGCCCGGTGAAGGCGTTGAGCAGCGAGATGACCACCGGCATGTCGGCGCCGCCGATGGGCAGCACGAACATGTTGCCGAGCAGCGCCGCGGCGACCAGGATCACGAGGAACAGCAGCTCGGCCTCCGAGCCGGCGGCGATCGCCACCGCGCAGGCGATCGCGATGAGCAGCAGCGCGCCGTTGACGAACTGCTGGCCCGGCAGCTGGATCGGCCGACCCGGGAGGATCTCCTGCAGCTTGCCGAAGGCGATGTTCGAGCCCCAGAAGGAGATCGAGCCGATGATCGCGGCGAAGAGGATGGGGACGCCCTCCTCCAGCGGCAGGTCGCCGCCCGACTTGCGGAACTCCGCCCAGGCGATGAGCGCCACCGCGCCGCCGCCGACACCGTTGAACAGCGCCACCATCTGCGGCATCTGGGTCATCTGCACCGAGCGGGCGGCGGGGACACCGATAGCCGTGCCGATGGCCACGCCCACGGCGATCAACCCGTAGTCGCCGACCTCGGGGATGAGCAGGGTCGCGATGACCGCCACCGCCATTCCCACCGCCGCGGTGACGTTGCCGCGCCGCGCGGTCTTGGGGCTGGTGACCCCCCGCAGTCCGAGGATGAAGAGCGTGAAGGCCACGATGTACATGGCCTGGATGAAGTCGTCATCCTGGAAGAAGCTGGTGGCGAGGGTCACTCGTCGGCCTTCGCCTTGGGCTCGGGCTTCTTGCTGAACATCTCCAGCATCCGGTCGGTGACCAGGAAGCCGCCTACCACGTTGATCGTGCCGAACGCGATCGCGATGACCAGGATCAGCTTGTTGAACGCGCCGTCGACCTCACCGATCACGAGCAGGCCGCCCAGCAGCACGATGCCGTGGATGGCGTTGGTGGCCGACATCAGCGGCGTGTGCAGCGTGTTGGGGATCTTCGAGATGACCTCGAAGCCCACGAACGCGCCCAGGACGAGGATCGCTATCTCGGTGACCAGGTCCATCAGGCCGCCGCCTTCTTCGCGCCCTCGTGGACGATCTCGCCGTCGCGGGTGATGCAGGCCCCGGCCAGGACCTCGTCCTCGAAGTCCAGCTTCAACTCGCCCTCCTCGATCATCAGCTCCAGCAGCGACTGGACGTTGCGGGAGTACAGCGCCGAGGCGTGGTCGGGCATCGTCGAGGGCAGGCCCAGCGGCCCGACGACCTTCACGTCGTGCCTGACCACGGTCTGCCCCGGCTCGGTCAGCTCGCAGTTGCCGCCCGTCTCGGCCGCGATGTCCACGACCACCGAGCCCGGCTTCATCTTGCGCACGGCGTCCTCGATGATCAGCAACGGAGCGGGGCGGCCCGGGATGGCGGCGGTGGAGATCACCGCGTCCATGCCGCCGATGGCCTCGGCCAGCAGCTCGCGCTGCTTCTGCTGCTCCTCCTCGGTGAGGGCGCGGGCGTAGCCACCGGCGTCCTCGGCGTCCTCGAGGCCCATGTCCAGCTCCAGGAAGCGCGCGCCGAGCGACTCGATCTGCTCCTTGACCGCACTGCGCACGTCGAAGGCCTGCACCGAGGCGCCGAGGCGCCGCGAGGTGGCGATCGCCTGCAGGCCGGCCACGCCGGCGCCCAGCACGAGCACCTGGGCCGGGCGCACGGTGCCGGCGGCGGTGGTGAGCATGGGGAGGAAGCGCGGGAGCTCCTCGGCGGCGATCAGGGCGGCACGGTAGCCGGCCACGGTGGCCTGCGAGGAGAGAGCGTCCATCGACTGGGCGCGGGTGATCCGGGGGATGGCCTCCATGGCGAAGGAGGTGACGCCGGCGTCGGCGAGGGCCTTCGAGGTGTCGCCGGCCGTGAGCGGCTGGAGGAAGCCGATCAGCACACCGCCCTCCTTCATTCGGCTGATCTCCTCGGCGGTGGGCGGGGCGACCTTGGCGACGACGTCGCCGGAGAAGCCGCCGTCCGCGGACACGCTCACGCCCGCCTCTTCGTAGGCGCCGTCAGGGTGGTGTGCCGCTTCCCCGGCACCCGACTCCACCGCCAGCTCGATGCCGGTGGGGGAGAGGCGCTTGGCTACTTCGGGGACGAGAGCGACCCTGCGCTCGCCCTCGGCGACTTCCTTGGGTACCGAGACCTTCATGCGAATCCGAAGCCGGGCAGGGTACTCGACAAAGCCCTAGAGTCAGGGATCGGTGGCGTCCTCGCAGCGACCGCTGGAATTGATCCTGGCCCGGAACATGCTCTCGAGCCTGTCCACGCCAGGGGTCTTGGTGACCTATGACGCGGACATCGTCTTCTACAACGAGGCCGCCGGGGCCCTGCTGGGACGGCGTTTCGAGGACATCGGGCCGGTCCCGGTGTCCGAGTGGATGGCGATCTTCGGTCCCCGCGACGAGGGGGGCGAGCCGGTGCCCTTCGAGCGCCAGCCGCTCCTCGCGCCACTGCGGGCCGGGCGTCCTGCCCACGC
Source organism: Thermoleophilaceae bacterium (assembly GCA_035296565.1). Taxonomy (GTDB): domain Bacteria; phylum Actinomycetota; class Thermoleophilia; order Solirubrobacterales; family Thermoleophilaceae; genus JACCZR01. The sequence continues at coordinate 148,077 of DATHAQ010000041.1, forward strand.
CAGGGTGCTGATCGGCGCCGCAGACGGCGCCAACCACCAGATCGAGGCCAGCGGTCTGCCGATCATCGGCAGCGACGGCTTCCAGGGCGCCCTGATCTTCTTCTGGCCCGTCGCCGAGGAGAAGGCGTGAAGGTCAAGGTCTGGGGCGCGCGCGGCTCGGTGCCCTCGCCCGGCCCCGAGACGAATCGCTACGGCGGCAACACGTCCTGCGTCGAGGTCATCGCCGACGACGGGACCACGGTGATCCTCGACGGCGGCACCGGCATCCGGAACCTGGGCATGTGCGTGGACCCGGGCGACGGGCCGCTGCACATCCTGCTCACCCACCTGCACCTGGACCACATCCAGGGCCTGATGTTCTTCGCGCCGCTGTTCCGGCCCGAGTCGGAGGTCACGATCTGGGGGCCGGCCTCGCCCGAGGCGCCGCTGATGGAGCGCATCGCCCGCTACATCTCCGCGCCGCTGGCGCCGGTCGAGGTGCGCGAGCTGCCCTGCCACCTGGCCTTCCACGAGGCCGAGCCCACCGAGTGGAACATCGGCGGCCTGCGCATCCGCGCCGACTCGGTCACCCATCGCGGTCCCACGCTCGGCTACCGCGTCTCCTCGGGCGCGGAGTCGGTCTGTTACATCCCCGACCACGAGCCGGGCCTGGGCGTCCCAATCTGCGACACCGATGACGACTGGCTCTCGGGCTTCGACCTGGCCCGCGACGCGAGCCTGCTCGTGCACGACTGCCAGTACACCGACGAGGAGCACCGCGACCACCTCGGCTGGGGCCACTCAGCGCTGACCGACGCGCTGCAGTTCGGGCGGCGCACCCGCGCCGAGCGCGTGGCGCTTTTCCACCACGATCCGCTGCATACGGACGATTTCCTGGACGGCTTCGCGGGGGATGCGGCCGAGCAGTTCGCCGAGCTCGGGGGCGATCCCACCCAGCTCCAGCTGGCGACCGAGCGGGCCGAGATCGACGTGACCGGCGCTCCGGCCACGTGACCGGCGCTCCGCCTGGACGCGCGCGCACCACGCGTCCCTTCTGAAGGGTTCGTCAGGCGGCTGACGGATTCGCCGCTGCGGTGCGCCATGTGGTGGCCTTGCGCCGACTGGCCAGGCGCGCCGACAGCTTCGCCATCAGAGCGTGGGCGGGGCGGTTGTCGCCATGCATCGCGGCCGTGAAGCGCTCGATCCCATGGCGCAAGGCCTCCTCGACCAGCTCGTAGCCCATGCGGGTGCCCAGGCCCTGGCCCTGCAGCGGGTCGGCGATCACGATCGCGATCTCGGCCTCCGCGGGATCCTCCAGCCGCACGAAGCGGCCCACGCCGACCAGGTCGCCGTCGCCGTCGATGGCGACCAGGGCCACGTGGTCGTGGCCGTCGACCTCGGTGAGGTAGCGCAGCTCGGCGGCCGTGAAGCGCGGCTTGGGGGTCAGGAAGCGACGCTGAATCGTGGCCTCGGACAGATGCGTGAGGCCCCAGCTGAGAAGGGCCTTGTCCTCGGGTCGAATGGGCCGGATGCGAACGTCCATAGTTCGATTTTGTTCGAACAGAAGCGGTCGCTGTGTGCCCGTCGTCACGCAGGCGGGCCGCGCTCCAGGTCGAGCTCGGTGTGCACTCCGAGGGCGTTGAGGATCGTGTTCGCCTGCTCCAGGCTCCCGGCCTCGCCTACCGCGGCCGCCAGGCGCGCCGAGGAGCGCAGGGCCGCGGCGACGTCGAAGAAGAAGGTCCCCGCCGCCACCGCCGACAGCTCGACCGAGCGCCGGCCGCCCCTGATTGCCGTGGGGCCTCCGGCCCCGCGGAAGGCGCGAACCGCCTGCGCGCTTGCCTCCGTAGGCACCTCCGCGAGCGCCCCCTCCAGCCGCTCGACCACCGGGCCCGTCAGGCCCCGCGCCCCCGCCAACCCGCCCGCCTCCGCCACCTCGCCGAGGCGCTCGAGCGTCTCGGCCGGCGTCAGCTCGCCGTCGCAGCCGATGCCGAAGACGGCCCCGAGCACAGGGACGCCGGACACGCGTGCCGCCGCGGCGAGCATCAGCGCGTCGCAGAGCGGGCTGCCGAGGCCGGGCTCGTCGCCGTGGGCGAGCGCGTCGCCGCCCACGTCGAGCGCGACCAGGAGGTCACAGCCGAGGCCCTCCATCGCCTCCGACAGTCCCTCAGCCACCGCCCGGACTCCTGGGTGGGGGTCCACCAGCACGACGTCCTCGCCGAGGAAGCGCGCCATGTGGGACTCGGCGAACAGGGTCCCGTCGCCGCGCACGCGGGTAGCGGGAGAGGCGGCGAGCACCGGCCCGGCCAGCACCCGCGCGCCCTCGATCTCCCCGGCGCTGCGCGGCCCCGGACGGGGGTCGATCGGCCGCCGCTCCCAGGTCACGCCCCCGACTACTGGCGAAGCGGCGTGCAGCTGTCGGCACGACTCGGCGACGGCCAGGGCGCCGACCACGTCGCCGCCTCCACCCACGCCGATCACCAGGGGCCGCCGGGAGGCGGCGAGCAGGGCGTCGGCGTCGATCACCAGTGCAGGGTGCCCGGGGCGCCCTTGAACGGCCCCTGAACACCGCTCGTGATCCAGCCGCCGTAGAAGTCCCCCGCGTTGGGCTCGACGCGCTCGCCGCCGAGCCAGCACGCGTCGACGGCCTGGGGGTAGAAGGCGACGTGGTCGCGCAGCTCGGCGTAGCGGGCCACGGGGTCGGGGTAGGACCACGCCGCGGCCTCGGCGCGCCGCTCGCCGACCACGACGTCGAAGTACACGGCCCGGCCCTTCCACTCGCAGAGGCTGCGTCGCCCGTGGCGCTGGAGGTGGGAGACGTCGCCGGCAGGGAAGTAGATGCCCGGGGCCTGGCTGGTCTCCAGCACGCGCAGGGCGCGCACGGAGTCCGCCACCGTCACTCCGGCCAGCTCGACGCGCGCCCGCAGCGGAGCGGGCTCGACCCGAGGCGGGCGGGGGTAGTCCCAGACGGACTCCAACTCAGCGGGCGATACAGGTCACGACCCGGTCATCCTGACGCCAGGAGCTCTCCGAGGGCACGAAGAAGAAGCTCTCGGCGCAGCGCCGCTCGGCCGCCGCGAGCACCCGCTTGCGGCCCGGCCAGCGGCCGTCGGGAAGCTGCACCCGGGCGCGCACCTCGCCCCGGTGTGGCGAGCGGCACGGGACGACCCGCGCGCTCACCGACTCGCCTCCCTCCACGGTGCTCAGGCAGTCGCCGACGCGGAGGTCGCCGAGGGCCACCCTGGTGGGCTCGATCACGCGCCCGCGCCGGTCACGCACCTCTTCGTCGGAGGCGAAGAGGACGCCGGCGGCAAAGCCGGCGCCCAGCGCCACCAGCACTGCGAGCAGGGCGAGAGCCCACCGCATGGCAGGCCCTCGCCCTGGCCTCCTATCGGCTCACTTGATGAAGCCCTCCGAGCGGAGGTAGTCCTTCGCGACCTTCTCCGGCTCCTGCTTGTCGAGGTCCACGCGCGAGTTCAGCTCGCCCATCACCTTCTCGGTGAGCGGCTTCTGAACCTGCTCGATGACCTTCTGGCCCTCGGGCCCGATCTCCTCGAACGTCTGGTTGCGCATCAGCAGCGAGACGTTGTAGGGCGGGAACAGGGTCTTGTCGTCGTCGACGGTCACGTACTTGCCGGTCGTCAGCTCACCGTCGGTGGTGAAGCCGAAGATGACGTCGGCCGAGTTGTTCTCGATCACGTCGTACTTCTCCTCGGAGGCGACGAAGCCGCCGAACTTCAGCCCGTAGGTCTGCTCGACGCCGAGCAGGCAGTCGATGCGCTTCTTGCACTCCGGGAAGCCCGAGACCTTCAGGTCCTCGGTCTTGCCCTTGAGGTCGGACATGGTCTTCGGCTTGCCGAGCTTGTTCCACAGCTCCTTGCTCATCGCGAGCCGGTAGGTGTTCTCGAACGGCGTGGGCGGCAGAGCGGTGATCTGCTCCTTGGCCGTTTCGGCCTTGACCTGGTCGAAGGTCGCCTGCTTCTCCTTGGGCACCTTCTGCACGGGCACCTTGAAGAACGCCGTCAGCGCCGTGCCCGTGTACTCGGGATAGGCGTCGACTTCGCCTTGGCGGAGAGCCTTGTAGGCCACGACCTCGGAGCCAAGGTCGAGCGACTTCTTGACCTTGAAGCCGGCGGCCGACAGCGCGTCGGCGTAGATGTTGCCCAGGATGTACTGCTCGGTGAAGTTCTTCGAGCCGACGGTGATCGTCGGCTTGGAGCCCGCCCCCGAGATCTTCTGGATCTGCTCGCCGGAAGCGGCCTGTGAGCCGCCGCTTCCGCCGCTCTTCTCTTCGTCGTCGTTGCCGCATGCGGCGAGCCCGAGCGCCAAGAGGAGCGCGGAAAGGATCGCGAGCGGTATGAACCGTGATCTCATGATGTGGCTGCTTCCCTCCTTCGTAGGTTGGGCAGGCGGCGCCTTTGCGGTTCCCCTGCCCCCAATTTGAGTCCCTCGGGCGTGACCGCCCGCTGCAGCGCCGCCAGGGCGCCGGAGACCGCCAAGGTCAGGACGCTCACAGCGATCGCGGCGCCGAGCCGCCCGTCGGCACCGTAAACGTTGCCGGAGATGATCGGCGTGCCCAGCGAGTCGACGCTTCCGAGCGGCGCGATCGTCGCGGTGGCCACCACGTTCACCGCCGCCACGCGGATGCCGGCGAAGATGGTCGGGAGCGAAAGCGGCAGCTCGACCTGCCGGATGATCTCGGTGTCGGTCATCCCCATGCCGCGTGCGGCGTCCACCGAGTCGCGCTCGACCTGCGTGACCGCGACCCAGGTGTTGGTGAGCACCGGCGGGAGCGCGAGCAGGGCCAGCGAGAGCATGATCGGGACGAAGCCCACGCCGATGTAGGCGATGAAGACCGTGAGCAGCACGAGCGTGGGGATCGCCCGGCCGACGTTGGAGGCGTTGATCGCGGCGAACTCGCCCTTGCGGTGGTGGCCCAGGTAGAGGCCCAACGGGATCGCCACCGCCGTTCCGATGGCCACCGCCGAGGCCGACAGCGCAAGGTGCTTGAGCGTGAGATCGAGCATCTCCGAGATGCCGCCGACCTCGGTGTTGGGGTCTAGCTGCGAAGGCTGCTGCTTGAACAGGAACTCGATGGCCCCGCCGAAGTCGTTGAGCACGTTCGCCAGGACGAGGCTCATGCGGCCGCCGCCCTGCGCCACGGGGTCATGAGCCACTGCACTATCAGGATCAGGAGGTCGAGCACGAGCGCGAGCCCGATGGCCAGCGCGCCCGCCACGGCGATGTTGGACTGGAAGCCCTTGTCCGCGTTTATCTCCTCGCCGAGCCCGCCGGCGCCCGCGAAGAAGGCCAGCGCCGCCAGCCCTACGGTGGTAGTGGTCGCGATGCGCAGCCCCGCGAAGATCTCCGGCAGGGCCAACGGCACCTCGACCCGCCACAGCAGCTGGCGCTCGGTCAGGCCCATGCCGCGTGCGGCGTCGACGCTCTCCTTCGGCACCGCCTCGAGGCCCGCGGTCACGTTCACGAAGATGAAGATCAGCGTGTAGGAGACGAGCGCAACCAGCCCGGTCACCGTCCCGCGGCCGGTGATGGGAAGCAGCAGCAGGAACAGCGCGACGCTGGGGATCGCGTACAGGATCTGCGCCGATGCCGACAGGGGCGGCAGCAGCCAGCGCTTGCGGTGGGCGATCAGGGCGAGGGCGAAGGCGATCACGAAACCGATGGCGACCGACACCACGGTGAGGAAAATGTGCTGAAGGAAGGGATCGACGTAGCGGTGGAGGTTGTCGGCGATCCAGTCCGGGCAGAAGCCGTTGTTGGCCTCGCAGGTGCCTCCCTGCCGCTCTCGGATCTCGAGTTGGCCGAGCTGGAGCCAGCTATTCATCGGCCACGAGCGCGTCCGCCCCGTGCGGCACCTCTTCCGGAGGCGTCTGGAGGATGTGGCCGATCAGCTCGAGCGAGAGCACGCCGGCCACGCAGCCGCGCTCGTCGACGACGGCGCCGTAGCGGGTCTCGCTCTCCAGCAGGTCCGACAGGGCGTCGCGCAGCACGTCGTCGAGCTCGACCAGCGGCTCGGCCTTCGAGCGGAAGTCCTCGGTCACGCGCTCGCCGGCGAGAGCTCGCTCGCTGAGCCACCCCCACGGGTGGCCCTCGTCGTCGACGGCCAGCAGGTAGTCGATGTCGGCGTCCTCGACCTTCATGCGGGTCTCGGCCACCGACTCGCCGATGCGCACAGTCGCGCCCTTCCACAGGTCGATGTCGCGCACGCGCTGCAGCGCGAGGCGCTTGAGCGCTCGGTCGGCGCCGACGAAGTCCTCGACGAACTTGTTCGCCGGGTACATGAGCAGCTCCGCCGGCGTGGCGTACTGGGCCAGGATGCCGCCCTCCTGCAGAATGGCGATGCGGTCTCCCATTTTGATCGCCTCGTCGATGTCGTGGGTCACGAAGACGATCGTCTTGCGCAGTTCCTTCTGCAGGCGCAGGAACTCGTTCTGCAGGCGTTCGCGGTTGATCGGGTCGATCGCGCCGAAGGGCTCGTCCATCAGCATGAGCGGCGGGTCCACCGCCAGCGCTCGCGCCACGCCGATGCGCTGGCGCTGACCGCCCGAGAGCTGACCGGGGTAACGGTCGCGCGTCTCGGAGGGGTCGAGGGAGACGAGCTGCAGCAGCTCGTCGACGCGCTGGGAGATGCGCTCCTTGTCCCACCCCAGCAGGCGCGGGACGGTGGCGATGTTGTCGCCCACCGTGAGGTGCGGGAACAGGCCGATCTGCTGGATCGCATAGCCGATCTCGCGGCGCAGCTGGGCCGGCTCGCGCTCGGTGACGCTGCGGTCGTCGAGCAGGATGTCGCCGCTCGTGATGTCGATCATGCGGTTGACCATCCGCATGGCCGTGGTCTTCCCGCAGCCCGAGGGGCCGACGAGCACGCAGATCTCCCCCGCCGGCACCGTGAGGGAAAGCCTGTCGACGGCGGGCTGCTCCTGGCCCGGGTAGCGCTTGGTCGCCTCCCGGAATTCGAGCGTCGCTGCCTCAGCCACGGCGCATCATGCGCGGCAGGCTATCGCCGGACCGCAGGCCGGGCGTCGGCCGGCCGAGCACCGCCGATCGCGGGCGTCACTGGGCTGTGTGGCGTGGGGTGGTTCTCGAAGCCTTGACGTCGGCCTGCGCGAGGCGGTCGAGCTCACGGCGCAGGTCTGCCCGGAGACTGGCCACTTCAACCTCGTCGATCTCCGGATCGGCCTCGGCCGAGGCGACGATGGCCGCCGCGAGGCTCTCGTTGGCTGCGTTGAGCTCGCGCTCAGCCTGCTCGCGCTCGGTGGTCCCGCGCAGATCGAGCGCGCGGTCGCGGGCGTCGCGGGCGAGCGGGGCCAGGCGCTCGCGGTCGTCGGGCCCCATGCGCAGCCAGCGAGTGTGGAGCGTTCGTGCCAGCCGGACCGGGATCGAGACGAAGCCCATGCCGAGCGCATGGTCCCCGGCCCGGCGGACGGATCCGCGTAAGAGCTGCGAGCCCTAGGCGACGGCGCCCAGGCGCGTCGGCCTTCGCCGTTGGGCCTTGCCGGAGCCCGACCGGCTGAAGCGCTGCAGCGCGTCGGCGATGCCGCGATAGGCCCCCGGGTTCATGCCCATGCCGCAGTGGCTCGAGCGGACCTCGAGATGCTCGGCGCTCGGGTCGAGGCAGGACCTCCAGTCCACGACCCCATCCGTCTTCGAGTAGATCGCGAGGTAGCCGATCGAGGAGTCCAGCGGAGCGGCCAGATGCTCCCAGAAGGTCTCGCAGCAATCGCCGTCGATGCAGCTGCGGCTGAACAGGTTGGGGATGCGCAGGCTGCCCCCGATGGCGACCGCCTCGACCTGCAGGCGGATGAGCGGGTGCACCGCGAGCGGCTCCACCTGCGGCGTGCCGAGGCTGATGACGCCGGCCACCAGGTCCGGGCGGGTCTGCGCGAGCACCTTGGCGAATGTCCCGCCGCGGCTCTGGCCGATGATGATCGCCGGGCGGCCCTGGCGCTCGACGAGCTCCTCCAGGCAGCGCTCGAGGCGACCGAGGGCACGGGCCGAGCAGTTGACGTTGACGCGGATCCCGGCCTTGCGGGTGTGGTAGCCGCTGCGGCGCAGCCAGTGGGTCAGCATCGACAGCGAGCCGTCGCCGGCGAGGAAGCCGGGGATGAGCAGGACGGGCTGGCCGCGGCCGTCGGTGACGCCTTCGCCGCGCCAGACGCGGCTGCGCACGAGCTTGGCGGCCTCGAGGCCCATCCGCGACTCACGCCACAGAGGGGGGTGGGAGAAGGTGGGCTTCACGTTCACGATCGACCTCACTGCGCGTCGCCTCCCCCAACGACGGAGGGCAACATACCCGTCGGCAACCGCAGCAAACCTACGCCGCGTTCCGGAGGGATAGGGTGGCGCGCCGTGAAGGCCCTGGTGATCGAGGACGGCGCGCTGTCGCTGGCCGACCGCCCGGACCCCGAGCCCGGCACCGGCGAGGTGCTCGTAAGGGTGCGAGGTGCAGGGATAAACGGCGCCGACATGCTCCAGCGGCGCGGCCGCTATCCCGCGCCGCCGGGCTCTCCGCAGGACATCCCAGGCCTGGAGCTGGCCGGCGAGGTGGTGGGCCGGGGGCCGGGCGCCGAGCGCTTCTCCGAGGGTGATCGCGTGACGGCCATCGTGGGCGGCGGCGGCCAGGCGGAGCTCTGCACGGTCCACGAACGTGGGGCGATGCCGCTCCCCGGCGCGCTGGACTGGCCCGCCGCCGGGGGCTTCGCCGAGGTCTTCACGACCGCCCACGACGCGCTGTTCAGCCAGGCCGGGCTCGAGCCCGGCGAGCGACTGCTGGTGCATGGCGGGGCCGGGGGAGTGGGGACCGCGGCGGTCCAGCTGGGCAGCGCCTGCGGCGCCCGGGTGACCGCGACGGTGCGCCGCGAGGAGGCCCGGCCGGAGGTGGAGCGCCTGGGCGCCACTACGATCGACCCCGAGGGCTTCGGCGAGCACGGGCCGTTCGACGTGATCCTCGAGCTGGTGGGGGCTCCCAACCTGGGGGCCAACCTGAGCGCTCTGGCCACCGCGGGCCGAATCGTGGTGATCGGCATCGGCGCCGGCGCCAAGGGGGAGATCAACCTGGCCGCTCTGATGGGAACGCGCGGCCGCATCATGGGCTCGACGCTGCGCTCGCGCCCCCTGGAGGAGAAGGCGCTCGCGATGCGCCTGGTGGAGCGCCACGTCCTGCCCCTGGTGGAGTCCGGCGCGGTGAGGGTGCCGGTCGCCGAGACGTTCGGGTTGGCTGACGCCGAGGCGGCCTACGACCGCTTCGCCGAGGGCGGCAAGATAGGCAAGATCGTCCTCACGCCCTAGGCGCGCAGGCCGTCGAGCAGCCCCAGCAGGGACGGCTCGACCTCGCGCCGCGCCGCCTCGGGGTCATCGGCGTTGGCGATCACCATCGCCGCCTCGCCGAGGGCGCCCAGCATCAGGTGGGCGAGCGGCTTGACCGGCTGGGGCCGCAGGCTGCCCGCGTCCATCGCCCCCTGCAGGCCGGCCATCACCAGGCCGAGGCCGTAGCGCTCGTCGATCTCGCGCCACTCGGCCCAGCCCAGCACCGACGGTGCCTCCAGCAGCACGATGCGTGCCAGCCGCGGGTCGGTGCAGGCGTCCAGGAAGCTGCCGACTCCGGTGGTCAGGCCCGCCAGGGGATCCTCGGCGGCGGCCTCGGCCAGCTGCGCGGCGATGGCGGCGGTGAGCTCGCCCTCCATCTGCTCGTGGACGCCGCGGAAGAGGTCCTTCTTGTCCGCGAAATGGTGGTAGAGGGCGCCGCGGGTGACCCTGGCGCGCTGGACGATCTCCTCGGTGCCCACCGCCGCATAGCCGCGCTCGGAGAACAGCTCCCGCGCGGCGGCGAGCAGCGCCGCGCGCGTCCCCTCCGTCTGCTCCTCCCTCCGGCTCACGTCGTGAACCGGACCCTACGGGTGGTCCTTGACGTACATGCTGTCTGTATGTTACATACTAGCTGTATGCCAACGCGAGCCGAGGTCATCCGCGAGTTCGTTCCCGCCTCCCCGTTCGCCGGGGAGCTGGCGCTGCGCCTCGAGCACGCGGCCGACGACGAGGCCGTCCTGGTGTTGCCCTTCCGCCCGGGCCTGGCGACGATGAGCGACGTCGTCCACGGGGGCGCGATCAGCACGCTCATAGACACCGCCGGCATGGCCGCCGCCTGGGCGAACGACACCGAGCCCGAGGCCCTGGCCGGCTCGACGGTCGGCCTCACCGTCGACTTCCTGGCCGCCGCCCGCGGCAGCGACCTCACCGCCCGTCCCCGTGTGCTGCGCCGCGGCCGCTCCCTGTGCTTCTGCGAGATCGACGTCACCGACGCCGAGGGCGAGCCGGTGGCCAAGGGCCTGATGACCCACCGCTACGGCGAGGAGCGCAGCCCGAGCGCTGGTCGGGCGAGCACCGAAGCTCAACCCCATAGCGCGGAGCGCAGCCCGAGCGCTGGTCGGGGAGCACCGGAGCTCAACCCAAATGAGGAGGACCTGATGGACGACAGGGGACGTTGGCGCGCCGCCCAGCTGGGCGAGCGCGGCGAGGTGCAGACCGGCCTGGGGCCGATCCGGTACTTCAGCGCGGGCGAAGGCCCGACGGTGGTGCTCGTGCACGGCCTGCTGGTGAACGCCAACCTGTGGCGCAAGGTGGTCCCGCAGCTCGCCGAAGCAGGCCTGCGCGCCGTGACCCTCGAGCTGCCGCTGGGCTCACACGAGCGCCCGGCCCGCACCGGGGCCGAGGTCTCCCCGGGCACGGTCGCCGCGGCGATCCTCGAGACGATCGAGGAGCTGGGGCTGGAGGACGTGACGCTCGTCGGCAACGACACCGGCGGCGCTCTGTGCCAGCTCGCGGTCACGACCAAGGCCGACCGCATCGGCCGCCTGGTGCTGACCTCGTGCGACTATCGCGACAACTTCCCGCCCAAGGCCTTCTCCTATTTCAAGCTCCTGGCCCGGGCGCCGGGCGCGATCCCGCCGCTGCTCGCCCCGGTGCGCATCCGCAAGCTGCGGCGCGTCCCGCTTGCCTTCGGCTGGCTGGCCAAGCGGCCGATCGATCCCCAGGCCGAGGACTCCTACATCCTCCCTACGCTCACCGACCGCGAGGTCCGCAACGACCTGACGCGCTTCCTGCGCAAGATGGACAAGCGCGACACGCAGCGGGCTGCCGACCTGCTGGGCGGCTTCGGGAAGCCGGCCCTGATCGCCTGGTCGAAGGAGGATCGCTTCTTCCCGCCCGAGCACGCGGTGGCGCTCGCCGAGGACCTCGGCGGCGCGCGCGTGGAGTGGATCGAGGACAGCTACACCTTCTCGGCCGAGGACCAGCCGGAGCGCGTCGCCGAGCTCGTCGGCGGCTTCGCCCGCGAGTGAGCGAGGCCGAGGGCTTCACGCGCCGCTTCGGCGAGGCGTGGGCCACGTCCAGCGGCGAGCGGCTGGCGGGGCTGCTCACCGAGGACGTCCACCTGGCACAGTCGCTAATGCGCGAGGTGCACGGCCGCGACGCGGCGCGCCGGGCCTTCGACGAGCTCTTCGCGCTGGTGCCCGACCTGCGCAGCCAGGTCCGCCGCTCGGGGCCCACGGCCGACGGCGTGCTGATCGAGCACCGAATGACCGCGACGCTCGGCCGCCGTCCGTACTCCTGGGACGTGGTCGACCGCATCCTCCTGGAGGACGGCTTGGCCCGGGAGCGGATCGCGCACTTCGACCCGCTCCCGGTGCTGGCTCAGCTGTTGCGCAGCCCGGGACGCATCCCGGCCGCGCTGAAGCTGCTGCGTTAGTTGAGCCGCTCGACGAGCATGGCCTCGCCCTGCCCGCCGGCCACGCACATGGTCTCGAGGCCGATCGTCTTGTCGTCGGTCTCCAGCCCGTTGAGGAGCGTGGTCATGATGCGGGCGCCCGTCATGCCGAACGGGTGGCCGAGGGCGATGGCGCCGCCGTGCGGGTTCATCTTCTCCTCGGGGATGTTGCACTCGGCCATGATCGGGATGACCTGGGCGGCGAACGCCTCGTTGAGCTCCACCGTGTCCACGTCCTCGATCGTCATGCCGGCGCGGTCGAGCACCTTGCGGATGGCGCCGATGGGAGCCACGCCCATGATCTCCGGCTCCAGCGCCGCGGTCGCGGCGGTGATGATGCGGGCGCGGGGCTTGAGACCGAGCTCGTCGGCCTTCTCGCGCGACATGACGAGCGTGGCCGCCGCGCCGTCGTTGAGCGGGCACGAGTTGCCGGCGGTCACGCCGCCGCCGCCCTCGAAGGCCTCGGGCAGCTGAGAGAGCTTCTCGAGCGTGGACGAGGCGCGCGGACCGTCGTCCTTGACGACTTCGTTGCCCTCGGCGTCCTTGACGGGGACGATCTCGCGGTCGAAGAAGCCGTCTTCCTGGCTCCTCACGGCCAGCTCCTGCGAGCGCTGGGCGTACTTGTCCATGTCCGAGCGGCTGACCTCGTACTTCTTGGCCACGTTCACCGCGGTGTCGCCCATCGCGATGTAGGCGTCCGGCTGGCCGTTGTTGCCCTGCAGCTTCTGGTTCTGGTCGGCCGCGCCGGCGGGCTCGGTGCGCTCGTTGAAGCGCGAGACCCACTCGAGGCCCGCGGCGATGTAGGTGTCGCCTTGGCCGGCCCCGATGTTGTTGGCGGCCTGCTTGATCGCCTCGAGCGACGACGCGCAGTAGCGCGACACGGTCACGCCGTTGACGGAGTCGGGCAGCTTGTCGGAGAGCAGCACCGAGATGCGGGCCACGTTGAAGGCCTGCAGGCCCTGGGGCATTCCCACGCCGGCGATGACCTCCTCGACGGTCTCGGGGGCCACGTCTGGATTGCGCTCGAGGAGCTGGTCGAGGACGTAGGCGGTCGTGTCGTCGGGGCGAAGGCCGGCCAGCGAGCCCTTGAAGGCGCGGCCGATGGGAGTGCGGACGGTGTCCACGATCACTGCTTCGGGCATGGGAACAGGTGCTCCTGAAGTTGCTTACGGGGCAGAGAGAGGGCCGAAAAGGCTAGAACCTACCGAGCGAGCGGTGCTCGGCCGACCAACGCTCGGCCTGCGCTCCGTCGTTACTCGGGCGCGGCCAGCGCGAGGGCGAACAGGCCCTCGTCGTCGCTGAACAGCCGCCGCAGGCGCAGGCTCGCGTCCCCCAAGGCCGACTCGATGTCGGTCCGGCGGAACTTGCACGAGATCTCGGTGCGCATCTCCTCGCCGGTCGCGAAGGCGACCTCCAGATCCGCCCCTGGGATCCGTACCCGGTGGTCGCACAGTGAGCGCAGGCGCATCTCGATCCAGGACCTCTCGGCGTCGAAGAAGGCCACGTGCTCGAAGGCCTCGGTGTCGAAGTCGGCGCCGAGCTGCTCGTTGATGGCGCGCAGGACGTTGAGGTTGAACTCGGCCGTGACGCCGGCGGCGTCGTTGTAGGCGGCCTCGAGCACCGCGCGGTCCTTGAGCAGGTCCATGCCCAGCAGCAGGTGGTCGTTCGCGCCCATCTGCTCGCGCACGCGCGCGAGGAAGGAGGTCCGCTCGGACGGGTAGAGGTTGCCCACGGTGCCGCCCAGGAAGGCGATGAGGCGGCGCTCGCCGCCGGGCAGCTGCTCGAGGTCGCGGCCGAAGTCGCCGACCACGCCGTGCACGTCCATGCCCGGGAGGATGCGGTGGAGCTCCTCGGCGCACGCCTCGACGACCGAGTCGTCGATGTCAAAGGGCACGTAGCGGTCGAGCCTCCCCGCACCCGCCATGGCGTAGAGCAGCGCGCGCGTCTTGGAGGCGACCCCCGAACCCAGCTCGACCAGCTCCTCGGCCCCGGACTCCTCCACGATGACCGGCGCGTAGCGGTTGAGGATCGAGCGTTCGGCGCGGGCGGGGTAGTACTCGGGCTGGGCCGTGATGCGGTCGAAGAGCTCCGAGCCGCGCGCGTCGTAGAACAGCTTGGGCGGCAGCTCCTTGCGCTTGCGGGTCAGGCCCGCGCGCACTGTCTCGGCCAGGTCGGCCTCGACGCCGTGGCGCTCGATGGTGATCACGACGGCACATCCGATGCGCAGCGAAAGCCCGCGAAGATCTGACGCCGGTAGGGGAGATCCCAGTTGCGGAAGGTCGTGCGGGCCACCCGCGGCCGGGTGGCCCAGGAGCCGCCGCGCAGCACGCGGTAGGTGTCGCCGAAGAAGACCTCCGAGTACTCGCGGTAGGGGCCGTGGCGGAAGCCGGGATAGCCCTCGAAGCGGCTCGAGGTCCATTCCCAGGCATCGCCCAGCATCCCCAGGGCGCCGGTTTCGGAGGCGGCGCGAGCGGGCTTGGGCCCGAACGCGAGCTGGTCGAGGTTGGCCTCGGCGTGCTCGGTGCCCAGGGCGGCGCGCTCCCACTCGGCCTCGGTGGGCAGCCTGCGCCCGGCCCAGCGCGCGAAGGCGTCGGCCTCGTACCAGGAGACGTGCATCACCGGCAGGTTGGGGTCCAGCGGCTCCACGCGGTCGAAGCGCCGCTCCTCGCCGTGCTCGGTCCAGTAGCGGGGCCGCTCGAGGCCGCGGCTCCGGACCCATTTCCAGCCCTCGGGGTCCCAGACCTCCTCCCAGCGGTAGCCGCCGTCCTCCACGAACTCGGCGAAGCCGGCGTTGGTCACCGGGCGCGCGTCGAGCTCGTAGGCGGGCAGCTCGACGTCGTGGGCGGGAAGCTCGTTGTCGTAGGCGAACTCCGGTCCCCGCGCGCCCAGGACGAACGGGCCCGCGGGGATCGCCACGCGCGGAGGTGTGGTTACCACGCCCGACCAGTCCTGCTCGCGCTCGGGGGCGTAGGTCCCCGGCTCGGCGAGCTGGAGCGTCTGCAGCATGGTCTCACCGTGCTGGTGCTCGTGCTGGAGCACCATCTCGACGAGGTAGGGCTCGGACCGATCGAGCACCGCCAGCGTCCGCTCGCGCACGCCGTCGAGGAAGCGCATCGCGTCATCCATGCGCAGGTAGGGCATCGTGCCGCGGTCCGCGCGCGGGGTCTCGCACGCGTCGTAGACCTGGAGCAGGTCGGGGTGCAGCGGCTCCATGCCGGCCTGGCCGCAGAGCCACAGCTCCTCGAAGGCGGCGATGTGCCCGAGGTCCCACACCAGCGGGCTGTTGAGCGGGTCGTGGACCCGGTTCAGGTCACGCTCGTCGACGCCGTCCACCAGCGCGAGGGTCCGCTCGCGCGCCTCGGCCAGGAGGTCGCCGAAGTCCTCGGGCAGCGCGTCGGCCCCTCCAGGGGGCAGGGTGTCGCTCTTGTGAGGCGCCATGGGCGGGGCGTTGTGCCCAGCCTAGTCAGTCACGCGATCCACCAGGAACGAGATCCTCACCAGGGCGCGCCATTCGTCGAGATTGGCGCCCCGCAGCCCGGTCGAGACCACGTCCACCGCCTTCACGTTGCGCAGCGACTGGCGGGCCTCGTCGAGCGCCGCCTGAACCGCCGCGTCGGAGCTCTCCGTCGAGCTTCCCACCACCTCGATGATCTTCGTCACGGCCATGCGGGAGCCACCTTTCGCTCTCTTCCTCGGGAGTGTAAGTTTGGCGTGAGGTGGAGGCGAGCGCGGAGAAGGGGGAGTCGAAGGCCTATCTCAGCCCGTCGAGGCTGACGGCCGCCGAGCTCGCCGGGATGGTCGCCGCGGTCATCTTCGGTATCTCGCTGTTCCTGCCCTGGTTCTCGACCAGCAGCAATCCCAACTCGATCATCACCTCGGCCCAGCCGGACATCGGGCCCAACAGCACGGGCTCGGCCTGGGACGTCTATCCCTGGGCGAAGTGGGCATTCCTGGCCGCCGTGATCGCGCCGTTCATCCTGGCCTGGATAGTCATGCGCGGGCACAAGCTCGGCTGGAAGCCGGGCGAGGTGACGATGATCGTGGGGATCACCGCGTTCATCCTCGTGCTCTGCAACGGGATCATTCTCGGCGCCCCCGAGCAGAAGATCGAGATCAGCCTCAACTACGGCTACCTCATCGCACTGCTGAGCTCGCTGGCCATGGCGATCTGCGGCTTCATTCGCCAGGCCTACTACGTGGACGCCAAGAAACCGCCCGGCACCATTTGAACGGCTCGGCACCCCGCCGCGACCGCAACCTGGCTCTCGAGCTGGTGCGGACCACCGAGTATGCCGCGCTCGCCGCCTCGCGCTGGGTCGGCCGCGGCGAGAAGGAGAAGGCCGACGGCGCCGCCGTGGACGCCATGCGGCTGATGCTGGACACCGTGGCCATGGACGGCACCGTGATCATCGGGGAGGGCGAGAAGGACGAGGCGCCCATGCTCTACAACGGCGAGCACGTCGGCGACGGCACGCAGTTCTCCGTCGACGTGGCGGTCGACCCGCTCGAGGGCACCGAGCTGTGCGCCAACGGCCAGCCCAACGCCTTGGCCACGATCGCGGTCTCCGAGAAGGGCACGATGTTCGACCCCGGGCCTTGTGTCTACATGGAGAAGATGGCCACCTCGCGCGAGCTGGCGCACCTCCTAGACCTCGAGCGCCCGCTTGCGGACACGCTGGAGGCGATGGCCTCCGAGAAGGGCGTCGACGTGGGGGACATCGTCGTGATCATGCTCGACCGCCCGCGCCACGAGGACGCCATCCGCGACATACGCGGGGTCGGCGCCCGCATTCGCCTGATTCCCCACGGCGACGTCTCCGCCGCGCTGGCGGCCGTGACCGAGGGCTCGACTGTCGACGTCCTCTACGGCATCGGCGGCACCCCCGAGGGCGTCCTGGCCGCCGCCGCGATCCAGTGCACCGGCGGCCAGATCCTCGGCAAGCTCTGGCCGCGCAACGACGAGGAGCGCCAGGCCGCCCTCGACGCGGGCTACGACCTCGACGAGGTCCTCGACCGCGACCGCCTCGTGTCCGGCGACGACGTCTTCTTCTCCGCGACCGGCGTCACCGACGGCGAGCTGCTGCATGGCGTCCACTTCGCCGGCGGCGCGGCCTACACCGAGTCGGTGGTGATGCGCTCGCGTAGCGGCACCGTGCGAACCGTCAGCGCCAAGCACGACCGCGAGAAGCTGCGCGCTCTCATCGGTCCGCGCTTCGGCTAGACGGCGCCCGCCGCCTCCTCCTTCTCCCTTTCCTCCTCCGCGCCGGCCTTCAGCGCTCCCACCATCGACTCCTCGAGGTCCAGCCGCGCCAGCGAGCGCAGGAAGGCGTTGGTGACGATGATGTGGATGCGGAACTGCGTCATGCGGTACAGCGCGCGCCCCACCCGCGCGAACTTCCCCCGGCCGGCGATGGTCGGGTAGAAGTTCGCCACCTCGGAGCTGACCTCGCCTACGGCGGTGTCGCCCGACTCCTTCTCGGGGAAGCGGCGCACGGAGATGCGCAGGAAGCCCTTGCCGCGCCCGCGGTGCTGCACCAGCAGGCCCTTCTCGATCGGCCAGGTCACCGTGCCGAAGTTCTCGCCGATCTCGTACTGGGGCTTGTGGAAGCGCAGCAGCACGAAGGGCCGCGTGACCACGGCGACCTCGCGCGCGTCCTCGGTGTAGAGCACTCGCAGGATGCCCAGGGAGACGCGGGAGAGGAAACGCCAGTAGGTGCGCGCGAGACGCTCCAGGTACTCGGGCGACCAGATCCGGTCGAGCTCCTCGCGCGGAAGCGTCACCTCCGCGGTCTGCTTGGTGGTGACGGCGCCGTCCTCGGAGTCCTCCGACTCGGGCACCTTCACGATGTTCACCTGCGCTTGGGCGTCGCGCCGCCGCGCCAGCAGCCTCCGGGGGTCCCGCGGCCTCACGCCGTCGAGGCTATTGCTCATAGAAGCTCGACGGTCACGTCCGTGCCGGCGGGCAGCTCCTCCTCGCCCGGTCCCACCAGCGCCAGGCCGTCGGCGCCGAGCATCGAGGACAGGCGGTGCGAGCCCTGGTCGCCGGTCGGCTCGGCCAGCAGGCCCGCTCCGTCGGGGCGCAGCCGGCAGCGCACGGCCTCCGTGCGGCCCGGGTTGACCTTCCAGGGCGTGACCAGGCGGGCGGTCGTGCGCCGCGCGGCGGGCTCGCCGCCCTGCAGTGCGCGCAGGGCGGGGCGCGCGAACAGCTGAAAGCAGACCATGGCCGACACGGGGTTGCCGGGCAGCCCGAACACGAGCTTGCTGTCGCGGGTCCCGAACCACGTCGGCTTGCCCGGCTTGAGCGCCACGCCCCAGAAGCGCTCGTACACCCCCAGCGCGGCGAGAGCGGGCTTGACGTGGTCGTGGGGACCGACCGATACGCCGCCGGAGACGAGCACGACGTCAGCACTGTCGAGCGCCGCGGCAAGGGCGGCCCGGGTCGAGTCGCGCTCGTCGGGCACCTTGGCTCGCAGGGTGACCTCCGCGCCGGCCTGGGCGGCCTGCCCCGCCAGCGCGGCGGAGTTCGAGCTGTAGATCTGGCCCGGCTCGAGCGGCTCGCCGGGCTCGGCCAGCTCGTCGCCGGTCACCAGCAGCGCCAGTCGCGGCCGGCGTGCGCAGAGGGCGCGGTCGCGGCCGAGCGAGGAGAGCACTCCCAGCTCGGCCGGACCCAGCTCGGCGCCGGCCACCAGGACGCCCTGGCCGCGGCGCAGGTCCTCGCCGGCTCGCCTTATGTTGGCCCCGGGGCGCGACTCGCCGACCCGCACCCGTGAGTCGCCTGCGGCCTCGGTGCGCTCCACCGGGACAACGGCGTCAGCGCCCTCGGGGACCGGGGCGCCCGTGGAGATCGCTACCGCGACGCCGGGGCGCGCGGCCTCGCGCGCCGGGCGGCCGGCGCGCGACTCGCCCCGGACCTCGAGCTCGGCCGCGGGGCCGGCGACAACCGCGTAGCCGTCCATCGCCGAGCTGTCGAAGGGAGGCACGTCGAGCGGGCTCTCCACGGTCTCGGCGAGCACCCTGCCGAGGCCGGCCGCCAGAGCCACCTCCTCGCCCGGCAGCGGCTCCACAGCGGACAAGACCGCCTCGCGGGCTGCCCCTGGAGAGATGAGATCGGCCACGGGCCCATCTTCTCAGCCGCTCCTCTGACGCAGGAGCCGCAGGCCGAGCGCCGGTCGGCCGAGCACTGCACGTCCGACCGGCAACGCAACATTGCATTCCAGCAGGGCGTTCCCAACCCGTGCGAAGTAGGCAGCAGTGGCCCGGAGAGAGAAGAGAGCGGACGCGTGACATCCCCCGAGGGCCATCTGGCACGTCTCGAGTACGCGCGCGAGGAGATCGCCAAGCGCTGGCTCGTCCGCCTGATCGAGCACTCGAGCCTCGACGAGATCAAGGGCCTGCCCACCGAGCGCATCGCCCGCGAGCTGCCCGAGCTGATCCTCGACGTGGTCCGCTCGGCCGCCGACGGGGAGAGCGACCCCTTGGCCGCCTCTCCGGACCGGGTGGCCGAGGCGAGGCGCTTCTCCGAGCTGGCCGGAGAGGGAGACCGCTCGCCGGCCCGGATCGCCCGCGACGCCGCGGCCCTCCAAGCGCTCATGCTGCGCGAGCTGTGCGAGGTGGGCGAGGGTGGCCGCGAGGCCGACGGCTTCGCCGACGCCGCGGAACGCCTGGCGCTGGCGGTCGGCTCGATCCAGACCGCCGCGGTCGAGGAGCTCATCTCGCGACGCTCGCGCGAGCTCGAGTGCGAGGCCAGCACGGACACGCTCACGGGCCTCTACAACCTGCGCTACTTGCAACGGGTGATGACCCAGCTGGTGGGCTATCACCAGCGCTACGACCACCCCTTCGCGATGCTGCTGCTCGACGTCGACGGGCTCAAGCGCATCAACGACGCCCACGGTCAGGCCGCCGGCGACCGCGTCCTGGTCCAGGTGGCGATGGCCGTCCGCCGCTCGGTGCGCACCGTCGACACCCCGGCCCGGCTGGGCGGAGACGAGTTCATCGTGCTCGCCCCGCACCAGAGCGCCGAGCACGCCAGTGTGCTCGCGAGGCGCCTGGCCACCGCGGTCGAGCACGAGGCGGCGCTGCCCGACGGGCCCACCGTCGGAGTCTCGATCGGGGTGGTGGCCTGTCCCGAGCACGCCAAGGAGCCCGAGCCGCTCCTGGAGCTGGCCGATCAGGCGATGTACCGGGCCAAGGCGTCGGGCACGCGCGTAGCGGTGGGCGAGGTGACCGCCGACAACGGCCGGCCCTGACGGTCGCGCGCTAGTCGATCAGCCCGTGGCGGAGGCCGATCGCCACCGCCTCGGTGCGCGTGGAGGCCTCGAGCTTGGCCAGGATGCGCTTGGTGTGCGTGCGCACCGTCTCGGTGGAGAGGCCGAGCTGTCTGGCGACCGCCTCCGTCTGCATGCCGTCGGCCAGCATCTGCAGGATCTCGCGCTGGCGCACGCTGAGGTTGCGCTCGGAATCGTCGAGCATGAGCGAGGACGACAGCCCGGGGTCGACGTAGAACTCGCCCACGAAGGCGGCCTCGATGGCGCGCACCAGGTCCTCAGCGGGAGAGTCCTTGCGAACGTAGCCCTTTACCCCGGCATCGAGCGCCTGGCTGAGCAGCCGCGCGCCGCCGTCGGAGGTGAAGACCACGATCGGCGCGTCCGAGCGCCGGCGCAGCCCGCTCACCGTGCTGCCCACGTCCACGCCGGGGCGCCAGGGATCGATCACGATCACCTCCGGCGCGTCCCCGGAGTCCTCCAACGCGGCGTCGACGGACTCCGCGTCGCTCACGGACGCTCCGTCCAAGCGGCCCTCGAGCAGGGCCTTCACCCCCGCTCGGACGACCGGGTGCTCGTCAACGACGACGATCCTCATGGAGCCCCAGCATACCCCTCTCAGGTCTGTCGTGGTAACCCCGAAGGGTGAGCGCGGCGAGCGTTGACCACCGCCCCCAGCAGCAGGATGAAGGCCAGCGCGTAGAACCACACGAGCACGATCAGCACGAACACGAACGTGGTCCCGAACTCATCGATCGTCGAGATGTTCGAGAGGTAGGCCGGATAGGCGTAGTCCACGAGGCCGATCGCCAGGGTCGCGCCCAGCGCGCCCGGCCAGACCGCCCGCCACTGCATCCCCTCGTTGGGCACCGCCCAGTAGACGATGCAGAGGATGCCGAACAGCAGCGCCAGGCCCGCGACCAGCGTCCCGGCGTAGAGCAGGCCCGGCACGTCGGAGAGCCCGAGCGGCAGGTCCTGGGCGCTCGAAACGAGCAGGCTCTGAACGGTCGGCACCAGCACGGTGGCGGCCATGAACGCCAGCACCACCAGGAGCATCACCAGTGCGAAGCGCTTCTGCTCGAGCCACGAGCGGCAGCGCAGGTGGTAGATGCGGCAGAAGGCGGTGTCCAGGGCGCCCCAGAAGCTCGAGCCGATGTAGACGCTGGAGAGCAGCGCGAACACTCCGAAGCTCGTGGACCGCTCGCGCACGTGCTCGAGCGCGCTGGTCAGCGTGTTGTCGGTGGCGGTGGGGAAGAGCTGGCGCAGGTCGGCGAGCACGCTCTGCTCGAGGCTCGGCTCGCGCAGTACCCGCCCGGCGATGAACAGGGCCAGGAGCGCCAGCGGGAAGACCGACAACAGCATGTTGTAGGCGACCATCCCCGCCAGGCCCGTGAGGCCGTCGTCGTTTACCTTGCGCGCGACGTCGAGCAGCAGCTGCCGCGCGCGGCGGGGGGAGCGCTCGGCGCCGGCGGGGCTCAGGGCCTGGGCAGCCGGCGCAGGATGCCGCGCGTCACGCTCGACGCCGTGCCGAGCACCGCGCCCGCGGCCCCCGTGGCCAGGCGCAGCGCCTCCTCGGCCGTGCCGGGCGCGGGCTCGCGCGGAGGCGGCGCGGGCGGCGGCTTGGAGGCGCCCGCGGATGGCCTGGGCCGGGTCACGCGCTTCGCGGCCGGGCGGGCCGTCCCCGCCGCCTTCGCCGCCGCGGGCTTGGCGGGCCGGGTGCTCCCGCGCTTGCCGCTGCGCACGCCGGGCCGCGAGCGGGGCAGCCCGCTGAGCAGGTCTTCTTGCTCGTCAGCCACGGCGGCGAATGGTACGCCCGCGGGCAGGGTAAGGTCGATTCATCCAATAGCTGGGGATTCTTGACACCCCCTTGACCCTGAATATTCTTTTCAACGCTTGTTTAGATGTCCCGCGGCTCGCGCCGTGGGAAGCTGAGAGAGGCCCATGTCAGTAGGAGAACTGCAAGAGCTGGAGGAGGTGAAGCTCCTCCTCACCAAGGGCCAGACGACAGGCGTGCTCACCTATGCCGAGGTAGCGACCGCCCTGGCCGAGGTCGAGCTGGACGAGGGCGACGTCGAGGAGCTGCACGGGTTCATCGAGAAGTCGGAGATCGAGCTCGTCGAAGAGGTCGACCCCGCGCTCAAGGCCAACCAGGAAGAGCGCGCGGTCGACCGCCGCAGCCGGCGCAAGGCCAAGACGGTCGACCTCAAGCCGGACATGACCACGGACAGCCTCCAGCTGTTCCTAAAGGACATCGGCAAGGTCCGCCTGCTCACCGCGGCAGAGGAGGTCACCCTCGCCAAGGCCATCGAGCGCGGCGACCTCGACGCCAAGCAGAAGATGGTCGAGTCCAACCTGCGGCTGGTGGTCTCGATCGCCAAGAACTACCGCAACCAGGGCCTGCCCTTCCTCGACCTGATCCAGGAGGGGACGCTGGGCCTAGTTCGCGCGGCCGAGAAGTTCGACTACCGCAAGGGTTTCAAGTTCTCCACCTACGCCACCTGGTGGATTCGTCAGGCCATCGCCCGCGCACTCGCCGACAAGGCGCGCACGATCCGCATCCCGGTGCACGTGGTGGAGAAGCTGAACAAGATCGGCCGCGCCGAGCGCAAGCTGGTCACCGAGCTGGGCCGCGAGCCCACGCCGGACGAGATCTCCGAGCACACGGGCATCGACCCCGAGGAGGTCGACTCGATCAAGCGCTCTGCCCAGGCGCCGGTCTCGCTGGAGAAGCCGGTGGGTGACGAGGAGGAGTCCGAGTTCGGTCAGTTCATCGCCGACGAGCGGGCCGAGTCACCGTATGAGCGCGCCGCCGAGATCCTGACCAAGGAGGCGCTGCGCGAGGCGCTGGAGAACCTCTCCTACCGCGAGCGCCGCGTGCTCGAGCTGCGCTACGGCCTGGGCGGGGAGCACCCGCGCACGCTCGACGAGGTCGGCCGCACGTTCAACGTCACGCGCGAGCGCATCCGCCAGATCGAGAACCAGTCGCTCAAGAAGCTGCAGTCCCTCGCGGAAGCGCAGAAGCTCCGCGACGTGGCCTAGCGCACCGGCTGGAGGGCGGCCCCGCCGCAGTTGCCGCATCGCCCCTTGCCGCAGACGGCGTATGCGTGGGCTCCGCACGATGTGCACTCGCGTCGCTCGGGCTTCAGCAGCGCCTTGGCTCTGGGGGAGCCCGCAACCACGCTGGAAACCACGAGCATTCGCAGGTCCAGCGGGAATTGGAGGCGGTCCAGCATGCGAGTCCTTTCCGAAGGTTGAGGTGCCGCACCGAAGATGCTCGGCCCGACTCACTCGGGCGCGACGCGCTTGTGCGAGATGCACAGGCTTCGGGGTCCTTGTCTGGTCGCAATTTGCGCGTTCAAGCCCGCGCATGAGAAAGCCGATGCAGAGTGCATGTTCGATCTCGCAGAGGCTCTGCGTCATGTTGTCGAGTCCGAGGGCTCGGACCTCCACCTGAAGGTTCCCAGCCCCCCGATGATCCGCCAGCACGGCCGGCTGACGCCGATCCCGGGCTCTGAGCGGCTCACCAGCGAGGTCATGCAGCAGACCCTCGACCAGGTTCTCGCCGCCGACCCCCGCAAGCAGGAGGAGTTCAGCGAGGAGGGCGAGGTGGACTTCTCCTACTCGCTGCCCGGCGTCGCGCGCTACCGAGTCAACGCCTTCCAGCAGCGCACCAACGTCTCGATGGTCTTCCGCGCGATTCCCTTCGACATCAAGACCAGCGAGCAGCTGATGCTCCCGCAGGTGGTCGACGACCTGGCCGAGGAGGAGCGCGGCGTGATCCTCCTGACGGGAACCACCGGCTCGGGCAAGTCGACGACGCTCGCGGCGATGATCAACCGCATCAACAGCACGCAGGCGAAGCACATCGTCACGATCGAGGACCCGATCGAGTACCTGCACCGCGACAACCTGTCGATCATCAACCAGCGCGAGGTCGGCGAGGACACCAAGTCCTTTGCGCGCGCGCTGCGCCGCGTGCTGCGCCAGGACCCCGACGTGATCCTCGTCGGCGAGATGCGCGACGAGGAGACGGTGCGCACCGTGCTGTCAGCCGCCGAGACCGGCCACCTCGTGCTGTCCACCGTCCACACCGTCGACGCCGCGGAAACCGTGAACCGCATCATCGACTTCTTCTCCGAGGCCGAACAGCGCCAGGCGCGCGCGATGCTGGCCGGAACGCTCAAGGGCGTCATCTCCCAGCGCCTGGTGCCCACGCCGGACGGGGACGGCCGCGTCGCCACCTGCGAGGTGCTGCGGATGACCGGCCGCGTGAAGGACATGATCCTCAACCCCGAGGAGACCGGGAAGCTCCCCGAGGTCATCTCCGAGGGCGCCTACTACGGAATGCAGACCTTCGACCAGGCCTTGCTCGGCCACCTGCAGAAGGGGCTGATCGACATGGACACCGCCCTGCGCTACGCGACCCACCCGCACGACTTCAAGCTGCTGGTCTCTTCCGACGGCCAACGCTCGACCGCGGTCGACGCAGTGATGGCCGAAGCCGGCTAACCGAGCCGCACGGGCACGCTGTCGCGGTCCGCCTGTACTAGGTTGCACGGTGGGCCGGTTCTGCCAGAGAGTGGAGCCGCGGTACCGAACCAGACCACTCTGAAGGAGGACAGGTGCAGAGCACCCTAGGCGAGTACCAGGAGACGCAGAGCCAGGAGGCCTTCGCGCTCCAGAACTCGAAGCTGTTGAAGGTAAGCCTCAACCAGATCACGATCCAGGCCAAGCTCGGCTCGATGGTCGCCTACCAGGGCGACGTGAGCTTCGAGCACGCGGGCTCGGGCGGTATGGGCCGCTTCATCAAGAAGGCCGTGAGCGGCGAGGGCACCTCGCTGATGAAGGCCAGCGGCACCGGCGAGATGTTCCTTGCCTCCGAGGCGCAGGACGTCCACCTGATCAAGCTCGAGAACGACGCCATCACCTGCAACGGCGCCAACGTGCTGGCGTTCGACGCGGGCATCGACTGGGACATCACCAAGGTGGGCGGCGGCATGGCCGGGGCCATGGCGGGTGGCCTGTTCAACATGTCGCTTCAGGGCACCGGCTGGGTGGCCGTCCTCTCCGACGGCCCGCCCGTGCTGCTGAACACCGGGGACGCGCCCACGTTCGCCGACCCGCAGGCCGCGATCACCTGGTCGAGCGGAGTGACCACCAGCATCAAGTCCGACTTCAAGGCCAAGGACCTGATCGGCAAGGGCTCGGGCGAGCAGATGCAGATGGCCTTCCAGGGCGCCGGCTGGGTGCTGGTGCAGCCGAGCGAGGGCCGCGTCGCCGCCACGCCCGCCAGCAGCGGCGGCGGCGGTGGGGGCGGCCTGCTGGGCCAGCTGGGTGGCTGAGGGTCTCAGGGTGTGCCCGGCCGCTGGCGCCGGGCACGCCCACGCCGGGGCGCGCCCACTTCAAAAGTTGAAGCATTAGCTAGAATTCGGGCCCATGGCCACCCGCGCCACCACAGAGGTCTGTCCTGTCTGTGCCACCGCGGACGTGATCTGCGGCAAGTGGACGATCCTCGTGATCCGCGACCTCGCGGACGGGCACACCCGCTTCGGAGAGCTCCAGCGCTCCCTGGAGGGCATCAGCCCACGGACCCTGTCTCTGCGGCTGCGCGTGCTCGAGGAGCAGGGGATCGTCGAGCGCCACACCTACCCCGAGGTCCCGCCGCGGGTGGAGTACTCGCTTACCGAGAAGGGTGAGGCCCTGCTGCCGCTGATCGAGGACATGCGCTCCTACGGGCGCCAGTGGCTCGATGCCGCCTGCGGCTCCACGGCTGCGGAGCCCGCCGAGGCCGCCGTCCCCGCCTAGCTGGCGCCAGGCCGGGCGCCGGCCGGCCGAGTACCGCCGCTCGCTTGGTACGCGGGCAGGACACCGCGCCAGGGCGGCGAACCCGCCCGGCATGAGAGATCAAGGGCTTCGAGACGCCCTGAGGGCCTTTGCCCTCGAGGCTGCGGCCATGCTTCACGAGGAGCTCGAGGCCGGCGCGGAGCTGGCCTTCGACCTCGAGGACGAGGGCTCGCGCCGCGGCCCCTCGCTCTACCGCTACCGCCCCCTCACCGAGGAGTTCATCGCCCACCGGTGGCTGCGCCTGCGCGGCCTGTCCTCCTACCACCCCGCCGCGCTGGCCCTGGGAGCCGGAGCGGCGCGGTTGATGCGCGCACACGGACTGCGCGGAGAGGAGGCGGAACCCGCGCTGCGGGCGATGCTCGAGCGCCTCTACGACGACGCCACCAGCTTCCGCTTCCCCGAGGAGCGCTTCGAGCGGGTCATGGCCGAGGTCGAGCAGACCCTCGAGCAGGGAGTCGCCCCCGCGATGATCGTGGCCGCCCTGCCGGGCCTGGCGCTCGATGCCGACGCGCTGGAGCTGGGGGCCGGCCTGTCAATCGAGCACGGCCGGGACGTGGGCGCCCCGCCCGAGGCGGCCTGGGCCGAGGACGGCGAGACCCCTCGCGCCGTGGTGGTGCTGCGCTTCGAGCTCGACGACGGCGACGAGCTGCCGCTTGGCGAGGCCCGCACGCGCTTCCGCGGCCTCGTGGAGGGACTGCGCCTCTACCGCGCGGGCGCGGTCACCCTGCCGGGGATCGGGTTCGCGCGTGAGGCCGAGGGCCGCTGGCAGCCGCTGGAGCTCGAGGGCGCCGGAGCGGCGCGCGGCGCGCCGCTGCTGCTGACCGAGGACGACGCTGCGCCACTGTCCGGTTTCCTCGAGGCGGTGGAGCGCTCGCCCCGCCGCCCGCGGGTGGCCTGGGCGATCCGGCGCTTCGACATGGGCTGCTCGCGGCCCGTGGAGGCCGACGCCCTGTCCGATCACCTGCTCGCACTCCGCGCCCTGCTGGACGTGGAAGGCGAGAGCCTGCCGCTGCGCCTGGCGGCGCTGTGCGCCGAGGAGGGCGAGCGGCGAGGGCTGCAACGCCGCCTGGAGCGGGCGGTCGAGCTCGAGCGGGCACTGATGGGCGGCGGGCCCGATCCCGGCCTGCGCGCCGGCGAGTCTCCGCGCGCGCTGGCGGCCGAGCTGGAGGCTCACGTCCGGGCCCTGCTGCGCGACGTGCTGTGCGGCTACCTGGACGCCGACCTGGGGGCGGTGGCCGACGACATCCTGCTCGAGGTGCCCGAGCCCCAGTCGGGCGAGATCGACGCTCGGGACCTGCGGGTCGCGCAGGAGACCAGCGAGATCGACGCGCTGGATCCTGCCGAGATGGAGGAGCTGGATCCCGAAGCCTTCGATCCGGACGAGCCGGACGAGGACGTGCAGGGCGTGACGCCTTCGGCGGACTGGCAGGACTTCTCCGCGCCGGTCTGAGGGACGGCGGCGGGTGGGGCGGAGGTGAGGCACGGCTCCCTGCCGCGAATTTCGTCAGGACGCTGAGGACTTTCTGGACGGGTGTATGCCGTGTGCTCGCTGGGATGCCGGCCGCCCTCGGCGCGAGTGGCGGCCCCGCCCCGCGACGATGACGTGAGCCGGGCTGGCCAGACAGGTAATCCGCCCAGCTTGGACGACATCCGCTTCGGCCCGGGTTGCCGGCTGGTGAGGCCCCCAAGGTGGGTGGATGGTCCCGCTTCATGTCCGGCACCTCGATCTGGGCTGACGCACGGCTCCCTGCCGCGAAATTCGTCAGGAGCCTGAGGACTTTTCTGACCGGTGTGTGCTGTGCGCTCGCTTGACCGGGCCCGCGCCCGGCGGGGGTAGCGGCTCTGGCCAACGGCCCTCGCCTCGCGACGATGGCGTGAGCCGGGCGGCTCAGAACAGGTACTGGCCCATCCTGGTGAGGCCCTCGAGGTCGTGGATGTCCTGCTCCATGTCCGGCACCTCGATCATCGGCTTGCGGCCCAGGCGCTTGCGCAGGGCCTCCAGGCTGAGCTGGTCGCGCTCGGCCAGCCGGCGGTAGTCCTCCAGGTTCGAGGCGACCTTGCGGCCCAGCCCAGGGCCGAGCAGGGCCTCGACCTCGCCGGCCACGCCGTTGCCCTTCGCCGGCAGCTCGTGCATGCGGTTGACCACCGCGGCGCCGAAGGGCATCCCGGCGTCCTTCAGGCGGTGGTGGAAGAACACAGCCTCG
The DNA here is from genome assembly GCA_035296565.1 of Thermoleophilaceae bacterium. Taxonomy (GTDB): domain Bacteria; phylum Actinomycetota; class Thermoleophilia; order Solirubrobacterales; family Thermoleophilaceae; genus JACCZR01. The sequence continues at coordinate 176,147 of DATHAQ010000041.1, forward strand.
TCAACGGCGTCGTAGCGGGGCGAGGTGACCAGCAGGAAGGTCGTCCGGCTGTCGGCCAGCAGGTCGGTGACCCGGTTGGCCCGCTCGCGGAAGCCCGAGGCCATGTCGCCGAAGCTCTGGAAGAACTCGGAGAGGTCCTGCAGCAGATCCACGCCGGTGAGCCGCTTGAGCATCGAGAAGATCACCCCGGTCCCCCGCGAGAAGACCTTGACCCCGAACAGCCCGCCGCTGGTGAAGAACTGCAGCGAGCGCGAGTCGATGAAGCGCGACAGCCGCTTGGGGGCGTCCAGGAAGTCGAGCGCGTTGCGGGTGGGAGGGGTGTCCAGGACGAGCAGGTCGTAGCGGCCCTCGTTGTGCAGCTCGTGCAGCTTCTCCATGGCCATGTACTCCTGCGAGCCGGCCACCGCATTGGAGAGCTCCTGGTAGATGCGGTTGTTCAGCACCGCGTCGCGCGTCTGCTCGTCGGGCGCGTGCCACTCGACGAGGTCGTCGAAGGTGCGCTTGGCATCGAGCATCATCGCCCACAGCTCGCCGTCGCCGGTGTCGATCGGGACCTGCCTCTCCTCGTTGCCGAGCTCGGGAAGGCCCAGCGAGTTGGCCAGCCGCTTGGCGGGGTCGATGGTGAGCACGATCACCTTCTTGCCGCGCTGGGCCATGCCGAGCGCCACCGCGGCCGAGGTGGTGGTCTTGCCTACGCCGCCGGAGCCGGCGCAGACGCAGATCTCCTTGCGCCGGAGCATGTCGGCGACGTTCACAGCCGCCGCTCCAGGTCGTGCGACAGGGCCTCGACCTGCTCCGCGCCGATCTCCGGCTCGAACAGGAAGGGCAGCGTGGTCACCGGCGCGTCGGCGTCGCGCTTGAGGCGCCGGAGCTGGCTGCGCTGCGCGCGGGCGCGCTCGTGCTCGGAGAGAGCGGCGTCAATGGCGGCGCGGGCCGCCGGGGAGGGTTTGCCGTTCGCGGCGGCGATCGTCTCGGCCTCGGCGCCACTGAAGCGCTCGGGGTAGAGGGCGTTGACCACGATCGCCTGAAGGTGCTGGCCCATCTCCTCCTCGAGGCGCCCTCCGAGGTCCAGGGTCTCGTTCACCGGCATGTCCTCCGCCAGCGCGACGGCCACCACGGCTGTCTGCTTCGGATCGGCCAGGAAGGTGTGGATGTGGTTGGCCTGGCTTGCGATGGGGCCGACCCGCGTGGCGTCGCGGAAGGTCTTGGGCGCTCGCAGCATCGCCACGCCGTGGCCGGTCGCCGGCGCGTCGACGATCACCACGTCGTAGGGGGAGGCCTTGGTCTTCTTGCGCTCGAGCTGCGCCAGCTCCCAGACCTTGCCGACCGTCACCAGCTCGGAGAGGCCGGGCGCCGCCGCTGCGAGGTAGCTGAAGATGCGGCTGCTGTTGAGCAGCCCCGCCATGGCCCCCGAGTGCAGCTGGAAGCGCAGCCACTCCTCGCGCGCGTGGTCCGGGTCCACCGAGATCGCCCACAGGTCCTTGGCGAGCTCGACCTCCTCGAAGCCGGCCCCGTCGAGCCCGAAGAGGTTCGGGATGCGGCTCTGCTCGGCGACCTCGCAGACCATGACGCGCTTTCCCTGACGGGCGGCTATCAGACCCAGAGCCGCGGTCACCGTGGTCTTGCCGGTGCCTCCCTTGCCGGTCACGAATACCAGGCGCTTGTCGAGCACGGAGCTCATACCGATCGAGGTTACGGGGCGGCGGGGTACCGGGATCGCCCCGCGACGGCCCTGTACCAAGCCAATCGGAAGGAATACTTCACATACGTGCGAATAGGCCCTTTGCGATGGGACTCTTCGAGCGCAAGCCCTCACCGATACCCGCACCGGAACCTGACCCGACTCCGCCGGAGGCGCCGAAGGCCCAGAAGGCCGAGGTGATCGCCTTCACCAACCAGAAGGGCGGAGTGGCCAAGACCACGACCACCCTGAACCTGGCGGCCGCCTTCTCCGAGCGCGGCTTCCGCGTCCTCTGCGTGGACCTCGACCCGCAGTCCAACCTGACCATGAGCCAGGGCATCGACCCCGACTCGCTCGACGTTTCGATGTACGACGTGCTCGTCCACCACACCTCGCTGCGGGAGGTCGTCCGCCGCCGCGAGGTCGACGTGGCCTGCGCGTCCATCGACCTGGCCGGGGCCGAGATCGCCATGTCCACCCAGATCGGCAGGGAGCGCTCCTTAGAGAAGGCGCTGGCCGTCGTCGAGGAGGACTACGACTACGTCTTCATCGACACTCCGCCGAGCCTCGGATTGCTCACGATCAACGCCCTGACGGCCGCGACGAAGGTAATCGTCCCCGTCCAATGCGAGTATCTGTCGATGAGGGGGCTCGTACAGCTCCAGAACACGCTGTCGATGATCCGCGAGAACCTGAACCCGGATGTCGAGATCGAGGGCATCCTGCCGACCCTCGTCGACAACCGCACCGTGCATGCAAAGGAGGCCATCGAGATCCTCGAGGAGAATTTCGGTGACCGCGTGTTCGCCTCACGCATCAACAAGACGGTGCGCTTCGCCGAGGCTCCGGTGAAGGGCATGTCCGTCCTCAAATACGACCCGGACGGCAAGGCCGCATACGCCTATCGCCAGCTGGCAAAGGAGGTCCTCTCGAATGGACAACGCTAAGCGGGCGAGCATGCGCGAGGGCCCGCTGGCCCAGCTGTTCCGCAAGACCGACGAGGAGGAGGCGGGCGCCGCCAAGGAGGAGCCCAAGCGCGAGGAGCGCAGGCCCGAGCCCAAGCCCGAGCCGCCGCGCCAGGAGCGCAGGCCCGAGCCGCGCCGCGCCGAGCCCCCGAGCCCCGCGACGCCGGCCGGGAGCCGCTACGAGGGCACGCCCACGCCGCAGCAGCGCCTGCGCACGGTGTTCTCGGCCGACATCCCGGAGAACATCCTCGAGCGCGAGCCCGCTCCGGTTCCCGTGCCCGACCCCGCTCCGACGGTCCCCGCCTGGTCGGTCGACCAAAGCCACACGCGCGAGCCCGTCCTGCGGGTGATCGGCGTGGGCGGCGCGGGCGTGAACGCCGTGGACCGCATGATCGAGGCGGAGATCGAGGGTGTGGAGTTCATCGCGGTCAACACCGACCTCCAGTCGCTTGAGGGCTCGGCCGCGCCCACCAAGCTGCACATCGGCAGCGATGTCACGCGCGGGCTGGGCTCGGGCTCGGACCCGCAGATCGGCCGCCAAGCCGCCCTGGATGAGTACGACGACATCAAGGCGCTGCTCAAGGGCGCGGACATGGTGTTCATCGCCACCGGCGCCGGTGGAGGCACCGGTACGGGCGCCGCCCCGATCGTGGCCCGCGTCTCCCGCGAGGTGAAGGCGCTGACCGTCGGCATCTGCACCAAGCCGTTTTCCTTCGAGGGGGCCCGCCGCGGCACCCAGGCCGAGGAGGGCATCGAGGAGTTCGCCGATGAGGTCGACACGCTGATCGTGATCCCGAACTCGCGCCTGCTGTCGGTGCTCGACAAGAAGACCTCGATGGTCGAGGCCTTCCGCGTGGCCGACGACGTGCTGCGCCAGGGCGTCCAGGGCATCAGCGACCTGATCACCCTGCCGGGGCTGATCAACCTCGACTTCGCCGACGTGCGCACGATCATGTCCGAAGCGGGCCAGGCCCTGCTGGGCATCGGAATGGGCACCGGCGAGACACGGGCCACCGACGCCGTCGAGCACGCGATCGAGTCGCCGCTGCTGGAGACCTCGCTGGACGGGGCCCAGTCGATCCTGCTCTCGATCACCGGCGGTCGCGACCTGTCGCTGTTCGAGGTCAACGACGCCGCCAAGGCGGTGGCCGACGTCGCTCACCCCGACGCGAACATCATCTTCGGCGCGATGGTCGACGAGAAGATGGCCGACGAGGTTTGGATCACCGTGGTGGCGACCGGCTACGGCGCTCCGCCCACGCGCCGCGAGGCCGCGCAGCCGGCCCGCTTCGAGCGTCGCGAGCGGGAGCGTTCCCGCATTCCCGCCGACCACGAGCCGCGGGTGCGGCGCGCCTCGCGCTCCAACTCGCTGAGCGACGTGGACGTGCCCGAGTTCCTGCCCCGGGGCTAGTCCGGGGCCGCGACACGGCGATCCCCTCCGGGGGAACGCTCAGCCGGCGGACGAATTTCCCGAAGGGCGTGCGCGCTCCACTCGCGCACGCTCGCGGTTAGCTTGCCCACATGAGGGGAGTAGTCGCAGCCGGTCACCCGCTCACCGCCCAGGCGGGCGCGGACGTGCTGCGCGACGGCGGCAACGCGGTGGACGCCGCGGTCGCGTCGGTGCTCATGTCCTTCGTGGCCGAGCCGCCGCTCACCGGGCCGGGAGCGGGCGGCTTCATGCTCGTCCACACGGCGGCGGGCCAGAGCACCCTGCTCGATTTCTTCGTGGCCGCCCCCGGCCTGGGCCTGGAGAAGTCCGAGCCGGTGCCGCTGGTGCCGATCGACGTCAAGTTCGCCGAGGGCGCCGTGCAGCGCTTCAACGTGGGGCCGGCCTCCTGTGGGGCCTACGGCACCACCGCCGGGATGACGGAGGCGCTGCGGCGTTTCGGCACGCTGGACCTGGCCGCGCTGTGCGAGGCACCGGCGCAGGCGGCCCACGAGGGGGTGGAGGTGGTGCCGATGCAGGCCTTCCTCTTCAGGGTGCTCGAGCCCATCTTTCGCTCGAGCCCCGAGGCCGCGGCGCTGCTGGCCCCCGAGGGCGAGCTGCTGCAAGCCGGGGAGACGATGCGCTTCCCCGAGCTCGGAGACCTGCTCCAGCGCCTGGGCCGCGAGGGGCCCGGCTTCCTCTACGAGGGCGACGTGGGCCGGGCTGTGTCCCACTGGGTGCTGGAGCGCGGCGGGCTGCTCACCCGGGAGGACCTGGCCTCCTACCGGGTGGTGGAGAGCGAGCCGGCCCGGGTGGGCTACGCCGGCCGCGATGTGCTGACCAACCCGCCGCCCTCGAGCGGCGGGATCCTGATCGCCGACGCGCTGGGCATCCTCGAGCGGCTGGCCGACTCAGGCGACCCGGCCTCGGTGGCCGAGGTGATCGCCACGACCAACCGCGCGCGCGACGAGGAGTTCCTGGAGGGGCTGGCGAGCGAGGGCTACCTGGAGCGCTTCCTGGCCGCCGACGCGCTGGACAACGTGGCCGGCGAGGTGCGCTCGCGCCTCGGCAGCACCACGCACCTGGCGGTGCTCGATGCCGACGGCAACTGCGCCACGGTCACCTGCTCGAACGGCTCCTGCTCGGGCGTGGTGGTGCCCGGCACCGGCGTGCACCTCAACAACATGCTGGGGGAGGACGACCTGAACCCGTTCGGCCACCACCTTCACCCGGCCGGCGCGCGCGTGCCCAGCATGATGGCCCCGACGGTGGTGCTGCGCGACGGCGAGCCCGAGGTGGCGCTGGGCTCCGCGGGCTCGAACCGGATCCGCTCGGCGATCCTGCAGACCATCCTCGGCGTGGTGGACGAGGGGCTGTCGGCGCAGGAGGCCGTCGACCGCCCGCGCCTGCACGTGGAGGGCGACGTGGTGGAGGCCGAGCTCGGCATCCCGCCCGAGGCTCTCGACCGCCTCGCGCAGCGCGGCTACCACGTACGGCGCTGGACGGAGACCAACCTCTTCTTCGGCGGCGTCCAGGCGGTGGCCCGGACCGACGGCGAGCTCAGCGGCGGCGGCGACCACCGCCGCGGCGGCGTCGTGGCTAGAGCTTGACCTTGCCGTTCGAGCGCGCCTGCTCGGCGGCCGTCTCGGCGTGGTCGATGCGCTTCAGGGCCTTGGCGAACAGCGCGCGCAGCCGCACCAGGCGCTCGGCCTCCGAGCGCAGCTCCAGCAGCTCCTGCTTGCTCTCCATCTCGAAGTCCAGCGTGGCGGCCATGCCGTAGGCGTCGAGCCCGGCCAGGTCGGCATCGGTTGGACGCGAGTCGGTCACGCGCTCGACCAGGTCGGCGTAGCGCGAGCGCGTTTCCTCGCCCTCATCGTCTTCGCCGCCGGTGTCGTCCAGCAGCTCGACGTCGCCCGCGGGATAGGGGAGGTCGTCGATCCGGCGCACGAGCCGGAAGGCCTGCGTGCCCTGCACGAGGATGTTCATGCGCCCGTCCTCGGCGCGCTCGAGCAGTTGCGTGACCTGAGCGGCACAGCCGATGTCGCGCAGCCCGCCGGAGGCCATCCACACGATTCCGAACGGCTCCCCCTGGTCGAGGCACTCGTTGATCATCGTCTTGTAGCGCTCCTCGAAGATGTGGAGCGGGACCACCTCGGCGGGCAGCAGTGCCAGTCCCAACGGGAACAGACGAAAGTGCTCTTTGGACTCGGCCACCGTCCGTAACGTACCCCCTGCGTGACGGCGCTCGTCTGGTTCAGGCGCGATCTGCGCGCTCACGACCATCCTGCCCTCCGCGCGGCACTGGACGCCCACGACGAGGTGGTGCCGTTCTTCTGCTTCGACGACCGGCTGCTCCACGGCCGCCACGCGTCCGGGCCGCGGACGCAATTCCTGCTCGAGTGCCTGCAGGACCTGGCCTCCTCGGTGCCGCTCGTGATCCTGCGTGGCAGGCCCGAGGAGGAGATCCCGAAGCTGGCACGCCGGCGCGGCGCCGACGAGCTTCACTTCACCGCCGACGTGAGCCCCTTCGCCCGCCGGCGCCGCCTGAGCAACCTGGATTGCGTGGGGCATCCGGGCCTCAACGTCGTGGACGACGTGAGGGCGATCGAGACCCAGGGCGGCAAGCCCTACACGGTCTACAGCCCCTTCCTCCGCACCTGGAAGGAGCTGCCGCGCCGCGAGGTGATCGGCAAGCCGCGCATGAGCGGCGAGGCGGACGAGATCCCGACGCTGGCGGACCTCGGGCTCGAGCAGGAGGTCTCCGACCCGCTGCCGGGCGGCGAGAAGGCAGGCCGCAAGCGCATGCACGACTGGATCAGGGACGGCGTCGACGAGTACCACCGCCGCCACGACCAGCTCGCCGCCGACCGAACTTCCCGGCTGTCCTCCTACCTGCACTTCGGCTGCGTCTCGCCCCGCGAGCTCGAGAGCCTCCTGCGGGCCGACGGCGAGGGGCCGATCGCCCTTCCGGCGGCAGCTGTGCTGGCGCGACTTCTACCACCACGTGATCTACCACTTCCCGGGCAACGCCAGGTCGGAGTTCCAGGAGCGCTACCGCGGCTCGATCCGTTGGAGCTACGCCGAGAAGGCCTTCGAGAGGTGGACCCAGGGGCAGACCGGGTTCCCGCTGGTGGACGCGGGGATGCGCCAGCTGCTGCGCGAGGGCTGGATGCACAACCGCGCGCGCCTGGTCGTCGGCTCGTTCCTGACCAAGGACCTCGGCATCGACTGGCGCTGGGGCGAGCGCTGGTTCATGCGGCTGCTGATCGACGGCGACGAGGCCAACAACAACGGCAACTGGCAGTGGATCGCGAGCGTCGGGGTCGACCCCCAGCCCGCCTACAGGCGCATCTACAACCCGGCTCGCCACATGGAGCGCTTTGACGCCGATGGCGACTACGTGCGCCGCCATGTGCCCGAGCTGCGCGAGGTGCCCGACCGGTACCTGGCCGAGCCCTGGGAGATGCCCCGCGAGGTCCAGGAGGAGGCGGGTTGCGTGATCGGCAGCGACTACCCCAAGCCGATGGTCGATCACAAGGCCGCCCGGCAGGAGGCCCTGGAGCGATATCGGCTCTAAAGCTCGGCCGCCCGCCGGCCGATGAGGTGAGCGTGGAAGCTTCCAACGGCGGCCAGGCGATCACCCTCGACCTTTCACTCGAGGAGGCCCGCGCGCTCAAGGCCCGCATGCTCAAGGCGGCGGCCGACGGTTCGTCCGCCCTCGACGACGAGATCCTCCAGCCCACCCTGCTGAAGCTCGAGCACACGCTGGAGTACATGGACGGCGTAGCGCGCGTGCGCGAGGAGCTGACCCAGGCCGGCATCGAGGCCGCCCATCTCGGCGACCAGCAGGTGGCCGAGCTCGGCCGCCGCATCGCCGAAGCGCGCCGGACCTAGGGGCCGCGCCTGACACGCTGCCGGGGTGATCTACCCCGGCACGGCGCACGACGCGGCTACCGTTCCCGCGGCTCGGGCAACAAAGACCGGCGCTTCGCGCTGTCGATGGTGCGGATCCCCGTTGCCTACCGTGCAGGAGCGATGAAGCTGGCGCTGATAACCGCGAGCCGACCCCTTTGATATCGGCCGCCGGGCCGGCCTACGTGGCCACGGTCTCGTTCGTCGCCTCGCGGGCGGTGCCGTTCGGCGGCTTCTTCGTGGCGCTGCCCGGCGGCGTGGCGCTGGCGCGGGTGGCTCAGCTGCGCGGGCTACGCCACGGCTTCGGGGCCAGCCTGGCCACGCTGATCGAGACGGTCGCGCTCATGGGGCCGGCCCGCTTCGGCGTTCCCTTCACCCAGGCGCTGAGCGCGCCGGTGCTCGGCCGCATGGAGGGCCGCTCGGCGGCCCCGGCCTGGCAGGTGCTGGCCTGCCTCGCCATCCGGCTGTTCCAGAACGGGCTCGGCGCCCTGTTCTTCATCTTCGTGATTGCCGGTGGGCTCGACGCCTACGCCGGCAGCGCAGGGAACGTCGCCGACCTGGTCGGGCTCGAGCTGGGCGAGGCCGACACCCTGCTACTAACCCTCGTCGGAATCCTCGCCTGGAGCGTGTTCGCCTCGACCGTGCAGGTGACCGTCTACCGGCGCGGGCTCAAGGGCTGGCACGCCGAGGAGCGCTCCGGCACCGAGGAGCCCGAGGACCTATCGGCCCACCGCGGGCGCTTCGACCCCCGCGCGGTGGCCGTGGCGGCCGCGATCGGCTTTGTCCTGCTGCTGGCCTCGACCGAGTGGGCCCTGCTGGCCTCCGTTGCCACCGTGCTTGCCATCGCCTGGGCGCTGTCCAAGCCCGACAACTCCACCGTGCCCACCGGTCTCGCGCTGGCGGCGATCCTCGCCCTCGGCGCTCTCACCTTCGCGCTGGTGGGCGGCCTGGGAATCGAGGTCGCGTTGCGCCGCGCTCTGCGCGCCGCGCTGCTGGTCTCCGTCGCCACCTGGCTGCGGGCCGCCGCGGGGGCGTCGGGCCTGCGCGAGGTGGGGCGCAGGGGGCTGGCCCGCGCGCGCGTGGTGCCCGGCGTGCCGGAGGCCGCCCGGACCCTGGACGAGATCGGCTCGGAGGGCCGGCTGCTGGCGGCCGGCCGCTCGCTGGTGGACCGGCTCGCGGGCGTGCCGCGGCGGCCGGCCCCCTTCCTCGACGCGGTCCTGACGTGGGTCAACCGCGAGTCCGGTGGCTTTCGACCGGCGCGCCCGGCCCCGGTGGCCGGGATGCGGCTGCGCGCCGCCGACGTCGTCCTGGTGCTGGCGGCCGCTGCGCCCGCGGCGGCGCTGCTGCTCTAGGCGCGCGCGGAAACGAGCAGGTTGTAGAACAGCCAAGGCGGCAGCCGACCCTCCAGCACGGTCCGGTCCAGCGCCTGCAGGGCGAGGTAGCCGCGGTAGGCGTACTGGCGCCACAGCCACGGCACCTCGGTGGGCTCGGCGCTGCCCTCCAGCGTACGGTTGACCCAGCCGAACAGGCTGGCCGCCAGCTCCTCCCCGCTCACCCGCACCTTGGTGAAGCCGGCCGAGCGCGCCCCGTCGCTCAGCTCGCCGGGGGTGAAGGCGTGGACGTCGACCACATGCTCCAGCACGTCCTCCTCGTGTTCCTCGCGAGCGCGCTCGGCGCGCGCGCCGGCGCGCATCGCGGCGCGCCACAAAGGCGCCACCCTGTAGGCGGCGCGCTTGGGCCAGAAGGACAGGCGGTCGCCGTAGAGCGAGGGCTCGCCGCAGAAGGCCAGCGCGCCGCCCGGTCGCAACACGCGGCGAAACTCGCGAAAGCAGCCCTCGATGTCAGGCAGGTGGTGCAGCACAGCGTGGCCGAAGACCAGGTCGAAGGAGTCGTCGGGGAAGGGCAGCGAGCCGGCCTCGCACGCCGCGCAGTCGACCTCGACGCCGAGCCGCTCGGCGGAGTGCCCGAGCTCGGACAGCATTCCCGGCGAGATGTCGACGGCGACGAGGTTGCCGATCACGCCGGCGCGCGCGAGGTTGAGGCCGAAGTAGCCCGTGCCCGCGCCGATCTCCAAACCGCGTGCGAAGTGCTCGGGGTGGCGGCCCAGGGCCTTGCCCAGCTTGGCCTTGACCTGCGCCTGGCCCCGCTCGGTGTAGGAGATGCCCCACTTGGCGTCGTAGTGCGCCGCCGCGAGGTCGTGGTAGCGCACGTTGGCCTCGTGAATCTGCTCGTGTTGAACGAGTGTCACAGCCGGGGGACTCTAGCCTCAGCCCGGTGACAGAGATCGAAGCTGCGGCGCCCGCCCGATCGACGGTCGGCCCGCGCTCCTCACCCGAGCACATCCAGCGCGGCCAGCCGGAGGGCGTGCCCCCACTCGAGCTGACCGGAGAGCGCACCCTTCCCGACGTCCCCGCCGAGAACTACTGGTTCCAGCGCCACCTGGTGGTCTACCGCTGGATCGCCGAGCGCTGCGGCGGCCTGGACGTCGTCGACATGGCCTGCGGCGAGGGCTACGGCAGCGACGTGCTCGCCTCGCGTGCCGCCCGGGTGACCGGCGTCGACGCCAACCCCGAGGCCCACGAGCACGCGAAGGCCAAGTACACCCGGCCGGGAGTGCGCTTCGAGCGCGACCTGATCGACCGCTACTCGGAGCCCTGCGACGTTGTCGTGTTCCTGCAGACGATCGAGCACCTGACCGACCCGGGCGCCGCGCTCGACCACTTCCGCGCGATGGCGCCGACGGTCTACGTCTCGACGCCCAACGTGCTCACCCTCGCGCCAGAGGGCGCCGAGCGCTCGGGCAACCCGTGGCACGTGCATGAGTACCGCGCGCAGGAGTTCCGCGAGCTGTGCCAGGCGCACTTCGACCACGTCGAGCTGCTCGGGCTCTTCCACGCGCGCAAGCTGCGTGCGCACGAGCTCGCGCTGCGTGCTGGCTGGGACGATCTGCACCCCAAGCTGGGCATCACCGAGCGCTTCTACGACCGCTTCACCCCCGCCATCTCGTGCGCGGACTTCGCGCTGCGCGAGGGGCCGCTCGACCGCGCGCTGGACTTCATCGCCGTCCTTCGGTGAGCGCCCCCGCGTATCCCGAGCTGCCGCTGGCGGCCCGGCCGCGCTGGCCGGCGTGGATGGCGCCGGCCGCGTTCTTCTCGGCCTTCGGGGTCACCATCGCCGCGGGTTTCCCGCTCCTGCCGGTGGCGTTGCTCACCGAGGCCGGCGACGCGGTGGCCGGCGTGGCACTGCTCGTGCTCGTCCTCGTCCAGGACGCCGCGTTGGTGGGCGTGGCGGTGTTCTTCGCCTCGCGGCGCCTCAAGCCCCAGCCCTGGCACTTCGGGCTGCGCCGCACCCGCTTCTGGGTCACCGCGGGCCTCGCGCTCGGCGCCGGGCTGCTGATCCTCGGCTTCGAGGTCGGGCTGCTGGAGCTGTTCGACACCGACGCCCCCGAGGACGAGCTGGCCTCGAGCAACATCGTGGGCGCCATCGCAGTCGGGCTGGCCGTGATCGTGGTGGCTCCGGTCACCGAGGAGCTCTTCTTCCGCGGGTTCTTCTACCGCGCGCTGCGCACCCGGATGCGGATCGTGTGGGCGGTGCTGATCGACAGCCTGGTGTTCGCGTCGATCCACGTCCAGTACATCGGCGACCCCGAGATCTTCATCGTGATCGGGGGGTTCGCCACGGTGGCCTGCCTCGTCTACGAGAAGACCGGCTCGATCTTCGCCTGCATCGCCATCCACGCGGCCTTCAACACCGTCGCCAGCCTGGGCAGCTTCCCCGTCGTGTCGATCGTGATCGGCCTGTGCGTGCTGACGGCCTGCGTGCTCGTGGCCCGTCGCCTGAGCCCCGCCCCGTCTCCCTTCCCGGCGTGAGCAGCGCTCGGCCCGGGGCGCTTGCGCTCGTACTGCACTCGCACATGCCGTACGTGGAGGGCTTCGGCACCTGGCCGTTCGGCGAGGAATGGCTGTGGGAGGCGACCGCAGCTGTCTACCTGCCGCTGCTCGAGCGCCTGGAACGCGCGGAGGCGCCCGTCACCGTGGGAGTCACGCCGGTGCTCGCCGATCAGCTGGAGACCATGCGCGACGGCGACTCCGGCGAGCGCTTCCTGCGCTTCCTGCGCGAGGTCCGCACGGCGGTGCACGAGGAGGACGAGCGCGGCCTGCGGGACACCGGCTTCGGCGACCTGGCGTACGAGGTCGGGCGGGCTGCCGGCGACTACAGCCGCGCCGACGCCGCCTTCGAGGCTCGCCGCCGCGACCTGATCGGCGCCTTCGCGGCGCTCGAGGGGGTCGAGCTGTGGACCTCGGCGGCCACCCACGCGCTGCTCCCCCTGGTGGCCACCGAGCAGGGCCTGGCGCTCCAGCTGGGCACGGGCACCCGCTCGCACGAGCGGCGCTTCAGCCACTTCGACGGCGGGTTCTGGCTACCGGAGTGCGCCTACGTCCCGGGCTTGGAGCGAGACCTGGCCGACCGCGGCGTGCGGGCCTTCTGCGTGGACCAGACCGGCGGCCCGGCGGCCGAGCAGCTGCAGCCGGTGGCCACCGAGGCGGGCCCCACCGCCGTGCCCATCGACTGGGCGACGATCGAGCTGGTGTGGAACGAGCGCTCCGGCTACCCCGTGCACCCGACCTACCGCGACTACCACCGCCGCACCACCCACGATCTGCGCCCGTGGAACAACGGGGGCGAGCCCTACGAGCCCGAGCGGGCGCGCGCCCTCGCCCGCGAGCACGCGCGCGACTTCGTCGACCGCGTCCGGCAGCGCGTAGCCGGTGGCGGCCTGCTGTGCTGCGCGCTGGACACCGAGCTGCTGGGGCACTGGTGGTACGAGGGCCTCGACTGGCTGAGCGCCGTGCTGGAGGAGGCGTCGGCACGCGGCCTGGAGCTCGTCACCGTCGGGGAGGGGCTGGAGCGCGTGAAGCCCGTTCGTCGCGAGCTGCACGCCTCCAGCTGGGGCCGGGGCAAGGACCTCTCGACCTGGGACTCGCCCCAGGTGGCCGAGCTGGCCTTCAGTGCCCGGCGCGCGGAGCTGAGCCTCCTGGCGGCAACCGCCGACGGAGCCGGCCACGACAGCCTCGCGCGCGCCGCCCGCGAGCTGCTGGCGCTGCAGTCGAGCGACTGGGCCTTCCTCGTCACGCGCGACCTCGCGGCCGACTATCCGCTTCGCCGTGCGCGCGGCCACGAGGCCGGCGTCCGGGAGGCTTTGGCACACTCACGCTCGGATCCGGGGCTTCACAACCTCGCTCCGGACCTCGATCTGGCTTCGTTTTGCGCACCCTGATCCTCTCCTGGGAGTACCCGCCGCTCATCGAGGGCGGCCTGGCTCGGCACGTCCGCAAGCTGGCGGAGGGGTTGGTGGCCGAGGGCGTCGAGGTGCACGTGATCACGCGCGGCCACGAGGAGTCGCCGGCCGAGGAGGAGACCAACTGCGTCTTCGTCCACCGCGTCCGCGAGCCCGACCGCCCGTGGGACCTGGGCGAGTTCGTCACCTGGATCGAGCACATGAACGCCGACATGCTCGCCGCGGGCGTGGAGCTCGGCGACCGCCTGGCCTTCGACCTCGTACACGGCCACGACTGGCTGGTGGCGAGCGCCGGCGACCACCTGGCAAAGCGCTTCCGCTGCCCCTTCGTCGCGACCATCCACGCCACCGAGTTCGGCCGCCACCAGGGCTGGGTGGACAAGCACCCGCAGTCCTACATCCACGGCGTCGAGCGCTGGATGGCCAACCGCGCCGAGCTCGTGATCGCCTGCTCGTCCTACATGCGCGAGCACATCGCCGATGTCTACGGGCTCGAGTACGACCGCATCTCGGTCATCCCCAACGGCATCGACCCCGACGAGCTGGTGCCGGTCGACGACCTGCAAGCGCTGCGGGCGCGCTTCGCCTCGCCCGATCAGCGGCTGGTGCTGCTGGTCGGCCGGCTCGTCTACGAGAAGGGCTTCCAGCTCGCCCTGGAGGCGATGCCCGACCTCGTGGAGCGGCTGGGCAACGTGCGCTTCCTGGTGGCCGGCTCGGGCACCGCCGAGGCCGACCTGCGCCGCCAGGCCTCCGAGCTCGGCCTGGACCCCTACGGCACCTTCCTGGGCTGGATCGGCGATGACGTCCTGCACTCGCTCTACCGCATCTCCGACCTCACGGTGGTGCCGTCGCTGTACGAGCCCTTCGGCCTGGTGGCGCTCGAGGCGATGGCCTCGGGCTGCCCCTGCATCGTGGCCGACACGGGTGGCCTGCGGGAGATCGTCCCTGCTGGTGAGCGCGTGGGCCTGCGCTTCCACGGCGGCGACCCCGCCCACCTCGCCACGATGGCCGAGCGGCTGCTCACCGACGAGGTGCTGCGCGACCGCCTGGTCGTCGAGGCCTCCGAGCACGTGCTCACGTTCGACTGGGCCGACGTGGCCCGTCAGACCGTCGGCGCATATCGCGAGCTCGTGGGTCAACCCGTGCGCGTGGCGTCCCAGCGCCGGTAGCGCGCACACCGTCCGCGAGAACGCTCAGGCGCCTGAGCGTTTTTTCGGAACGTGTGCCCGCTCCGCGGCGCTACTCGTAGCGCATGCGCGTGGGCTCGTCGCGGTGGGCCTGCGCTTCCACGGCGGCGACCCCGCCCACCTCGCCAAGATGGCCGAGCGGTTGCTCACGGACGAGGTGCGCCGTCACGTCTGGTGGCCGAGGCTCCGGAGGGCGTGCTCCCCTTTCGACTGGGCCGACGTCGCCCGTCAGACCGTCATCGCTTCTCGCGAGCTGGTGGGTCAGCCCGCGACGTCCAGCGCCGATAGCGCGCACACCGTCCGAAAACCGCTCAGGCGGCTGAGCGTTTTTTTGGAGGCATGTGCGCTCCGCGGGGAGGTGTGCCCCGCTTCGCGGCGCTACTCGTAGCGCATGCGCGTGGGCTGGTCGCGCATGCGGATGACGCGCGCCGGGACGCCGCCGACGACGGCGTTCTCGGGCACGTCGCGGGTCACCACGGCGTTGGTGCCGATCACGGCGTTGTCGCCGACCGTGACCCCGCGCAGGATGCACGCCCCGTAGCCGATCCAGACGTTGTTGCCCACCCGCACGTCGCGCTTGTAGATGCCCTGCAGGCGCACGGGACGGTCCACCTCGACCATGCCGTGGTCGAAGTCGATCAGCATCACCCGGTCGGCGATCACGCACTCGCGGCCGATCGAGACGTGCTGGAAGGCCGAGACGGTGCACTCCTGGCCGAGCACGGTCTTGGCCCCGATCGAGATCAGGCCCTCGTGGGCGCGCAGCTTCGAGCCGTGGCCGATCCACGACCAGCGACCGAGCTCGATGCGCCCCTCGCGTCCGATCTGCAGCACGACCTTGGGCCCGATGAAGGCCAGCCCGTCGCTGTGCAGGCGCCGGTGCCACAGCCGCCGCAGCAGCAGGCGCACGGCCAGGCGGGCGTACTTGGGCGTGAGCATCCCATTGCGCCGCACGAAGCGCAGCAGCGTCAGCGGGCCGCCGTGCAGCGGGGCAGGGGCGCGCCGGACGTCCTCTCTAGTCTCGCGCGACGTGATCATCGAAGCCTCCGACCTGCACCGTATTTACGGAGAGGGGCCGGCGGCGGTCAGGGCGTTGGACGGCGTCTCTGTCGACTTCGAGCAGGGCCGCTTCGCCGCGATCATGGGCCCCTCCGGTTCGGGCAAATCCACGCTGATGCACATCCTGGCCGGGCTGGACGTTCCCACCTCCGGCACGGTGACCATCGACGGCACCGAGCTGGCGGGTCTCGACGACGCCGGACTCACCGCGCTGAGACGGGACAAGCTCGGCTTCATCTTCCAGTTCTTCAACCTCCTGCCGGTTCTCAGCGCGGAGGAGAACATCCGTCTGCCGCTCACCATCGCGGGCCGCACGCCCGACCGCGAGTGGGTCGAGCAGCTGATCGATGTGGTCAAGTTGGGCGACCGGCGCACGCACCGCCCCGCTGAGCTCTCGGGCGGCCAGCAGCAGCGGGTCGCGGTGGCGCGGGCGCTGGTGTCCAGGCCGGCGGTGGTGTTCGCCGACGAGCCAACCGGCAACCTGGACTCCACCGCGAGCGACGAGGTCATGGAACTCCTGCGCCGCTCGGTCGACGAGTTCGGCCAGACCGTGGTGACGGTCACCCACGACCCCCACGCCGCCTCGTTCGCCGACCGCCTGGTCGTGTTGAACGACGGCAAGATCACCGAGGACCGCCGGCCGTAATGCTCCGGCTGGCTCTGCGCAGCCTCGGCTCGCGCAAGCTGAGGACCTTCACCACGACGCTCGCCGTCTTCCTGGGCGTGGCCTTCGTGGCGGGGACGTACGTCCTCACCGACACGATCAACAAGTCGTTCGACGACATCTTCTCGGAGGCGGTGAAGGGCACCGACGTCGCGGTCACCCCGCGCGAGCCGGTCGCCCAGGACGACCGCGACCCGCCGGCATTCCCGGCGAGCACGCTCGACAGGGTCCGGCGGGTGGAGGGGGTGGAGAAGGCCGCGGGCGGCATCTTCTCGATGGTCAAGCTGGTCGACGACAAGGGCGACCCGCTGGTGGCGGGCTTCGCGCCCAACTTCGTCTCCTCGGCGCTGCCCCAGCCTTTCGAGACGTTCAGCTACACGCAGGGCCGGCCGCCCCGCAACCCGAACGAGGCCGCCGTTGACGCCGCGAGCGCCAAGCGCGCGGGGCTGCGAATCGGCGGCCGCGTGGGTGTGGCCGGCGACCGCGAGATCAAGCGCTACCGGGTCACCGGACTGGTGCGGCTGGGCGAGACAGCGAGCGGCGGCGCGAGCACAGCCGTGCTCGTCGGCCCCGAAGCCCAGCGCGCGGCGGGGAAGGAGGGCAAGTACGACCAGATCTCGGTCGCCGCGGCCGAGGGCGTGGACCCGGGTCAGCTCAAGCGCCGGATTGCCCGCGTCGTTCCGCGCCAGGTGCGCGTGGAGACCGGGGACGAGAACGCCGACCGCGAGTCGCGAGACATCGCCGACGACCTCAAGTTCCTCAAGATCGCGCTGCTGGTGTTCGCCTTCGTGTCGATCTTCGTCGGCGCGTTCCTGATCTTCAACACGTTCTCGATCACCGTTGCGCAGCGCATCCGCGAGTTCGGGATGCTGCGGACGCTGGGAGCGTCGCGCGGGCAGATCCTCGCCTCGGTCGGAATCGAAGCGGCGCTGATCGGGGTCGTGGGCTCGGTGCTGGGGCTACTGGGAGGCATCGGCTTCGCGCCCCTGATCAACTCGTTGTTCAAGTCGGTCGGCATCGACCTGCCCAACACCGGCACGGTGCTGCAGGCCCGCACGATCATCGTCGCGCTGCTGATCGGGGTGGGGGTCACGCTGGTCTCGGCGCTGGCGCCGGCGTTGCGGGCGACGCGCGTGCCACCGATGGCCGCCCTGCGCGAGGCGGCGCTGCCGGAGTCGAGACGCCGCGGACGGGTCGCGCTCGCGGCGGCGCTCACGCTCGGCCTCGCCGGCGTGGGGCTGGTGCTGGTGGGCCTGTTCGGCGGCATCGAGTCCTCTGGCTCGGCGGCGGCGCTGATGGGCGCGGGCACCGTGCTCGTGCTGCTCGCCGTGTCCCTCTTCAGCCCGCGGCTGGTGCGACCGCTCGCCTCACTGAGCGGCAAGCCGCTGGAGGCCCTGCGCGGCATCACCGGGCGCCTTGCGCGCGAGAACGCCATGCGCAAGCCGGGCCGCACGGCGGTCACTGCGGCGGCGCTGATGATCGGCCTTGCCGTGGTGGTCTTCGTGACCGTGTTCGCCGCGGGCTTTAGCAAGTCGATCTCGGACTCGATCGACAAGAACTTCCAGGGCGACCTGACCGTGCAGAGCACCGACGGGTTCTCGCCGATACCCGAGCGCGTCGGGCAGCGGGTAGGGCAGGTCAGGGGAGTGGACACCGTCTCGTCCCTCGCCTACAGCGCGGCCCGGGTGAGGGGGATCCGGGGGGAGCAGCGGATGTCGGCGGTGAGTCCGGCGACCGTCAGCAAAGTCCTCAAGCTCGACTTCGACGAGGGCGACCAGTCCACGCTCACAGGGCTGAGAGACCGCGACGCGATCATCGACAAGAGCTGGGGTGAGTCGCACGGCGTGGGCGTAGGGGACGGGATCGCCGTGGAGACCCCGACCGGCAGGCGCGTCCTCTATCGCGTCAAGGGCAGTGTGGAGGACAGCAGCGACGACCTGCTGGGCTCTTTTGTCATCACCGAGCGGGCGCTGGCCCGGGACTTCGGTGAGGGCCGGCCCAGCAAGACCTTCGTAAAGCTGCAGCCGGGCGCAACCGGAAGCGCCAAGACGGTCGAGGAGCTGGTCAAGCGCGAGTTCCCCGCGGCCGAGTCGCTGAACCAGAAGCAGCTCAAGGACAGTCAGTCGGAGCAGATCAACCAGCTGCTGGGGCTGATCTACGCATTGCTCTCGCTGGCGGTGATCGTGTCGTTGTTCGGGATCGTGAACACGCTGGCGCTCTCGATTCACGAGCGCACGCGCGAGCTGGGGATGATGCGGGCAATCGGGATGTCGCGGCGTCAGGTGCGCCAGGTCATTCGCTACGAGGCGGCGATCACCGCGCTCATCGGGGCGATCCTCGGCTCGGTGCTCGGACTGGTGTTCGCCGCTTTGGTTTCTCGTCCACTTGCCGACGAAGGGTTTGTGCTCTCGTTTCCGGTGGTCACGCTGATCGCCCTGCTGGTACTGGCGGCCCTGGCCGGCGTCGTGGCGGCGATCGGCCCCGCCCGCCGGGCGGCCCGGATCGACGTCCTGGAGGCGCTGGCCTACGAGTAGCGCTCAAGGGCCGCGCCGGATGGTCGATATCAGCCGGATGCGCGCACTCGTGCTCGCGGCGGGGCTCTGCCTGCTGCTCGCCGCCCCCGCTCAAGCGTCGACCGTCTCCGTCCAGGGCGCCGTCCTGCGCCTGCAGGCTGCCCCGGGCGAGCAGAACGACGTCGTCATCTCCGACTCCGGCGTGCAGGACGCGGGCGCTCAGCTCCAGGCCGGACCCGGGTGCGCGTCGCTGGTCGACTTCGGCGGGGTCTCCTGTCCAGGGGCCTCCCGCATCGAGGGGGACCTCGGCGACGGCTCGGACCGGGTGCGGGTCGAGTCCGCCCTGCCCACCGACCTTCACGGGGGCTCGGGTGACGACGAGCTATCCGGCGGCGCCGGCAACGACGTCCTCTCCGGCGACTCCGGCCGCGACTTCGCCGACGGCGGCGAGGGCGACGACCGCATCCTGCTGCGCGACCGCAAGCTCGACAGCGCCCTCTGCGGCGGCGGCGGCGACCATGTGCGGGCCGAGGTGCTCGACTCGCTCGACTACGCCTGCGAGACCGTCGACCTCGGGCCTCCGGGGCGGGTGGGGCGGCTGCGACCCTCGCGCAGTCCCAAGCGCTTCGTGCGGATCCCCGGCCAGAACGGCGAGCGGATCGACCGCCGCATCGTGGCCAACGTCGTCTACCTGATCCGCCGCTACAAGGTGCGCGGGGCGGCCGGCTACGCGCTGCGCGGCCACAGCCGCCGCGGCGAGCACCCGCTCGGCCTGGCCACCGACCTCGTCCCCGGCCCGGGCGGCTCCTGGAGCAAGGTCGACCGGCTGGCCAAGTGGGCCGAGCCGCGCCAGAACCGCCCCCGCATGCCCTTCCGCTGGGTGGGTTACAACGGCGACAAAAATCACGGCCGCGGCGACCACCTCCACCTCTCCTGGCAGCACCGCGGCGGGCGCTTCGGCCGCCCGGCGCCGATCGTCTGGGCCTGGCGGGTCTCCCGCCGCTAGCGTCGGGCGGCGTATGGCCGCGCCGGGACAGACCGCCGCCGAGCTCTCCGAGCGCCTGCTGAAGGGCGACAAGCGCGCCCTCGCCCGCGCGATCTCCCTCGTGGAGAACGACGACCCCGAGGGCTGGGAGCTCGTGCGCGAGGTCTACCCCAGCACCGGCAAGTCGGCCGTCGTCGGCTTCACCGGCGCGCCCGGCGTGGGCAAGTCCACGCTGATCGGGAAGCTGGTGGAGCACGCGCGCGGCCGCGAGCGCGAGGTGGCCGTGCTCTCGATCGACCCCAGCTCACCCTTCACCAAGGGTGCCCTGCTGGGCGATCGCATCCGGCTGGCCGACCACTTCCTGGACCCGGGCGTGTTCATCCGCTCCATGGCCAGCCGCGGCTCGCTGGGAGGATTGAGCGAGGCCACGCTCCAGGCGGCGCTGCTCATGGACGCCAGCGGCAAGGACGACGTGATGTTGGAGACGGTGGGCGTCGGCCAGGCCGAGGTGGACATCATCGGCCACGCCGACACCGTCGTGCTCGTCCTCATGCCCGGCTCCGGCGACTCCGTCCAGGCGCTGAAGGCCGGGGTGATGGAGATCCCCGACGTGATCGTGGTCAACAAGTCCGACCACCCGCTGACCGACACGATGGTCCGGGAGATCCGGGCCACGCTGTCGCTGGGCCCGCAGGAGGGCTGGCGCGTACCCATCGTGCAGACCGAGGCCCCGAAGGGACAGGGCATCGACGAGCTGGTCGAGAAGATCTCCGCGCACCGCGACTACATCGAGAGCGAGGGCACGCTCGAGACGCGCCGCGGGCGCAACCTGATGAACGAGGTGCTGGCCCTGGCCGGCGCCCGCATGCGCCGGCGCCTCGAGGACTCCACCCGAGAGGACCCCGAGGTCAAGGAGATGCTGGACGAGGTCGTGGCCCGCCGGCTCGACCCGGCCAGCGCCGCCGGCCGCCTGCTGGAGCGCGAGGCCCGATGAGCTCCCGCCAGCGCTGGACCCTGGTGGCCGCCTGCGTGGGCACCTTCATGCTGCTGATCGACATCACGGTGGTGACCGTGGCGCTGCCGCAGATCCAGCGGGAGCTCCACGCGAGCTTTTCCGATCTGCAGTGGGTGATCGACGCCTACGCCCTCACGCTGGCGTCCTTCCTGCTCACCGCGGGCTCGGCGGCCGACCGCATCGGCCGGCGTAGGGTGTTCGTGTTCGGCCTCGCCCTCTTCACGCTGTCTTCGCTGGCCTGCGGCCTGGCGGGCAGCCCGGTCGCGTTGATCGTCTCCCGGGGCTTCCAGGGCGTGGGCGGCGCGGTCCTGTTCGCCACGTCGCTGGCCCTGCTGGCCGAGGAGTTCGAGGGCCGCCAGCGCGGTACCGCCTTCGGCATTTGGGGCGCCACCATCGGCGGCGCGGTCGCCGTGGGCCCGCTCGTCGGCGGCGTCCTGACGGACGGCCTGGGCTGGGAGTGGATCTTCCTGGTCAACCTGCCGGTGGGCGCCGCGGCGATCGCGCTCACGCTCGCCCGCGTCCCGGAGTCCCGCGACCCCGCCGCGCGCTCGATCGACGTTGCGGGCGTGCTCACCTTCTCCACCGCCCTGTTCTGCCTGATCTTCGCGATCGTCCGCGGTAACACGGAGGGCTGGGACAGCACGCTGATCGTGTCGCTGTTCGCAGCGGCCGTGGTGCTGCTCGCGGCCTTCGTGGTCGTGGAAGCGCGCATCAGGGAGCCGATGCTCGACCTGATGCTGTTCCGCAAGCCGGCCTTCGGCGGCGCCTCGATCGTTGCCTTCGGCCTGAGCGCCGCGATGTTCTCGATGTTTCTTTACCTCGTCCTCTACCTGCAGGGCGTGCTGGGCGCCGACCCGCTGGAGGCGGGCCTGTACTTCCTGCCGCTCTCGCTGGTCTCGTTCTTCGTCGCCCCGGTGGCCGGTCGCTTCGCAGCCCAGTTCCCGGTGCGGCTGTTTTTCGGAATCGGCCTCGGCACGGTGGGCGTCGGGCTGCTGCTCATGCGCGCTGTGGACGCCGACTCTGAGTGGACCGCGCTGATCCCCGGCTTCGTAGCGGCGGGCATCGGTATCGGGATGGTCAACCCCGCGCTGGCGCAGACAGCGGTGGGGGTCGTGCCCCGCGCGCGCAGCGGCATGGGCTCGGGCATCAACACGACCTTCCGCCAGGTCGGCATCGCCACCGGCACCGCCGTCCTCGGCGCGATCTTCCAGGCCCGAGTGGAGGACCGCCTCACGAACGCCGGCGCCGTCCCGCGGGGCCGGGTCGCCCAGGCCGCCGAGGCGATCTCCGCCGGTCAGACCCGAGGCATCCCCGGCGCGCACGAGGCCTCCGTCGGCGCGCTCGACGAGATCCTGATCGTGGCCGCCATCATCGCCTTCGTCTGCGCCGCGCTGGGGCTGGCGCTCACCCGCGGCAGCGACTTCGTGGCCCCCGACGGCAGCAGCGAGCCGTCGCCGAACGCCGTGTCGAGCGCCAGCCAGAGCGAGAGCGCCACGGTCGCCACCGCCAGGGCCACGCCCAACCGGGGCACGTGACGCAGGCCCCAGGCCGCCAGCGGTACGGCCAGCGGTAGCACCGCCACCAGGTGGCGCGGCGGGAAGGCGCCGCCGGAGAGGGTCGGGGCGAGGAACACCGCCACCAGAAGCTGGACGCCGATCACGGCGGCGCACAGGCCCGCGGCGCGCTCGGCCTTGCGCGCGCCCGGCAGCGCCCGGGCGAGGCCTCCGCGCGTCGAGCGCGCCAGCAGGAACAGGCCGCCGAAGGCCAGCGCCAGCACCGGGGCCCAGCGCAGCAGGCCCAGCCCCGGGTCCACGAACAGCGTGACCAGCCGCGGCGCGCGTTCGAGGTGGTCCAGGCCCTCGACTCCGCTCGGGTCCACCCCTGGCGGGTTGACCGAGTAGGGCGACAGCCCGCCGTACAGGGCCTGGTCGATGGCGATCCAGAAGGCCACCGAGAAGAAGGCGAGCTCCGTGCCGCCGACGGCGAGCAGGCGGCGCCTCACCCGCCACAGGTTGCGGGCGGCAACGAGTCCGACCAGCGCGGCCGCCGGGAGGTACTTCACCCCCAGCCACGGCACGAGGCCGAGCAGGGCGAACAGCACGAACGTCTCGCGGCGCGAGATCCGATCGTCCTGACGCAGGGCGAGCAGGGCCGCGCCGGCCAGGCAGACGCCGGCCGGGAGCTCGGGCAGCACCGAGGTGGCGTGCACCAGCAGCGGCGGCGAGAGACCCACGGCGGCGGCCGTGCCGAGGGCCCAGGGGTCGGGCACGACGCGCAGCGCCAAGCGGTAGCCCAGGCAGACCGCCAGGGCGGCGATGGCGGCGAGCAGCAGCGACGCCCCCGTCGCCCCTGCCACCGCGAAGGCCGGAGCTATCAGCAGCGGCATCCCGATCCCCGTGGGCTCGAGCAGCTGACCCTCGCGCTGCTTGCCGATCGCCCGCACCGGTGCGGGCTGGTAGTCGCGGTAGGAGCCCTCGCGCAGGTCGTCGAGGACGTCGAAGTTGCCGTCCTCGACCAGCGACTGCGCCGCGAGCAGGACGTGCGACTCGTCGCCCGCGAAGCGCGACGAGCCCTCGGCCTCGAGGCCGGCCGTCAGGGCGTAGGCGAGAAAGAGCCCGGCGAAGAGGAGGGCGCTGCGGCGCAAGGCGCCGCGCACGCTAGACCAGGCCCCGACGCGGCTGTCCACGTGTGGAAAACGCTCAGCGCCCTGACGAATTTCTCGAAGGGGTGCCGCGCCCACCACCGAGGGCCGTCGGCACGGGAGCCGGCGCCGCCTCAGCCCAAGAAAGCGATCAGCGCCCGGTTGAACGCCTCCGAGTGCTCGATGTTGCAGAGGTGACGCCCGTGCGGCAGGGCCTCCAGCCGGGCGTCGGGCACCCGCTCGGCGATCGCCGCGCCTTCGCCGGGCGAGATGGACGGGTCGTCTGCCGCCGTGACCACCAGCGTGGGCAAGGCGAGGTCGCCGAGGCGGTCGCGCTCGTCGTGTCCGCTGATGGCCTCCGCGCTGCTCGCGTACCCCTCGGGCGGGGTACTGACCAGGGCTTCGCGGACCGAGCCCACCAGCTCGGGCTCGGCCTCTCGGAACTCGGGCGAGAACCAGCGGCCGATCGTGGCGTCGGCCACCGCTTCCACGCCCTGCTCGCGCACCGTGCCCGCCAGGGCACGCCAGTCCTCGGCCGGGCGTACTCGGTGCGCCGCGGTGCAGCACAACGCCAGGCGGTCGATGCGCTCGGGCGCGTGCACTCCCAGCCACACCCCGACCATGCCTCCCAGCGACAGCCCGCAAAACGACGCCCGCTCCATCTCCAGGCGGTCGAGCAGCTCGACCACGTCGGCGCCCAGGTCGGCCATCGAGTACGGGCCCTCGGGAACCTCAGAGCGCCCGTGTCCGCGCGCGTCGTAGCGCAGCAGCCGGAAGCGCTCAGCGAGCGCGGGAAGCTGGCGGTCCCACATCTCGAGCGTGGTCCCGAGCGAGTTCGACAGCAACAGCACCGGCGCGTCCCCGGGGCCGTCGAGTCGGTGGTGGAGCTCGGGCACCGAGTCAGCCTGCCCGGATCCCCAGCGGTTCGAGCACTTCGGCCGCGGTGGAGGACAGCACGCGTCGCGCCGCTTCGGCGCCCTGGGCGCGCAGCGTGTCCAGGCGCTCCCACTCGGTCAGTCCGATGCCCTGCACCGACGGTGCGATGACCAGGTCGGCGTGGCGCTGGGCGGCCTCGGCGGTGTCGATGCTCCCCAGCACCACCGAGCGCATCAGCGTCTCGGTGAAGGTCGGCAGCGCGGCGTCCCAGCCGATCACCGCGCGCCGGGCCCAGCTGCTCAGCCGCTCGAGCCGGGGGCGCCGCACGCCGCCTGCCTTGCGGGCCGGCGCCTGGTAGCGCGCGCTCACGTCCACCGCGATCACCGGACCCTCGCCGCGACCGGCCATCGTCTCCACGGGCAGGTTGTTCAGCACGCCGCCGTCCACCAGCAGGCGGTCCTCCTGGCTCCTCGGCGGCGCGATTCCCGGCAGGCAGATGCTCGCTCCCACCGCCTCTCCCAGCACGCCGCGGCGGTGTACCACGAGCTCGGAGGACACGAGGTCGGAGCTCACGCAGAAGAACTCGCGCGGCAGCTCCTCGATCCGCTGGTCGCCAAATAGGCGCACCAGCATGGACTGGGCGCGGCGGCCGCGAACGAGCGCGGCGAGGGGGAGGGTGTAGTCGCCGATCGGGTTGCGCTTCACGAACTCCTCGCGCAGGCGCTCCTCGATCTCCTCGGGGGAGAGCCCCGTCGCAAACAGCGCCGCCACCAGCGCGCCCATGCTGCAGCCCCCGAGACGGTCGATCACTGCGCCCGCGTCCAGCAGCTCGCGCAGCACGCCGACGTGGGCCATCCCGCGCGCGCCGCCGCCGGAGAGCACCACCCCGGGCGAGCGCCCGCTCAGGCGCCGCGCCAGTCGGGCGACGGACTCGTCGCCGTCGACCAGGTGCACCGCCCGGGGCTGCAGCGCGGTCGCCCACCGGCGCACGTCGGCGCTCCCGAGGACGGCCAGGTCGGCGCCCCCCAGCCCCGCGACGGGCGCGGCGCCCCCGTCCACCACCGCGAGCACGCGGTCGGCCTGGCGCAGGCAGAAGCTGTCCCACTCCTCGCCGCGCCCCGGCTCGACGTGCAGCAGCACCTGGCCATGGGCTCGCTCGGCCTGGTCGAGCAGCTCGGCATACCCGTCCCCCGTGCCGGAGTCCTCGAGGGTCAGGAGGCCCACGTCGGCGAGCTCTGCGGCGAGCGCCTGGGTGAAGGACGCGCCGGCCTCGTGCTCGCAAAGGGTCGCCGCCGCGACGACGGGCGGCACCGGCTCGCGCGGCGTGGCCGCGACGCGGGTGCGCGCGAACTGCCCCGCGAGGGTGCGGCTCAGCGATGTCGCGAACAGCGGGTCGCCCTCGAGCAGCTCCATGAAGGCCTCGCGGGAGACCTGCAGCAGCGCGCTGTCGCGCCGTGCGCGAACCGACGCCGAGCGCCGCTCGCCCGTGAGCAGCGCCAGCTCACCGAGCACGCCGCCCGAGGGCACCGCGCGGATCACCGCCTCGCGGCCGCCTGACTCCTGCAGGATCTCGATGCGTCCCGAGCGCAGCACGTAGAGCGCGTCGGCCGGGTCGCCCTCGCGGAACAGCCAGTCGCCGGCGCGCAGCGCCCGCGGCTCGGCTCGCTCGGCGATGAGCGACA
The DNA here is from genome assembly GCA_035296565.1 of Thermoleophilaceae bacterium. Taxonomy (GTDB): domain Bacteria; phylum Actinomycetota; class Thermoleophilia; order Solirubrobacterales; family Thermoleophilaceae; genus JACCZR01. The sequence continues at coordinate 202,052 of DATHAQ010000041.1, forward strand.
CACTTTCCGCCGGCAGGTCCGCGAAGATCG
>DATHAQ010000042.1:0-3256 GCA_035296565.1 Thermoleophilaceae bacterium
TCGACGAGGCCGTGGAGGAGCTGCAGGGCAAGGGCGTCGCGTTCGCCGGCGGGATCTCCGAGCACCCGTGGGGCCGGATCGCCGCGTTCGAGGACCCCGACGGCAACGACCTGCAGCTCTACGAGCCCTCGTAGCGAAAGGCCCGGATCTCTCCGGGCCTTTCGTATCTCCGAGCGACGTTCTCGACGACGACGCGACTCAGAACTCGAACGTCAGCCCCTGGCCGGACAGCACCAGGTCGCTGAAGTCCACCGACTCGATGACGACGATCTGGTTGCCCGGGCACGTCAACGTCGAAAGCGGCGTGACCGTGAAGCTGCCGGTCGTCTGGCCGTTGCTGACCGGGAACGTCTCCGTCGAATTCACGTTGATCGTTTCCTGCTTGTTGTCGGCCTGCGGCTTGTTGCCGCCGCGGTTGTAGCAACGCGAGAACACGTCCACGGTGCCCGACAGGGTGAAGTCCGCCGTCTCCACGTTGCCCAGTCCGGCGGCCTTGAACGTGACGGTCAGCGAGTTCCCGGACACGGTCGCCTGTGGCGTGCCGATGAAGTGCGGGCTCGCAGCGACCGCCGTCTGAGCGGACGCGAGCAGGAAGAGGACACCGGCGAGCGCGCCGATGCCGCTGAGGTACTTACGCATGAATCTCGCTCAGCCCGGCAGCGCGCGGGCGAGGAGCTCCTCCTCGCCCGCGAGGGTCTGGCTCGTCGCGCCCGTGATGCGCACCCCCACCGTCTCCCCCGGTGCGGCCAGCCCGCTGAAGTTGACCACCTTGTTGTGGCGCGAGCGGCCGCGCAGGCGCGAAGGGTCGGTTCGGGAGGGCCCCTCGACCAGGACGTCGAGCGTGCGCCCGACGAAGCGCCCCGCCCGCTCGGCCGCCCGCCGCTGGACCGCCTCGACGAGTCGCTCCATGCGTTCGACCTTGACCGCGTGGGGCACGTCGTCGCGCAGGCCGGCGGCCTCGGTGCCGCGCCGCGGGGAGAAGATGAACGTGAACGCCCCGTCGTAGCCGACCTCCTCGACCACCTCCAGCGTCCGGCCGAAGTCCTCCTCGGACTCTCCGGGGAAGCCGACGATCACGTCGGTGGTCAGTGCGCAGTCGGGGACGTGCTCGCGGATCAGCGCGACGCGGTCGAGGTAGCGCTCACGCGAGTAGGTCCGGCGCATGGCCTTGAGGATCGGCGTGGAGCCCGACTGCAGCGGCAGGTGGATGTGCTCGCACAGCGCGTCCAGTTCGGCGTGGGCGCGGATCACGTCCTCGCGCATGTCCTTGGGGTGCGGGCTGGTATAGCGGATGCGCTCGACGCCCTCCACGGCGTCCACGCGGGCCAGCAGCTCGGAGAACGGCACGCGCGGGCGCAGGTCGCGGCCGTAGGCGTTGACGTTCTGGCCCAGCAGCGTCACCTCGCGGACGCCGTCGGCGGCCATGCCCGCGACCTCGGCGACCAGTTCGTCGGCCGGGCGCGAGACCTCGCGCCCGCGCGTGGAGGGCACGATGCAGTAGGAGCAGCGGCAGTTGCAGCCGACCGAGATCTGCACCCAGCCCTGGAAGGGGCGGGCGCGCTTGGTCGGCAGGCGGCCCGTGAAGCCCTCGAACTCGAAGAAGCCCTGGGCGGTCAGCGAGTCGGAGGTCAAGAACTCGGCGAGCTTGTGGACCTGCCCGGGGCCGAAGGCCACGTCGACGAACGGGAACAGGCGGAAGACCTCGTCCTTGACCGACTGGGCCCAGCAGCCACCGACGCCGACGAGCACCTCGGGGTTGCGCCGCTTGAGGCCCTTCGCCTCGCCGAGGTGGGCGATGAAGCGCTCGTCGGCCTTCTCGCGGATCGAGCAGGTGTTGAAGAGGACCAGATCGGCCTCGTCGCGCGCCGGGGCCTCCGTGTAGCCCAGCGACTCGAGCATGCCCTTCAGGCGCTCGGAGTCGTGCTCGTTCATCTGGCACCCGAAGGTCGTGACGTGATACCGCTTCACCGGTAGGGAGAATACGAACACGCTCAACGGAGGTTGCGACGCATGAACACCCAAGCCGCGCCGGGCTGGTATCCCGACCCGGAGATCCCGGGCCAACAGCGCTACTGGGACGGCAGCGCCTGGCAGCAGGCCGCTCCCCTGGCCGGGCCGGGCTGGCCTCAGGCGGCCGCCGGGCGCCCGCGCGAGGTCTCGCCCGTCTCGCGGCGCGCGCCGATCGTGGCCTGGGCCGGCCTCAGCCTCCTCCTGCTGATCGTCGGCTCGATCGGCCCGTGGATCGTCGCCCACGGCCCCTTGTTCGACCTCTCGGCCAACGGCACCGACAAGGACGGGGTGGTCCTCATCGGTTTGGCCGTGCTGACGATCCCGCTGCTGGCGGGCTACGCGCTGGCCAGCTCGCTGAAGGTCGCGCGGCTGATCAGCCTCGGCTGCGCCTGCTTCTTCGCCCTGCTGGCGACGATCCTGTCGATCATCGACTGGGCTGACGTCAACGGCGAGGACGGCGGCGTGCTGGACATCTCGGTCGGCTGGGGCCTCTGGCTCGCCGTGGCGGCGGCGATCAGCCTCCTGGTCTCGCTGATCGTGGCCTTCGCGGTGCGGCGCTTCCGCTGACCGCCGGGGGCCGGCGCGGCGCCGCCCCCTTTCGTTTCACTTGGCGTACTCGACCGCGCGCGACTCGCGGATGACCGTCACCTTGATCTGCCCGGGGTACTCGAGCTCCTTCTCGATCGTGCGCGCGATCTCGTGCGAGAGGAGGATCGCCCCGTCGTCGTCGAGCTCGCCCGGGGCGACCATGACCCGGATCTCCCGGCCGGCCTGCATGGCGTAGACCTTGTCGACGGCCGGGTGGCGGGTGGCGATCTGCTCGAGCTCGCGCAGGCGCTTGACGTAGTGCTCCAGGGACTCCCCGCGCGCGCCGGGGCGGGCGCCCGACAGCGCGTCGGCGGCCTGGACGATGACCGCCTCGACGGTCTGCGGCTCGACCTCGTTGTGGTGGGCCTCCATGGCGTGCGCCACCGCCTCGGACTCCCCGTACTTGCGCGCGAGGTCGCCGCCCACCAGTGCGTGCGGGCCCTCGATCTCGTGCGACACCGCCTTGCCGATGTCGTGCAGCAGGGCGGCGCGGCGCGCGGTGCGCGGGCTGGCCCCGAGCTCCTCGGCCATCATCGCCGCCAGGTGCGCGCACTCGATCGAGTGGGCCAGCACGTTCTGCCCGTAGCTCGTGCGGAAGCGCAGCCGCCCCAGCAGCTTGATCAGCTCCGGGTGCAGGCTCTGGACGTTGGCCTCGAAG
>DATHAQ010000043.1:0-2587 GCA_035296565.1 Thermoleophilaceae bacterium
AGGACCAGCCCTCGTAGCGACGCGCCGACGGCGCGGGCCGCACCCGCACGGTCGCCTCGCAGATCACACCCAGCACGCCCTCGGAGCCCACGATCAGCTCGCGCAGGTTCGGGCCGGCCGCCGACGCGGGCAGCGCGCGCGCGGCGAGCTCCCCCACCGGTGTAACGCAGCGGAGGCCCTCGACCAGCTCATCGATGCGCCCATAGCCGGTGGACGCCTGGCCCGCCGAGCGCGTGGCCACCCAGCCGCCCACCGTCGAATACTCGAATGACTGCGGGAAATGGCCCAGCGTCACGCCCTCGGCGGCGAGCCGCCGCTCAACCTCCGGCCCGAACAGTCCCGCGTCGAGACGCGCCGTGAGCGAGGTGCGGTCCACCCAGACCGTGGTGTCGAGCCGGCGCAGGTCAAGCGAAATTGCCGCCGCCATGCCGTCCCGGACCGGCTCCACTCCACCGACCACGCTCGTGCCGCCGCCGAACGGCGTGACCGCCACCCGCTGTTCGGCGCAGGCGGCCAGCAACGCAGCCACCTGCTCCGCTGAGGCGGGCAGCACCACGGCGTCCGGAGCGCTGGAGGCGTCACCGGAGCGGATCCGCACCAGATCCGGATACGAGCGCCCGACCGCGTGAGCGATGCGATCCTCGCGCCCGTCACGGACGTGCTCGGCGCCCACGGCCGCGGCCAGGCGCTCGCGCACGACCGGGGGAAGGCGGGAGTCGGGAACCGAGACCTGTTCGAGGCCGACCGGCGGCCGGCGAGCAGCCGAGTCGATGCCGAGCTCGTCGCGCAGCATGCGCTCCGCGGCAGGCGGCAGCGGGACGGCATGTCCGTCCTCCCCCCAGCCCCACCAGCGCATCAGGTCGGTTCCCCAGCCAGACCCGCGAGTCCTTCCAGCGCGCCCTCCGCCTGCCTGGCTGCGGCGGCGCGCAGCTGGAAGGGACTGAACCGCGCCCACCCCCGGGCGCGCTGGCTGAGCGTAACCCGTACCCGCGTTCCGCCGCCGGGGTCCGGCTCAAGCTCGAGCGCGGTCGTCGACTCCGCGAGCAGTCGTTCGAACGGCGACTCCTCGAGCTCCTGCTGCCACCGCAGGCACTGCGGCTCGCGGGCCTCGACGAGGCTGTAATCGGCGCGGACGCTCTTGCCCTTGGGAGAGATGAGCACCGTGGTCCAGGCCTCACGACTCGCCTCCTCGACGCGCGACACACCCGGCCACCATGCGGGCAGGCGAGCCGGATCGCTGACGATGCGCCAGACGTCGACGGGCGCGCCGGACACGACCCGTTCGCGGCGGACGACCATCATTCGTTGTCGAAGACGACGAGCGACCGCACGTCATAGCCCCGGAGCCGGTCGCGGCCATGGAGGAACGCGAGCTCGATCACGAAGGCGCATCCTGCCACGACTCCACCCGCCTGCTCGACCAGCCCGCAGAGCGCCCCCGCCGTGCCGCCCGTGGCCAGCAGGTCGTCGTGCACCAGCACGCGCGCGCCGCCGCGGACCGCGTCGGAGTGCACCTCCAGGGCGTCGACGCCGTATTCGAGCTGATACTCCACGGAGGAGACCTCGCGCGGCAGCTTGCCCGGCTTGCGCGCGAGGATGAAGCCCGCGTCGGCCGCCATTGCGACCGCTGCGCCCAGGACGAAGCCGCGCGCCTCGGCCGAGACGACGTAATCGATCTCGCGGGAGCGAGCGTAGTCGGCCAGCTGGTCGACCGCATAACGCAGCGCCTCGTGGTCGAGAAACAGCGGCGTGATGTCCTTGAAGACGATCCCCGGCTTAGGGAAATCGGGGATGTCCTGGATGTAGTCCTCGAGGCGCACCGTGCCCCGGTCAGCGTGCAAGCTTGCGCAGGTCCCGGATCAGCAGCAGGTGCTTGAGGTGCGAGGCGATGGCGGCCAGGTTCTCGAGCGCCTCGACGGCCTCCTTGCGCCGCTCCGGATTACGCGACCGCAGCGCCGGCGCCAGGATCTGCTCGAGCAGCGCGGCCTCACGGTCCGCCGACGTGCGGAACACCCGCAGGTTGCGTCCGCCGACCCCGAAGCGCTTCAGCTCTCCGACGGCGCGGATGATCTCGCGCTCGGTGTCGTCGCAGAGCAACTCGCCCTCGTGGCGCTCGCCCTTGATCACGCCGAAGTCCTCGAGCTCCTTGACGAGCGCGTGGTCGGCCCCCGTCTCCTCGAGCACCTCGGCCAGGTGGTACAGCGAACCCGGTCCGCGCAGGGCGAAGCTCGTGCGCCGGACGGCGCCGCGCGGCTCAGCGGGGGCATCCGGCGCGGCAACGTCCGTGTCCGTACGCCCCGCCGCCAGCTCCTGCCGGATCACGCGCAGGGGCAGGAACTCGTCACGCTGAAGGCGGAGGATCGTCCGCAGCCGGTCCACGTCGCCGGCCGCATAGAGCCGGTAGCCGCCCGGAGTGCGTCGCGGCGCCAGCAGTTTCTGGTCCTCTAGATAGCGGATCTTCGAGATCGAGATGTCGGGAAACTCGCGCTCGAGCTGCTTGCAGACCGCGCCGATCGTGAGCGCCTTCTCCTTGCGCGGAGGCGCCTCGCGCGATACCTCGGTGCTCACCGCTCCTCCAGGTACGTCA
>DATHAQ010000044.1:0-3556 GCA_035296565.1 Thermoleophilaceae bacterium
TACCGGACTGACTTCCGGGCAAACGCCCTGAATATTCTGTCTCTCACGCTCCTCGGTCTCGGCTACCCGGATCAGGCGCGGACGAGCAGCCGGGAGGCGTTGGCCTACGCGCGCGAACTCGCCCATCTGCTCTCCCTCGCAAACGTCCTGAACGTGGCCTGCCAGTTCGACAGCCTCTTTCGAGACATGGAGGCTCTGCTCGCACACGCCGAGGCGCTGATGACGCTCGCCGCCGAGCTGGGCTCCTCGGAGTATCGAGCGGGGGCGGATGCCTACCGGGAGTGTGCGCGGGCGAAGCTCGGCGCGGAGGACGCCTTGGTGCCATGCCGACGGAGCATCGCCGCCTATCGCGCGACCGGGCAGGAGCGGACGCTCCCGCTACGTCTGTCGCTCCTCGCCGAGGCGTACCGGGAAGCGGGCCGAGCGGAGGAAGGGCAGAGCCTGTTGGAAGAGCCGTTAGGGAGGATCGGGCGAACGAGGGAGGGCTGGATCGAAGCGGAGCTGCACCGAGTCAAGGGGGAGCTCCTGCTGGCGCTGCCGGTGCCGGATCACGCCGGAGCCGAGGCTAGCTACCGCCAGGCCATCGCGGTAGCGCGCGAGCAGAGCGCGAAGATGTGGGAGCTGCGCGCGGCCGTGGGCCTGGCCCGGCTGTGGCATGAGCAGGACCGGCGGGCCGAGGCCCGCGAGCTGATCGCCCCGATTTACGGCTGGTTCATTGAGGGCTTCGACACGTCAGACCTCAAGGTGTCAATCGGCGTTGAATAGGGACCCAGGATCGGCGTCCAAAAAGAACCCACTTGCGGCCCTGTCGTGCGGCCGCTGACGCAGAGGTCGGTGTCGCGGAGCCGGGGAGCCGGCCAGGGTGAGCGGAGCGGCGTCGGCCTCGTCTCCAGCCCACCACCGCGCTCGCTGCCATCCACGCCGGTGCAGCGGCCCGGCTCTCGCCTCAGGCGCGGGTCTTCAGCCGCCAGCTCGCGTTGCCCGTTTCCAGGATTTCGCAGTGGTGCGTCAGCCGGTCGAGCAGCGCCGTCGTCATCTTCGCGTCGCCGAACACGCTCGGCCACTCGCCAAACGGCAGGTTCGTCGTCACGATCACCGAGGTGCGCTCGTAGAGCCGGCTGATCAGGTGGAACAGCATCTGACCACCCGCCCGCGGGAACGGTAGGTAGCCCAGCTCGTCCAGGATCACGAGGTCCGTGCGCGCCAGCTGCGTGGCGAGCCGCCCCGCCTTGCCGGCCCGCGTCTCGGCCTCGAGCTGGTTGACCAGCTCGACCGTGTTGAAGAAGCGCACCCGCGCCGCGCGCTCGCGCACGCAGTTCGCGCCGATGGCGATGGCCAGGTGCGTCTTGCCCGAGCCCGTGCCCCCGATCAGCACCGCGTTGCGGCTTTCGGTGAGGAAGGCGCCTTTGTGGAGTTCGCGCACCGCGCCGGCGTTCACGGGCGAGCCGGAGAAGTCGAAGTCGGCGAGCGTCTTCATCACGGGGAAGCGCGCGTTGCCCATGCGGTAGGCCGTGGCCCGGCTCTCCACGTCGGCCAACTGCGCCGCCAGCAGCTGGCCAACGACCTGCTCGGGCGAGTGATGGCGCTTGGCCGCCAGCGTGATCACCTCGTCGTAGGCCGCGCGCATGCCGCGCAGCTTGAGCTTGACCATCAGGTCGAGGACGGCAGGACGGTCCATCACGCCTGCACCGTCGCGCGAAGCCCGTCGTAGCGGGCGCAGTCGGCCTCGGGCATGAGGCCCAGGGTCAAGGAGGCCGGCGTCAGCACGGGTGGGGGCGGCTCGGGTTCGCGGCCGCGTGCCAGGAAGTTGAGGACGGCGTCGGCGCTGTGCAGGCGCGCCGCGAGGGCGCTGGCGCAGGCCGCCTCGACGGCCTCCAGCCCCGCCTCGGGCACGGCCGAGAGGATGGTCACGAACTGCCGGTCCCCGTCAGGATGCGCGGCAAGGCGCTGCCGGATCTGGCTGAGCGCCTCGGGCAGATCCCAGGCCCGGAACGGTTCGCCGTTGCGCAGCGCGCCGGGCTTGCGGGCCAGCACGGGCAGGTAGTGCCAGGGATCGTAGATCGTCTGATGCCGGCCGAAGCAGCGCGGGTGCTGCGCGACGGTCTCACCGTTCAGGAAGACGGCGATCCGCTCGGCGTAGGCGCGCAGCTGCACGCGGCGGCCCGCCGCGCGCGCCGCCACGGAGTATCGGTTGTGGTCGAAGCGCACGAGGCAGGTGGGCGAGGCCGCCGCCTCCACCTCGTGGAAGCCGTCGAAGGGCTCGCGCAACGCGACAAGGGCCGGCCGATCCTCGGCCTCGAACACCTCCATGACGGTGCGATCCCGCTGCACGGGGTGGGCCGCCGTCATCGCCCAGGCGATGCAGCGCTCCTCCAACCAGGCGTTCAGCTCGGCGAGCGTGCCGAAGCGGGGCGTGGGCTTGAAGAAGCGGTTGCGAGCGGTGCGCACCTGGTTCTCGACCTGCCCCTTCTCCCAACCCGCGCCGGGGTTGCAGGCGGTCGGCTCGACCAGGTGGTGCGAGCAGAACTGCTGGAAGTGGCGGTTGAAGGTGCGTTGCCGCCCGACGAAGATCGCGGCTACGGCGGTGCGCATGTTGTCGTAGATGCCCCGCCGGCACGCCCCGCCGAAGAAGCGGAAGGCCCGCTCGTGGGCGTCGAAGACCATCTCCTGGGTCTCGCGCGGGTAGGCGCGAAGCAGGAAGAGACGGCTGTGGCAGAGCCGGATGTGGGCGACCTTGATCTGGGTGGTGACGCCGCTGAGGAGGGCAGTCTCGTGGCTCCAGTCGAACTGGAAGGCTTCACCGGGTGCGAAGGCGAGCGGGATGAAGACGCCCTGGGCGGTCGCGGCGCGATCCTTGAACCAGCGCTGGGCGTAGCGGCGCACGCTGTCGTAGCCGCCGGCGAAGCCATCCTCACGCAAGGCCTCAAACAGGCGCGCGTAGCTCAGGCGCTGACGCTTGGGCTTGGCCAGCTCCTCGGCAAGCAGCGCCTCCAACTGCGCGACGTGGCTGTCGAGCTGAGGGCGGGGCTGGCGCAGGCGCTTGTAGGCGAAGGCGGTGGCGTCCGAGCGCAGGGCCTTGCGCACGACCTTGCGGGATAGGCGCAGCTCCCGGGAGATCTCGCGAATGCTCTTGTGCTCATGGCGGAACAGCCGCCGGACCTTGGCGATAGTCTCCACAATCAACATCCCCGGCTGGCTCCCTGACCCTGATCGGGTCGGAGCATGAAAGAGAGGTGCCGGGGGTGGGTCCCGATTGGACGCCGATCAGCCCGTCAGCCGGGTCCCTTTTCCACGCCGATACTCAGGTAAGGACGAGACGCACGGCATCGAGCGGGACAACGCGCGCCAGCGGCATTGGCTGGCGCGCTTCCGCCGGCGCTCAATCGTAGTCTCGAAGGCCAAGCGCATGGTGGACACCAGCATCGCCCTGTTTGCCCGCTTCGCCGGGAACAACAGGATCGGCGGCCTCATATCTATGCTAGGCTAAGGCCCTCCAAGAATGAGTATCTGAAGGGCGAGATCGCCTCCAGCCTCAGGGAGGCTCAGGCCGTGATGG
>DATHAQ010000045.1:0-3413 GCA_035296565.1 Thermoleophilaceae bacterium
AGGACCGGTGTGGATCCGAAGTACGTGTGCCCGCCCTCGGCGTGGTGATGCATGTGCTCGCCGCCGGCCGGCGGCACGAGCACGAACGCGAGGCAGTGCGCGTTCAGCCAGGAGGCGGTCGCAACCGGTAGCGCGACCAGCCAGACGGCTCTCCTTTGCCTCAGCGAACGGACGGGCACTCCTTCCATACCCCGGTGTACCCCGGCGGCGTCGCCGTCAAGCGCACCGGTGCGGCTCTCCTCCTCATGGTGGTCCGTTCAAATAGTCGCCCCCGCCGTCGCACGGGTCAGTGGCGGTGCCGTACACGCCGATCGTGATCTGGCTCTCGGACGCGCTCCTGTGCACGTGCACGTGGAGCGGGTGGGGGTTGGCGGTCATCGTCGGCTCGGTCGTGTTGTTGAACGAGGCCTCGGGCAAGGTAACGAAGGGCTCGCCTCCCTGCTTCGAAAGCACGACGCAATCGCCGCTTCCCGTCAACAGCGAATGGCGATGGGTCGCCGCCGCCCCGGCCGGGATCGCAAGCGCCCCGGCGACGCAGACCAACGCGCTGAGCGCGGCACGTCTTCTCATGTCTCTCCTTCCCCGAGCAGGTGGCGGGGAGGACGGGCGCTCGGCCCGTCCTCCCCCGATGTCACCTACGGCAGCGAGAACTCCTGCGTCTGCGGGTTGAAGTGCCCGAGCTTCAGTGCTCCAGCCGTCTGCCTTCCACTGAACCTGAACACGTTCAGGCCCTTCGTGATCTCCGACTCGTAGATGAAATTGTTGTACCAGTACGAAGACCACGCGCCACCCAGCTGCGTCGGGACGAGCGGTGGCGGGTCGGACCAGCCGAGCGTCTCCGGACTAGCGGGGTTGGTGAAATCGATCACCCACGTCCCGGCCTGGTAATTGCCGAGCACGAGGACCCGCCGGCCGCTGCGCAGCGGTACCGCGGCGCCGTTGTGGATGGTGCAGTTCTCCGCGGCAGACTGCGGTCGCGGCAGGGTCCACTGGCCCAGCTTTGCGCCCGTGTCCGCGTCGTAGAAGAAGGCGCTCTTCTTCACTGGCGGATCGGTCGCCTCGCACTCGGGCAGGGAGCCACCACCCGGCTCCCAGCCGAGGATGACCACTTCGCCGTCCCAGCTGAACGCGGCGGAGTGCCAGTTGCCGTTGCAGGGGCGCTGAGGATCCGGATTCGCGGGGTCATCTGGCACGAAGCAAACCCCCGGCTCCTCGATCGTGTAGAGCGGCGCCGGGTCCAGCAGGCTCCCGCCCGGCGTGTCGTTGGCGCCGATGTCGAACACGTTGCTCATGTGCCCCGAGGCGACGGCGAGCTTGTTGACATCACCGAGGATCACGCCGTTGTCATGAGCGGCGTGGCCTCCCTCGAGTGCCTCGCGGCGAACCCAGCTCGCGGCGCCGGGATCGTTGAGCGGCACCTGCACGATGTCGACCCAGTCGCACTCCCGGTCCGCGGGAGCCAGCAGCGCGTTCCCGCCCGAGGTCGCGTTGTAGATGACCGCGCGGTTGTTCGCGAGATCCGGAGCAAGCGTCAGGGTATGCGTCCCGCACCCGGGCGAGTCGGCCTCGGGCCTCGCACTCAGCTCAACCTCGCCGACCAACTGCGGATTCGCGAGGTTGCTGATGTCGAAGATGTGCATGCCCTCGAAGCCGGCCGGAACCGTGGTGCCATCGCAGCTCCGAGCTTCGGTCTTCGGCGCGTTCCACGCCCGGACCAGGATGTTCCCCCAGACCACGATGTCGCCCTGGTCGCCGTTGCAGCGGGTCCTGGAGACAAGCATGGGGTTTTCAGGATCGGCGATGTTAACGATGCGGAAGCCGTCGTAGTCGCCGTGGAACGCCAACTTGCCCCAGAAGGCGAGGTCGGAGTTGGCATCGCGCTGACCATCCGGCAGCAGGAAGCTGCCGAAGTCGGGACTATGCCCGAGCGCGTGCATGTTCTTCGTGTGCGGCCGTGTGGCATGGTCGGCCGAAGCCCCGGCTGCTACTACGAGCAGCGCGATGATGCCCACTGCTGCTAGAAGCAGCAGGCGCGACATCCGTCTCATACGAAAACCTCCCCCAAGGAAACGACTGAATCGCGGGAAGGCAACGGTCCGCAGACCGTTCCGGCGGTCAGCACGGGAGACGTCCGTATCCCGCCTTCCCTCACAGCACCTGTGGGCATACCCGGGACCGTCGAAAGGCAGTCCTCTGATTTTGGGTGCGCTCTACATTCTCGGCGTAGGAGAACGGCGCCAGCTGAGCCTCCGCGAAGCTCGTCAGGCCCGCGCCTGGGCGAGGCGTGCCCGGCGCGCGGCGCGGCGCTCGTGCTCGTCGGCCACGAGCGGGCCGAGCACCCGGCGGGCGGCCAGCGGCGCCGCGCCCATCAGCAGGAAGGCAAGCTGCCACGAAACTCCCGAGGCGAGCGCTCCCAGGCCCACCGGGACCCCGACCGCGACCAACCGCATACTCGTGTTCTGGATGCCCATTGCGGTGCCGGCCTGGCGACGCCCGGAGATCTCCGCGGCCGCCGTGAACGACAGGCCGTTCCAGCTCATCGCCGCCACGCCGCCCGCCATCAGCAGGGGTACCGCCACGGCGTCGGGCGCGCCCGCCAGCGCGGCCGCTGCGACGAGCAGCGCGCCCGCCATGGCCGCCAGCCGGCGGAACGGCTCGATCCGCTCGTCGCGCCGGTCGGACCACCGCCCGGCTGCCGCGCGCGCCACGGCGGCGCCCACCTGCACGCCACCCAGCGCCAGCGCGGCGTGGGCGGCGGACCAGCCGCGCTCGCCGTAGAGGTAGAGCACGAGCAGCGAGGTGAGTCCCACCTGCCCGATGATCATGAGCGACGACGCCAAGCTGAGCCGCCAGATGCGGGGGTCACGCACGGCGTCCGGCGCCGGCGGGGCGGCCGATTCGCGGCGCTCGCCGTCGCGCAGCCATAGAGCCGCGGCCACCGACGCGGCGAGCATCGCCCCGCCGAGCGCGTAGAGGGCCGCGTCGAGCCCGGAGGCCGCAGCCAGCGGCGGCAGCGAGAGGCTCGCGGCGGCTGCGCCCGCCGGCACGGCGGTCTGGCGCAGCCCGAGCGCGAGCCCGCGCTCGTCGCGCGGGAACCAGCCGAAGACCGCGCGCCCGCTGGCCGAGATGGCGCTGGAGCCGAGCATGCCGGCCACCACCATGGCGCCGAGGAAGGCCGGGTAGCCGTCCGCCGAGGCCGCTGCCGCCAGCGCCAGCGAGCCCGCGCCCAGGCCGCCGGCGATCACCCAGCGCTCCCCGGCACGATCGGAGAGCGCGCCCCAGGCGAGCAGCGTGATCACCGTACCGAGTGCGAACGCGGTGAAGACCGCAGCCACCTCCACGAGCGAAAGCCCGAACGTCTCCTGAATCGCCGGGCCGAGTGCCGGCAGGCCGCCCTGCACCGCCGAGAGCGC
>DATHAQ010000046.1:0-22761 GCA_035296565.1 Thermoleophilaceae bacterium
CGCCTTCAGCCCCGACCCACCGCCAGTGCTCTGGGCGCTGGGCGGACTGGACAGGCTCGAACACGCCCTGAGCGCCCCGGTGATCACGGTGGTAGGCACCCGCCGGCCGTCTCCGTACGGGCGGGAGATGGCCTACGCGCTCGGACACGACCTGGCATCAGCCGGGGCCACAGTGGTCAGCGGACTGGCGCTCGGAGTCGACGCCGCCTCCCACTGGGGAGCGCTCGACGGACGGGGCACGCCGGTCGCCGTCGTGGCCAACGGTCCGGACATGGCCTATCCGCGCACGAACATGGATCTCTGGCGGCGCGTCGCCGAACGCGGGCTGGTCGTCTCTGAGCTCCCGCCCGGGCAGCGTCCTTACCGCTGGAGCTTCCCCGCACGCAACCGGATCATGGCCGCGGCGGCCGAGGTCACGATCGTCGTCGAGGCCGGCGAGCCCTCGGGCTCGCTGATCACGGCCCGCTTCGCGGAGGGCCTGGGCCGGGCCGTCGGGGCGGTACCCGGCCGGGCGACGTCGCGAGTGGCGGCGGGCGCCAACCGTCTCCTGCGCGACGGCGCGGCGGTCATACGCGACGCCGACGACGTTCTCGCCGAGCTGACCTCGGAGTCGCGGACGCTGCTGCGAGGCCCGGTTGAGCGGGACTCTGCCTCGGACGTGCCTCCGGGCCTCGACGCTGCCGCGGGGCGGGTGCTCGAGGCCGTCGAGCAGGAGCAGGGCCTCGAGGCGATCGGGCGGCGGGCCCGCCTGGCCGCGTCGGAGGTGCGCAGCGCACTCGCGCGGCTCGAGGGCGCGGGGCTCGTACGCCGAGACCCGCTCGGCCGCTACCTCAGGCGGGCCGGCGGGTGAGCCCCGCGCTCCTATCCTCATCGGGTGTCCGCCGTTCCCCGAGTCCTGTCCATCGCCGGCTCGGACTCGGGAGGCGGCGCGGGGATCCAGGCCGACCTCAAGGCGATGGCGCGCTGCGGCGTCCACGGGATGACCGCCGTCACGGCCGTCACCGCCCAGAACACGGTGGCCGTGACGGCCGTCCACTCGCTTCCGGCGGCCGTGATCGTTGAGCAGGTGCGTGCTGTGGTCGAGGACATAGGCGTCGACGCCGTGAAGATCGGGATGGTCGGTTCCGCGGAGGCCGTCAGGGCGGTGAGCGATTCGCTGGACCTCGTGCGCCCGTCGCCCGTCGTGCTCGACCCCGTGATGGTGGCCGAGAGCGGCGCCCGGCTCCTGGACCCGGAGGCCGAGCAGGCCCTGCGCGACCTCCTGCTGCCGCGAGCGGCCGTCGTGACCCCGAATCTGGCCGAGGCCGCCGCGCTCGCCGGAGCGGAGCGGGGCGATCCCGAGGGCCTTGCCCGAGCGGTCCACCGCCTGGGTCCCGCCGCAGTGGTGGTCACCGGCGGCCACCGCGACTACGCGGCCGACGTGTTCTTCGACGGCGACCGCCTCGAAGAGATACCGGGCGAGCGCTACCCCGTGGGAGCCGCGCACGGCTCCGGCTGCACCCACTCGTCAGCCCTGGCCGCCGGGCTCGCGCGGGGGATGGAGCCCCTGGAAGCCGCCCGAATGGCGCGCGAGGTCGCCGGGGAGTCCGTGCGCGACGGCTTACGCGAGATCGGGCGCGGGGCGGGTCCGGTGAACGCGCTGGGCCTCGGGCGCAGCTGAACGGGTCGCGGGCGCCGGCCAGGCGGCCAGGAGGCGGTGGCGCTTTGTCATAATCCACGACGCCTCCGGAGTCAGCCGGCGGCGCGAGCGCACCTCAGGAGCAGCCGACATCAAGTTCCTACGCATGAAGCCGGGTCATGGCGAGGTCCTCATTGCTGAGGGTGATCGTCGCGTGAGCGAGGAAGAGGAGCGGCTCGTCGAGGAGTTCCGCCGTCAGCTCGACGAAGGCATGTGGGCCGCGGTGCCGACTTTGGACGGCCGCAGCGGCCGCCGCCGGGCCGAGCTCGTGCAGCGCTACTCGGACATTCCGGCCGCCGCCGACCGGGTGATCTTCTTCCCGCGCGCCGCGGGCGGCTGAGCTCCTCCAGGGCCGTGCTGCTCGCGCTGTCAGTCCTCGCTCTCGTCGCTCTAGCGCTCACGCTGCCTCTGCTGTGGCGCAGCGCCAGCAGCCTGCCCCAGGCGTGGCGCGAGCGTTCGCCGCGCCGCACGGGCTCAGTCGATCCGCTCGGCGACCCCGGGCGCGAGCGGCGCGCCGAGCAGCGCGCTCGCGAGTTGCTGCGCTCCTGCGTCAACGAGGAGGAGTGGGCCATGTACCGCGATCTCGGCTTCATCCGGGTGGCCGGGGGACTCTCGCGCCGAACGGGCGACGCCGAAGGCGAGGGCCCGGCCTACGCGTACCTCGTCTACGCGCACAAGCCGATCGTCGCGTACGTGCCCTCCAACGGCCGGCTGCTCAGCGAGTACTGCGTCGAGTTCCCCGACGTCACCGGTCAGTCCGAGCGCTCGCGCCTGCCCGCCTCCGACGACGTGCTGGCCAAGTGGATGGCCCTCACCTCCGACGAGTCGCGGGTGATCGGCCGGGCCAACATGCACTTGGTGGGCCGCCAGCTCGACCCCGCCCGAGTGCGGCGCGACCTGTGGCGGCTGGGCGAGTGGGAGCGCCGCCGCAGCCGCGAGACGCCCGCGGCGTGAGCACCGACCCCCGGCGGCGCAGCCGCACCCAGCTCGAGGGCCCCGACCGGGCCGCTGCCCGCGCCTACCTCAAGGGAATCGGCTACAGCGCCGACGACCTGCGCAAGCCGGTCGTCGGCGTCGCCAACACCTGGACCGAGACCATGCCCTGCAACTTCCACCTGCGCGGCCTGGCCGAGCGGGTCAAGGAGGGCGTCCGGGCCGCCGGCGGAACGCCGATGGAGTTCAACACCGTCGCGATCTCCGACGGGATCACCATGGGCACGCAGGGCATGAAAACGTCGCTGGTCAGCCGCGAGGTCATCGCCGACTCGATCGAGCTCGTGGCCCGTGGGCACATGTTCGACGGCGTCGTCGCGCTCTCGGGCTGCGACAAGACCATCCCCGGCTGCGTCATGGCCCTGGCCCGTCTCGACGTGCCCGGGCTGATGCTCTACGGCGGCTCGATCTCGCCGGGGCACTGGCGGGGCAGGGACGTGACCATCCAGGACGTGTTCGAGGCCGTCGGCGCCCATGCCGCGGGTGACATGTCCGACGAGGACCTGGAGGACCTCGAGGACCACGCTTCCCCCGGCCCCGGGGCCTGCGGCGGCCAGTTCACCGCCAACACGATGGCCATGGCCTTCGAGGTGCTCGGCATCTCGCCCGGCGCGAGCGCCATGGTGCCCGCCCAGGACACCACAAAGGGCGACGTGGCCGAAGCGTGCGGCCGGCTCGCCATGGACCTGGTGAACGCCGACCAGCGCCCGAGCGCGGTGATCACCAAGGACGGCCTGGAGAACGCTATCGCGGCGGCGGCGATGTCGGGTGGCTCCACCAACGTCGTCCTGCATCTGCTGGCCGTCGCGAAGGAGGCTGGTGTCGAGCTCGACATCGACGACTTCGACCGCATCGCCTGGAGCACCCCGCTGCTGGCCGACCTCAAGCCCGGCGGGCGCTTCGTCGCTACCGACCTCTACGCCGCGGGCGGCGTCCCGCTGGTGGTCAAGCGGCTCAAGGAGGGCGGCTTCCTCAACGAGGGCGCGCTCACGGTGACCGGCGCCACCGCCGGCGAGCTGGCCGACAGCGCCGAGGAGGCCGAGGGCCAGGAGGTCGTCCGCCCGCTCGACGACCCGCTCAAGCCCAACGGCGGGTTCGCGATCCTGCGCGGCAATCTCGCGCCGGAGGGCTGCGTGGTCAAGCTCAGCGGCCACGACCGCCGCGAGCACCGCGGTCCCGCACAGGTGTTCGAGTCCGAGGAGGACGCCTTCGCGGCGGTCAAGGCGAAGGAGATCCAGCGCGGCGACGTGATCGTCATCCGCAACGAGGGCCCGGCCGGCGGGCCGGGCATGCGCGAGATGCTCGCCGTCACCGCCGCTCTGGTAGGGGAGGGGCTCGGCAATGACGTCGCCCTGCTGACCGACGGTCGCTTCTCCGGCGCCACCCACGGCTTCATGGCCGGCCACGTGGCGCCCGAGGCGCCCCGCGGTGGCCCCATTGCCGCGGTGCAGGACGGCGACACGGTGGTGTTCGACGTCGACAACCGCGAGCTCAACGTCGAGCTCTCCGACGAGGAGATCGGGCGCCGGGTTGCCGCCTACCAGCCCCCGGCGGCTCCCGAGTTCAACGGCGTGCTCGCCAAGTACGCGAAGAGCGTGGGCTCGGCCAGCGAGGGAGCGGTGACGGTCTGAGCCGGAGCGGTGGCCGTCGGAGGGGCGGGGGCGCCTAGCGGCGCTCGGAGACGTGATCGACCGGCTCGCGGTCCTCGGCAGGCCCGGTCTCGGATAGGAACTCCAGCAGCACCTCGTTGACCGCGCGCGGGCGCTCCATCATCGGCACGTGGCCGGTGTCCTCCATCACGGTCTTGCGTGAGTCGCTGATCAGGCGCTCGTACTCGTGGGCGTCGTCCACGGTGATGACCGAGTCGTTCTCGCCCCACAGGATCAGCGTCGGGCACGTGATCTCCGAGAGCCGCCCCCGGTAGTCGTACCGGACCGATGCCATCAGCGCGGCGCGGAAGCCGGGCTTGTCCGCGCCCTTCATCAGCCCCTCCCAGGCGGCGTCGGACCTCAGCTTCGAAGGGTGGCGGGCCACCAGGGCGAGGGCCACGTGACGGGCTCGCGGACGCCGGGCCATCCGCTCGTGGCCGGCGGCGGTTGCCGCCGTGATGGCCTGGGCCACGCGGCCGATCAGGGCGGTCGGCGCCTCGTGGACGTTGGAGGACGTGATGCCTGCTGCGGAGATCAGCACCAGCCGCTCGACGCGCTCGGGATCCTGGATCGTCACCTCGGCCGCGATGAAGCCGCCCATCGAGTTGCCGACCAGCGCCACCCGCTCGAGTCCCAGCTCCTCGCAGAAGCGCTTGACCACGCGGCCGTAGCCCTGGATCGAGATGTCGCCGTCGGCGGGCATCCGGCTCATGCCGAAGCCCGGCAGGTCCGGCGCGAGCACACGGCGCTCGGTGGCGACGCGCGGGATGTTCTCGATGAAGTTCTGCCACTGCCCGCCGAGCCCGTGGACGAAGACGACGGGGGTCCCGTCGCCCTCGCCGATGTCGACGTAGCTGAGCTCGTCGTCGCCGACGCGAACCGTGTTCAGGTGCGCCGCCCAATCCACCTCGCGCCAGTTCGGCTCGTCGCTGAGGCCGTAGTCGGAGTCGGCCTTGCGGGCGTGCCAGGGCAGCGACGGGGCGGCGTTGGAGGGAAGGATCTTCGCCATCGGCGCCTTACGGTATCCGGACGTGAAGCGGATCGCACTCGACATCGACTCGACCCTCCACCACTACTGGGACCTGCTCGAGCGCATCGTGCGCGACCGCCACGGGGTATCGCTTCCGTACGCCGAGCAGCGCGACTGGGGCATCACCGTGCTAGCGGTGGAGGACCTCCGGGCCGCGGTGACGGAGACCCACTCCGAGGAGAACATCGCGGGGGCCGAGCCCTACCCCGGCGCGGTCGAGGCCGTCTCGGCCTGGCACGAGGCAGGGCACTGGATCCACGTGACCAGCCACCGGGCCGAGCACACCTGCGCGGCCACCGCGCGCTGGCTCGAGCGCATCGGGCTGCCCTACGACGACCTGCACTGCTCGTGGGACAAGATCAGCCGCTGTGTCGAGCTGGAGATCGACATCCTGGTCGACGACAGCCCCGTGAACATCCAGCGGGCGCTGGAGGCGGGGATCACGCCGGCGACGATCCTGCACCCCTGGAACGAGGAGGCCGCGGCCGACGGGGACGTCATCACCGGGCGCGACTGGTACGAGCTGAGGGCGAGGCTCGAGCCGGTCCTCTAGCCCGCGTAGCCGAAACGCTCCAGTAGCGGAATCTCGTGGATCTGGGGCGGCTGGAGGTGGTCCCAGAGGATCCCGCGCGGAGCCTGGTGGTCGCCCTCGACGTCGACCACGGCTCGGGGAGTGGCCACCACGTCGACGGGGATGTCGTGCGCGGTCATCAGCAGCTCCTCGCGCAGGATCTGGATGGGGTGGAGGGTAGTGGCGATCACCGTGTGGTGGTCGATTCGCCCGGCCTCGCGCAGCAGGCCGTACTCGAGGTCGGAGAAGCCGCCGCCCTTCCCCAGCCGCGCTCCCTCCAGGTTCACCGCCACCGAGCCGGTGAGCACCAGGTCGAGCTCGGGCACCTCGTCGAGGTCGATCACGCGGCCGTGGCGGAGGGCCCCCTTGATCGTCGAGGCCTCGCGCTGCTGGTCGTCCGACAGCCGGCGCGCCTCCAGGAGCCGAAAGGGGTGCTGCTCGCGCAGCCGCGGGACGGCCATGATGAGCGTCTTGCCCTGCAGGAGCGCGAGGCGGCGCATGTGGGTCTGCGGTGAGTCGGGGTTGGCCTTGATGGTCTTCGCGTTGGCCCACGCGGGGTGGCGCGAGAGGCGCTCGGCGGCCTGCTTGGCGCCGGCGAAGTTCGGGATGCGCCCGTCGGCGCCCGGGAAGCGCGAGACCCCCTCGCGGTCCATCGAGCGCCACACGTCGCGCCGCACCTCGTCCTTGGACCGCATCGGACGCGGGATCGTATCCACGCCTCCCTCGCCAGCTGAGGAGCGCAGGCCGGGCGCTGGCCCCCCGAGCACCGGAGGCTCGGTAGCTCATCCTGCTTGAATCGAGCCTCGTGGCCCAGTCGTCTCGATCAACGCTCAGCCGGAGCCATCAGGAGTCCGCGAACGGCGGAGGTGCGTCGCTACCCGCGGTCCGCGACGAGGAGCTGCGCGAGCATCTCCCGGGGCTCGAGCCCGAGCGCCGGCTGACCGACTGGGGGCGCTCGGAGCGCATCGAGGGCCTGCTCGACCGGACCCTGGTCGACTTCCTCTACAAGCAGTGGTTCCGCGCCGAGGTGGAGGGGATCGAGAATGTGCCCTCCGACGGCGGCGCGCTGCTGGTCTCCAACCACTCGGGCGCTCTGCCCCCCGACGCGGCGATGATCGGCAAGGCGATCAAGGAGGAGCATTCACGGCCGCGGCCGCTGAACATCACCGTCGAGCACTTCTTCAAGGGCTATCCCGGCTTCTCGATGCTGATCCCGAAGATCGGCTGCGTGGCAGCGCACCCGGCCAATGTGCATCGCCTACTCGCCGATGAGGAGCAGCTGGTGCTCGTCTTCCCGGAGGGGCGCAAGGGCACCGAGAAGCTCTACAAGGACCGCTACCGGCTGCGCCGCTTCGGGCGCGGCGGCTTCGTCGAGGCCGCCATGCGCGCCCAGGCGCCGATCGTGCCCGTTGCGGTGGTGGGTGCCGAGGAGGCAGCCCCCGTGTTCGCCCAGCTCAGCGTGCTCAAGAAGCTGACCGGGCTCCTCTACGTGCCGGTCACGCCCACGTTTCCGCACTTCGGCCTGCTGGGGATGCTGGGGTACCTCCCGGCCAAGTTCAAGCTGCGCTTCCTGCCACCCATCCGCTTCGACGAGCCTGGCCTGCACGAGGACAGGGGCTTCGTGCAGACGGTGGCCCACGACGTACGCGCGCTGATCCAGGAGGAGCTGCTGGACATGGTGGGCAAGCGGCGCTCGGTCTGGTTCGGGTGAAGTCCAAGCGCGTTCTCATCACCGGGCTGTCCACCTACTGGGGCGGGCGGCTGGCGCAGGCGCTGGAGCCCGACGAGCGCATCGAGGCGCTGGTGGCGGTCGACAACGAGGAGCCCAGCGTCGAGCTCGAGCGCACCGAGTACGTGAAGGTGGGCACCCAGCACGCGCTGCTGCGGCGCGTGGTGGAAGCCGCGGAGATCGACACGGTGGTCGACACGCGCTTGGTGGTCGACTCGGCCACGACCTCGCCGCGCAAGGCCCACGAGAACAACGTCATCGGGACGATGAACATCCTGGCCGCGTGCAGCGGCCCCGACTCCCCGGTGCAGAAGCTCGTCTTCAAGTCCTCAGGGCACTTCTACGGCTGCGAGCAGGACGACCCGGCCTTCTTCGAGGAGTCGATGGGCCGCCCGCACGCTCCCAAGACGCCGATCGAGCGCGACATCGTCGAAGCCGAGGCCTCCCTGCGCGACTTCGCCGAGAAGAACCCGCTGGTGGACGTGACCGTCCTGCGCTTCGCCAACGTGCTCGGCCCCGCCGTACGCACCTCACACATCGACCTCCTGTCACGGGCGGCCGTGCCGATGATCCTCGGCTTCGACCCGCGCTACCAGTTCGTGCACGAGGACGACGTGGTGCACGCGCTCGAGCACGCCGTGCAGCGCGAGTTGCCGGGCGTGTTCAACGTGGCCGGCGATGGGGTGCTCGCCCTCAGCGAGGTGGCGGGGCTGTTGAACAAGCCCTATGCCCCAATCCTCCCGCCCTGGGGTACCGGCCTGGCGACGGCCGCCCTGAGGCGGCTCGGCGTGAAGGTCCCGCCGGAGATGCTCAACCAGCTTCGCTACGGCCGCGGGCTGGACAACCGCCGCTTCAAGGTCTCCGGCTTTCGCTACGGCCATACCAGCCGCGAGACCGTCCTGGTGCTCGGCGAGCACCTGCGGCTGCATCCGCTGCTGCGCTCGGGCGCCCAGGAGCCCTACCGCTACGAGCGCGAGGTCGAGGAGTTCCTGCGCTGGAGCCCGCACGTGCGTGGCTCACAGACGCGTAACAGGCCGACGCTGAGCCCCGAGCAGGTCAGCGAGCTGCAGAAGCTGCTGGAGGCCCGCTCGGAGCCCGAGGCCGAGCCGGGGCCCCCGCCCGACGACCCCCTGGTGGAGGCCGACCCCGAGCCCGCCGGGGCGGTGGCCGCCGAGCCGGAGCCGCCCGAGCCGAAGGCGCCCGAGCCCGAGCCCGACCCGGGGCCACCCTTCGAGGCGCCCGTCGACCACTACGACGATCTTGCCGCCGAGGAGGTCATCTCGCTGCTGGGCTCGCTCGAGCACGAGGATCTGCTGGCGCTGCGGGCCTACGAGCGCGACCATGCGGGCCGCAAGCCGGTGGTGGGAGCGATCGAATCGGTGCTCGCCCGCCGCGGCCAGCCACATCTCGGCTGATCCGCCCCTTTCTGCCCTGCGCAAGCACGGTTGCAGGGACTTTTCCGCTCCTCCTACACTGATGACCCTCTCCCGTGCAGCACCGGTCGTTCATCTTCGTCGCAGCATTCGTCGCGGCCCTGATCTTCGGGTCGATCGCTGCCTACGCATACGACTCGTCGAATGACGACAAGGTCGCCAACGGCGTCACCGTCGCCGGCGTGGACGTCGGGGGCCTGAACACGGCCGAGGCCCGGGAGGTCGTGGCTCGCGAGCTGTCCGAGCCGCTCCAGCGTCCGGTCGTGGTCTCCGCGCGGGCCAAGCGCTTCACGCTCTCGGCCGACGACGCCGGGCTGCGGGCCGACGTCGGGGGAATGGTCGACAGCGCGATCGAGAAGAGCCGTGACGGCAACATCATCAGCAGGGTGGCGCGCGACGTGCGCGGCGCCGAGGAGAACGTGGACGTGCCGCCCGAGGTCACATACTCGCGCGAGGCCGTGCAGCGCCTGGTGCAGCGCGTCAAGCGCAGCATCGACCGGCCCGCCCAGGACGCCAAGCTCAATCTCCCAGCGCTCACGCAGGTCAAGGAACAGCCGGGGGTCAGCGTGCAGGCCGGCCAGCTACAGCGGCGTATCGAGAGCACGTTGACCGTCGCGGGCGGGGATGACCGCGAAGTGGGAGTGCCGCGCAAGCGCATCGAGCCCAAGGTCACCCGGGCCGAGCTGGCGAACAAGTACCCGACGCTGCTGGTGGTCGACCGCAGTACCTTCCAGCTCAAGCTCTACAAGAAGCTCAAGCTCCAGAAGGACTACACCGTTGCCATCGGCGCCGACGGCTTCAGCACCCCCGAAGGCATGTACCACATCCAGAACAAGGGCGAGAACGTGGCCTGGAGCGTGCCCAACAAGCCGTGGGCGGGCAGCAAGGCCGGCACGGTCGTGCCGGGCGGCTCGCCTGAGAACCCGCTCAAGGCCCGCTGGCTGGGCATCATCGACGGGGCCGGCATCCACGGCACCGACGAGGTGGGCTCGCTGGGCTCGCGCGCCTCGCACGGGTGTGTCCGGATGGCCATCCCCGACGTGATCGAGCTCTACCCGAAGGTCCCGGTCAAGACGCCGATCTACATCGGCTAGGGGCCGCTAGACCCGGATCTCGCTCACCGGAACCTCCTCCCAACCCTGGCTTTCCAGGTAGGGCTGGCGCTCGGTGTGGCGAATGCACAGGGTGCCGATGAAGACGCCGCGCATCTCCTTGCGAAGCACCGCGTACCACATCGTGGACGCGTCACGCGGACCCTGGATGGGATGCCACGGCGTCAGCGGGTTCTCCTCGGCGTCGACCAGCCCCGCTTCGGCCAGTTGCGTCCGAGTGGCGACGCGACCGTCCTGAGTGTTGACGAAGAAGACCGACACGGAGTGGAGTGAGGCCCTGCGGGAATTCGACGCCTCGCTGCGCGCCCGCGGCCTGCGCGAGCGTACCCGTCGCGCGTACGGGGCCGACCTGGGGCAGCTGGCCGAGTGGGCCGCAGGGCACGACCTGGGCCCGCCGGAGCTCGGGCACCGGGAGCTGCGGCGCTTCGCGGGTGTGGTGTCCGAGCGCGGCACGTCGAAGTCCACCGTGGCGCGCAAGCTCGCCGCGGTGCGCGCGTTCTACCGCCACCTGCTCGAACGCGGCGGGGTCGAGGCCAACCCCGCGCAGCTCGTCTCCAGCCCGCGCAAGGACGCCTACCTGCCCCGCGTGCTCAAGCCCGGCGAGGTGGGAGAGCTGCTCGAGCAGATCCCGTCCTCCTCGCCGCTCGAGCTGCGCGACCGCGCCATGTTCGAGCTCGCCTACTCGGCCGGGCTCCGAGCCGAGGAGCTCGTCAACCTGGACCTCGAGTCGCTGGATCCCGATGCCGAGGAGCTGCGGGTCGAGGGCAAGGGTGGGCGCGTGCGTGTGATCCCCGCGGGCGAGCCCGCGTGGGCCGCGCTCGAGTCCTATCTGGCCCGCGGGCGTTCGAAGCTCACCGACGACCCGGCCGAGCGATCGCTGCTTGTCTCGCGCACCGGGCGGCGTCTGTCGACCTCCGACGTCCGGCGGCGGCTCAGGGCCGCGACCCGCCGCGCCGCGCTACAGGCCGGTGTCTCGCCGCACACCTTGCGCCACTCGTTCGCCACTCACCTGCTCGAGGGTGGGGCCGACCTTCGGACGATCCAGGAGCTACTCGGCCACTCCTCGATATCCACGACCCAGACCTACACTCGGGTAGAGTCGGCACGCTTGAAGCGCGCGTACGCGCTCGCCCATCCGAGGGCGTAGAGGAGAGGGCCACAGGTTGGAGACGAACCTCAAGGCGATAGAGCTGAAGGACCTCTAGCGTCGCTACAAGGCGGAGGAGGACCAACGGGCTCGAGAGCGCCTCGTGCTCGCCTACTCGCCGCTCGTCAAGTACGTCGCCGGCCGCATGGCGAGCGGCCTCCCGTCGCACGTGGAGGAGGCCGACCTCATCTCCTACGGGCTACTCGGCCTCATTTCCGCCATCGAGCGGTTCGAACCCGAGCGCGAGATCAAGTTCGAGACCTTCGCCATCACGCGCATCAAGGGCTCGATCATCGACGAGCTGCGCTCGCTGGACTGGGTCCCGCGCTCTGTGCGCGCCCGCGCGCGCGAGATCGAGAAGGCCAACGCCAAGCTCGAGAACGAGCTCCAGCGCGCGCCGACCTACCAGGAGATCGCGGACCGCCTCGGCCTGTCGCTCGACGAATTTCAGGATTCGCTAATGCGAATCTCCAACTCTTCGGTCGTGGCCTTGGACGAGCTGTGGACGGTCTCGGACGCCTCCGGCGACCAGGTTTCCCTGCTCGACACGATCCAGGATCCGCAGGCCGTCGACCCCGCGCGGGAGATGGACGCCACCGAGATGAAGGACCGGCTGGCCGACGCGATCGCGAGGCTGCCCGAGCGCGAGAAGCTGGTGGTGGCGCTCTACTACTACGAGAACCTCACCCTGCGGGAGATCGGCGAGGTGCTCGGCGTGACCGAGTCGCGCGTCTCGCAGCTGCACACGAAGGCCGTCCTGCGCCTGAAGTCGCGCCTGCAGGGCGACCCGCTGACCGAGGTCGAATAGCCACGTTGCGCTAGCAGTTACGCTGCCCTCCGTAGGCGAGGAGCGCCGGCCGAGCGTTGGTCGGCCGAGCACCGCAGCCTCCTCGACCAGCGAGAGAGAGGGGTGGCGACATGCCGCACGAGCAGGCCGATCGGATCCGCAACGTGGCGTTGGTGGGCCACCGGGGCAGCGGGAAGACCTCGTTGTGCGAGGCGCTCCTCTACGAGGCCGGGAACCTCTCCCGCATGGGCTCGGTGGCTGACGGAACAACGGTCTCGGACTCCGCGCCGGACGAGAAGTCGCGCCAGATGTCCATCGCCGCGAGCCTCTCGTCGCTGCGCTGGGACGACCGCAAGGTCAATCTGGTCGACACCCCCGGCGATGCCGGCTTCGTGGCCGATGCCCTGGCCGCGCTGCGCGCCTGCGAGGGCGCGGTCGTGGTGGTCAACGGCGTGATGGGCGTCGAGGTCACCACCGAGCGGATGTGGCAGCGCGCCGACGAGCTCGGCCTGGCGCGCCTGATCTTCGTGAACATGCTCGACCGCGAGCGGGCCGACTTCTTCCGGGCGCTGGACTCGCTCAAGGCTTCCTTCGGCCCGCACGTCGTGGCGACCGAGATTCCCGTCGGCGCCGAGCACGAGCTCGAGGGCGTGATCGACCTGATCGACATGAAGGCCTGGCGCCAGGACGGCGCCGAGCGCGGCGCCGCGACTGAGGTCGACATCCCCGAGGAGCTGCGGCCGCGCGCGGAGGAGTACCGCGAGAAGCTGATGGACGAGGTGGCCGAGCTCTCCGAGGAGCTGATGGAGCGCTATCTCGAGGGCGAGGAGATCTCGCACGAGGAGACGGTGACCGCGCTGAAGAACGGCGTGACCAACGGCCAGCTGTTCCCGGTCACCTGCGGGGCCGCCACCCGCAACCTCGGCACCTCGCGCCTGCTGGAGGCCTTCGTCGAGGACCTGCCCTCGCCGGCGAAGAGCGGGCCGGTCGAGCTCGACGGGCTCACGCTCGAGCCGAGCGAGTCCGCCGACATGGTCGCCCTGGTGTTCAAGACCATGGCCGACCCGTACGCGGGCCGGCTCAACCTGTTCCGCGTCTTCCAGGGCGTGCTGGGACACGACAGCCAGGTGCACAACTGCCGCGCGCACTGCAAGGAGCGCGTCGGACAGTTGCTCGCCCCGCAGGGCAAGGACTCCGAGCATGTCGACTCCTTCGGTCCCGGCGACATCGGCGCGGTGGCCAAGCTCAAGGAGACCCGCGCCGGCGACGTGCTGTCCTCGCGCGACCAGGACGTGCCGCTGCGGATGCCCGAGATGCCGCGCCCGGTCATGGCCTTCGCCATCGAGCCCAAGACCAAGGGCGACGAGGACAAGGTGTTCACCGCCCTGCGCCGGCTGCAGGAGGAGGACCCCACGATCGATGTCCACCGCGACGAGCAGACCGGTGAGGAGATCGTTGCGGGCCTTACGCAGGTGCACGTGGAGGTGATCGTGGGCCGGATGAAGGAGCGCTTCGGCGCCGAGGTGACGCTCAAGCCGCCACGCGTGCCCTACCACGAGACCATCCGCGCAAGCGCCAAGGCCCACGGGCGCTACAAGAAGCAGACGGGCGGGCGCGGCCAGTTCGGCGACTGCCACATCGAGGTCGAGCCGCTCGAGCAGGGTGCCGGCTTCGAGTTCGTCGACAAGATCAAGGGCGGGGTGATCCCCTCGGGATTCATCCCCGCCGTGGAGAAGGGCATAAGGGAGGCGATGAGCTCCGGAGTCGTGGCCGGCTACCCAGTCGGCGACCTGCGCGTGCGCCTGTTCGACGGCTCCTACCACTCCGTCGACTCATCGGAGATGGCCTTCAAGATCGCCGGCTCGATGGCCTTCAAGCAGGCGATGGAGGCGGCCAAGCCGGTGCTGCTCGAGCCGATCATGGAGCTGGTGGTCTCGGTGCCAGAGGAGTCGGTGGGCGACGTGATCGGCGACCTCAACAGCCGCCGTGGCCACCCGCTGGGCATGGAGCCCAAGGCGGGGATGACCGAGGTCAAGGCCGAGGTGCCGATGGCCGAGCTGCTCACCTACGCGCCTGACCTGCGCCAGATCACGTCGGGCCAGGGCGAGTTCTCGATGCAGCTGGCTCGCTACGAAGAGGTGCCAGCCCACCTGGCCGACAAGGTGGTCGCCCGCGCCCGAGCCGACGAGAGCCAGGCCGTGGCCTGACCCCGGGCCAGGACGAGGATGGCCACGCCCGTGAGCAGCGTGGCCACGGCGCCGACCGCGAATCCTGCCCGCGCGCCCGAATGCTCGGCCACCCAGCCTACGATCGGACCGCCCAGTGGCGTGGAGCCCAGGTAGACCACGCTGAACATCGACATCACCCGCCCGCGCAGGTGGGGGGCCGCCCCCAGCTGGAGCAGGGCGTTGGTGGTGGCCGCGAAGGCGGCGGAGGCGGCGCCGACGCAGACCAGCGCGGCGAAGGCCAGCGGCAGGCTCGGCGCGGCGACGAGCAGGGCGGTGAAGGAGCCGAAGCAGAGCGCCAGCACGCCGAGATCGGCCAGCGAGGGCTCCCGGCTGCGTCCTGCGTTGGCCAGCGAGCCCACGACCGCGCCGATTCCCATGGCCGCGGCCAACGCGCCGAAGGTCCCGGCCCCGGCGTGAAACTCGAAGCGGGCCATCAGCGGGAGCAGGACCGGGAAATTGAAGGCCAGCGTGCCTACCACGGCCATGGCCGCCAGGGGCACCAGCAGCGCGGGCTGCGAGCGCACGTGACGCAGGCCCTGGCGTAGCTGTCCCGGCTCCCGCGGCACCGGCTCGGAGACCGCGAGGTCGCGCGGCCGCAGCGCGAGGAGCGACATCAGGGCCACGAAGAAGCCCCCGGTCGCCACCGCAAAGCAGGGCACGACGCCCGCGCCGGCGATCAGGGCGCCTCCTATGGCCGGGCCCGCCATGCGCGCGGAGGAGACCAGGGCGGCGTTCAGTGAGACCGAGGCGGGGATCATGCCGGGCTCGACCACCTCGGACAGAAAGGCCTGGCGGACGGGGTTGTCGACCGCGTGGCCGAAGCCGCGCGCCAGCACCAGCAGGTAAACCATCCACAGCTCGACGGCCCCGGTCGCGGTGAGGGCGAACAGAGCCGCGGCCGGGAGGATCATCCAGGCCTGGGCGATCAGCAGGATGCGGCGCTTGGACAGCCGGTCGGCCAGCAGGCCCGCCCAGGCGCCGAACAGCAGCATGGGGACGAACTGGAGCGCCGTGGTGAGCCCCAAGGACACGCCGCTGCCGGTGAGCTTGAGCACGAGCCAGAGCTCGGCCACGCTCTGAACCCACACCGAGGTGCGGGCGAAGGCCTGGCCGGTGAAGAAGCGGCGGTAGGCGGGGCCGCGCAGTGGCGCGAAGGGACGGCGCAGGCGCGTCACTCCCCGTCCTCCAGCATGCGCTCCAGGAGGTCGCTCGCGTGCGCCAGCAGCTCGCGTTCGTCGGGCTCCAGGGCGGTCAGGCGCTCGGCCAGGTAGGCCGTCTTCTGGCGGCGCAGGTCCCGTACGGCCCGGTGACCGGCAGGCGTGATCTCGAGCAGCGCCGCTCGCCGATCGCGCTCGTCGGGCAGCCGCTCGACCAGCCCGGCGTCACAGAGGCGGGTGACCACACGGGTGGCCGTGGGGCGCTGCACGCGCTCCAGGCGCGCCAGCTCCGAGGGCCCGAGCGGGCCCGCGCGCTCGATGGTCGAGAGGGCCGCGGCCAGGGTAGGGGAGAGCGCGGGATCGCCCTGCTGTCGCAGCCGGCGAGCCGTTCGGGTGATGCTGAAGCGGAGCCGATCCGCCAGCTCCGGAAGGGGTGGAGAACTAGTTAGCACCGCTAACTACTCTAGCAGCGAGGGGTCTTGCAAGCGTCCCGCGCCGCTAAGCGCCGGCGCTAGCATCGGCGTCGTGAAGAAGGAGCTTCGGCCGGTTCACGATCTCCAGTCGTGCGACGTCTGCGGGCGGACCATCCTCAAGGGCGAGCGGACCGAGAGCTACCTCGCCGAGGGCGGTGGGCGCTACAGCGTCTGCGAGCTGTGCTTCGCCCGCGCTGAGCAGGCCGGATGGCTGCGCGAGTCCGTCCACGGGCAGATGCCCGCCCGGCCTCCCCGGACCGAGCCGCGCCGCCCCCTTCTCGGCCGGCTGCGCCGACGCGGGGGGCGCTCGGAGGCCGAGCCCGAGCCGCTGGTCGAGGAGGAGGCCGCCGACCCCGCCGAGAGCTACGAGCTGCCCGAGGAGCCGCTGCCGTCGGAGATCGAGGCGGCCGGGGCTGACGGGTACGAGGAGCCCGAGCCCGAATCGGAGCCTCAACCGGAGCCCGACCCCGATCCGCTGCCGCGCCGCCGCAAGGACCCGCGCCACGTCCGCGCGGTTCCCACCACCCGCGAGGGCAAGGTCGAGCGCGCCTTCGACCTCTTCAACGCCTCGGAGCACTCGCGCACGGTCAGCGGCCTGGCGCGCAGTCTGGGGGGGCCCTGGGTCTGCGCGCTGCCCGACCTGGAGGCCCCGAGCATGGTCACCATCGTGGTGGCCTGGGAGCTCTCCTGGTACCGCTTCCAGGTCGACCTCGGCGACGAGCACGACCCCGTCAACCTGCAGGATAAGGGCGAGGAGATCGACCAGATCGACACCGAGTTGCGGGAGTGGAACGCGGGCCTCGACGAGCACGGCCGCTTGGTGGTCGGGGTTCCCCAGTGATCTACTGCGTGGTGCCCCAGGCGCTGGCAAACGAGCTCTACGACCGCCTGGCCGACTACTACCGCGACGACCCCAACGTCGAGGTGATCGTCGACCGGCGCGCGCAGGACGGGACGCCAGGCAGCCATCCGTCGTTCAACGATCGCCGGCGCCAGCGGCCCAAGGGCAGCTTCCCGCCGATCGAACCCCCTTCGCAGCGCTGAGCTCCGGCGGCCTGGACAAGGTCGTCGTCCACGTGGACGGCGGCTCGCGCGGCAACCCCGGCCCGGCCGCCGCCGGCGCGGTGGTGGCCACCCCCGACGGCGACGAGCTCGTAGAGCGCGGCCGCTACATCGGCGAGGCGACCAACAACGTAGCCGAGTACCGGGCGGTCCTCCTCGGCCTCGAGCTGGCCAACGAGCTCGGCGCGCGGGAGGTCGAGGTGATCAACGACTCGCAGCTCGTGTCGCGCCAGATCGGCGGCGAGTACAAGGTCAAGCACAAGGACATGAAGCCGCTGTACCTCGAGACCATGCATGCCCTGCGGGAGTTCGAGCGCTGGTCGGTGCGCAGCGTCTCGCGCGAGCACAACGAGCGCGCCGACGAGCTGGTCAACGAGGTCCTGGACGCCCACGGGTAGTGCGCCCGGCGCGTGGTCGAGCTGCTCGCTCGCGCGAAGGGCCGACCGGTGGCAGGATTGGGCGCAGCGTGCTCGAGACCGGCCGGCCCGCTGGGGGACGCCATCGTCCGCTACGCGAGCCAGAACTCGCCCTACTACGCGAGCCTGCTCGAAGGGGTCGAGCGGTTCGAGGACATCCCATCGCTGACCAAGCCGGTCGCCCCGGCGAACTTCGACCACATCCTCGTCCCGGACCTCCACCCCGAGCGGTTGCTGCGGGCCTGGACCTCCGGGTCGACCGGCGCGCCGGTCGCCTTCGTGACCGACGCCTGGGCCGGGCCCGCCTGCGAAGCCGCCCGCGCCCGGCTGCTCGACTTGGCGGGGATCCCGCGGGGCGTGCACGTAGTGCTCGTCCTCACCGACCCAACGCTCCCGCCGGGGCTGACGGGCTGGACCGGCTTTCCCATGCGCGGCACCGTGCGGGACAACCTGCGCGAGCGTCTCAGCACCCTCGATCGCCTCGGTGACTACATCTTGTACGGGATCGCCAGCGCGCTCGAGTGGATCGCAACCCAGCTCGAGCGCGACGCCCGGCCGCTCCCCATGCCCGCACCCGTGGCAGTTGTGACCACCGCCGACACGCTGACCCTTACGGGCCGGGGACGCATCGAGAGAGCGTTCGGCTGTCCCGTGCACAGCTGGTATGGGTCGACGGAGACCGATCCGTCACTGGCGGGGACGCTCCCGGGCGACCACGACCGCTATGTGCTCAACGAAGACCGGGCGTACGTGGAGGTCGCCGACGAAGATGGGCGCCCCTGCGCTCCGGGCGAGCGCGGGCAGGTGCTGATCACCGATCTCCACAGCCGCTGCTTTCCGTTGCTGCGCTATGCGGTGGGCGACCTCGCGGTCATGAGCGAACGGGGCTACGGCGCAAGCCGCGTCCTCGAGCGGCTCGACGGGCGGCGATCGACGATCGTCGAGCTCGCCAACGGGTCCTTGATAACGGAGTCCAACCTGCACCTGGTGCTGATTCGCGACCCAAGGGCGATCGAGTGCGTCGAGGCCCTGCAAGGCGTGCAGACGGGCCCCATGTCGCTCGAACTCAGCGTCGTCTGGCGGGACCGGCGCGACGACCGGACCGCCAGGGCCATCCAGGGCCGGGCGAAGGACCTGTGGGGCGACGACCTCGACGTCGAGCTGCGCGATGTGGAACGCCTGGAGCTCCTGCCGAGCGGCAAGCGCTGGCTGCTGCGCCGGCTCGAGCCCGTGGCGCGGCCGAGCTGACAGGATTCCGCCCATGGCTTCGATCGAGACCGTCCAAGGGCCCGTAGACGCCGCTGAGCTCGGCGTCACGCTGATCCACGAGCACGTCCGCTTCCGCGACGAGGGCGTCGCCGAGCAGTGGCCGGGCTGCTACGACGACGAGGCCGAGATGCAGGCGGCTTTGGAGCAGGTGAACAACGCCGCCGAGCACGGCGTGAAGACGATCGTCGAGCCGACTGCGATGTTCGGCGGTCGCGACGTCGAGTTCATGCGCCGGGTGTGCGATCAGACCGGCGTGAGGCTCGTTCCTTGTACGGGCATCTACACCTACGACTACCTGCCCCACTACTTCGCCAACCGCTCGGAGGACCAGATGGCCGAGCACTTCGTGGCGGACATCGAGCGCGGGATCCAGGACACGGGCATCAAGGCCGGTTTCCTCAAGTGCGCCGCCGACGAGCCCGGGGTGACGCCGAACATCGAGAAGGTGCACCGGGCGGTCGCGCGCGCCTCGATCCAGACCGGCGCGCCGATAATGGCCCACTCGCGACCAGCCTCGGAGACCGGCCCGCGCCAGATGGAGATCTTCGTCGAGGAGGGGGTGGACCCCGGGAAGGTCCAGATCGCCCACACCGGCGACACCGACGACCTCGACTACATCGAGCGCGTGCTCGACACCGGGGCCTGGATCGGCCTCGACCGCTACGGGCTGGAGATGTTCCTGCCGATGGACCGGCGCAACGCGACGACGCTCGAGCTGCTGCGCCGCGGCTACGCGGACCGTCTTTTCATCGGCGCGGACTTCTGCGCGACGATCGATTGGTTCCCGCAGGAGGCCGCGGAGGGCTTGGTTGAAGCGGGCCTGATCCGCTCCGATTGGTCGATGACGCTCGTGTTCGAGCAGGTGCTGCCGAAGCTGCGTGAGGAGGGCGTCTTCGGCGACGAGACCTTCCAGCGGGTCTTCGTCGACAACCCGCAGCGCTGGTTGACGAGCTAGACCACCTGGATGAGGCCCGAGACGAGCAGGGCCGCCCCAAATACGACGCAGGCGATCGCGGTCACGCCGCGGCGGTGCTCGGTCACGTAGTCGTTCAGCGCCTGGAGCGGGGCCTTCACGCGGTTGCCCAGCACCATCAGGGCCAGGGGCGGGGCCGCGGCGGGGAGCATGGTGATCGCGAAAACGAGGACGAGGGCGGCCGCGCGGCCGGCCGGGCCCTCGCCCGATGCCGCGATCTCGTGGGCGGCCGGAAAGTAGAGCGCGAGGTTCGGCAACAGCAGGCCCGCACCGACCCCGACCATCGGCCAGCGCACCCCGGCTCCCTGGCCCGTGTCCTCGCGGACGGGCAGCCGCGACTTCTGGGGCTTGCCGCTCGCCCAGACCAGCTCGTAGATCGCCACCCCGAACAGGACCGCGGCGCCGACGAGCTTGACCACGCCCTTCAGTTCGGGCGATGCCTTGTGGCCGCCGGTGCCGAGGTGGAAGATGAGCGCCGCCACGGTGGCGGCGACCAGCAGCAGCGCCGCGCCCAGGGCCACCGACCACGCCCAGCCCAGCGGCGAGCGCGGCCGGGAGAGGTTGAGCACCTGGACGCCCAGCAGCGCCGGGCTGATGGCGGCGCCGGCGGCGAGGGGGACGACCTGTGCGAGGAGAGGGCCCATGGCGGGCGAGCGTAAGCGCCCAGACGCGAGCGCCGTCTACTTCTCGAGCCAGTACCGGTCGAAGGCCTCGCTGAAGGCCCGAAACTGCGCCAGCACCGAGTCGCGACGCCGATAGACGGTCGCTTCGGGGAATGCCGGATCCTCGCGGTGCTCCACTCCTTCGTGCCTAACTCGACAGCCCGGCGGCCTCGAGAGCCAGCTCTCGGTCGTTGAAGTACTCCATTCGGACGATCTTGCCGTCTGTGACTCGGTAGAGCAGGGCGTCGTCGCGCTCGATCTCCAGTCCGCTGTGCTTCCCCTTGGCGATCATGCGGAACGTGGCGAGCGCCTCGTCATCGCCTGTGGCGCGGAAGTCGAGGTCCTCGATCCTCCAACTGTCCCAGCCCTCGTTCCAGCGCTGCAGCCACGCAACGAACCCCTCATGTCCGCGGTAGACCCCGGCATCGGGTACGTCGAAGTCGTGAATCTCGACCTTGGAATCCAAGGTGGGGAAGACGTTCCCCCAGTCCTGGTCCAGCGTCGCCTGGAATCCGCGCTGGACGATCTCCACG
The DNA here is from genome assembly GCA_035296565.1 of Thermoleophilaceae bacterium. Lineage (GTDB taxonomy): Bacteria > Actinomycetota > Thermoleophilia > Solirubrobacterales > Thermoleophilaceae > JACCZR01. The sequence continues at coordinate 20,903 of DATHAQ010000046.1, forward strand.
TTCTCCTGCGACATCGTTCGCCCAGTATCCCGGGTGCTGGAGGCACGGGGCGGCGCGCTGACCCGACGTCCCGCCTGGGCCGGAGCACTACGCTGCCGGGAGATGCAGATCCTCGGCCTCATTCTCTTCGGCCTCATCATCGGCGCCCTAGCTCGCCTCCTGCTTCCGGGCCGGCAGAAGATCGGACTGGGGATGACCCTGCTACTGGGAGTGGCCGGAGCCATCGTCGGCGGGATCGTCGCGAGCCTCATCGGCACGGGCGACATCTTCGAGCTCAACGCCCTGGGGACCATCGTGGGGATCATCGCCGCCGCCGGGTTCGTCGGCGCGGCGGATGCCGCCGGGGTGGGCAAGGGCGGACGACGCGACGAGATCGCTCGCCGCCACTGACGGCTCCGGCAGACATACCGAAAGAGAGGAACCAATGGACTTCAAGAGCCTGCTCAAGAAGGGCTTGAGCACATACAAGGAGCAGCAGCACAAGACGCACCAGCACGGCCATGGACACCATCACAGCCATGAGCACGGGCACGATGAGGCCTTCGAGGAGGAGCAGGGCTTTTCTGAAACGGAGGAGCATGAGGAAGGCGGGGACGAGGAGTAGCCCGACCGGCCCTCAGCTGGTTAGGCCCCTCGGGGCCGCCGGAGCGGGGTTGTGCCCAACTTTGGGCAGGTGTTGTTGTCCGCAACCCAGCCCGTGTCGCTCGCGAGGGCCTGAGTCTGGGATAACAGCGGATACGCGCCAAGTATGGCTGTACCCGCCGCTCCCCACCTACCCGCCGCTCCGGACTCCGACGTCAAGGGGAGGGTACGGCCCGGGGATTTGTGGGAGGACGGCATCGCCGGCCTCAGAGGCGCAGGGAGGGCGGCATGGGCGAGCTCGCTCGTGGTATGCCTGATCGTCTGGGCCAGCCTGGCCGTGACGGTCTACGAGCTGCTGAGCTAGGCCCCGGGAAAGCCCGCCGAAAACCCCGCCGGAGCGGGGCTTCTTTGCAAAGCGGCTGACGGGATTCGAACCCACGACCCTCTGTACGGCAGCAGACGCCGGCGAAGACGACGCCTGACGACCCTCGACTACTTCCCCTGCCGACCGCACCATTCTGAGCGGGTAGCCGAGACGGCCCTGCATGGGAATGGGAAGCGCTGCGAGGACGTTTGGGCCAGGTTTGGGCCATAGCACAGGGTCCAAGCCGGGGTCACCAGCCCGCATCTGGAGTGACTTGCTCACCCCGCAGCATTTAGTTGCATGAGGCGGCGCCGGCCATGCCATCCGCATCCGCCGCCCCCGGACGGCCGCTTGAGGTCCCTACTCCGACAGCCCCACGGCTTCGAGGGCGTCAGCTTTGTCCGCGAACAGCAGCCAGCGCACGATCTTCCCGCCGCGAAGCGTCCACACCTGGACGTGGGTTCCCTCGAACGGCACTCCGCTGCCCTTGCCCTTGCCCCGCTCCCGGACCTCGACGATCACGTCGTCCCCCGCGTCCAGAAATCCGTGGGGGTGGGCGGAGTACTCAGCCCAGGTCCCCCAGTACTCGCGGCAGTACTGCTCCACCACCTCTCGCCCTCGGCCGGCGAGCACAGCTCCGGGCAGTTCGGCTTGGCGCCGCGCGTCGAACTCGACCTCCTCAACGAGCAGGCTGAAAAAGCGGGTCGGGTCCCCGGAGGTGAAGGCCCAGCGCGCGAGCTCCACGTTCTCCTGCGACATCGCCTACGGCGAGAGCCCCACGGCTTCGAGGGCCTCGGCCTCAGTCGAGAAGCTCCGCCACCAGACGGCCAGGTTGTCGCGCCACTTCGCGACATGCCACGCCGTTTGCTCCATCTGAGTGCCGCTCCCACTGCTTCGGGCCCGAAACTGTTGC
>DATHAQ010000047.1:0-67496 GCA_035296565.1 Thermoleophilaceae bacterium
GGGCGGCAGGTGGACGGGGCCACCTCGACCATCGCCGCCCTTCCGAAGATCGCCGGCGCCGTGGACGGGCAGGTCCCGATCGTGGTCGACAGCGGGGTGCGCACGGGCGCGGACGCCTTCAAGGCGCTTGCTTTGGGAGCCACTGCCGTGGGTATAGGGCGCCCTCATTGCTACGCACTCGCCCTCGCCGGCGAGCACGGCGTCCGTGAGGTGCTAGAGAACTTCCAGGCCGACCTCGACCTGACGATGGGCCTCGCCGGCTGCCGCTCCGTAAGCGAGATCGGACCCGAGACGCTGGAGGCCCTCTGACCATGCGCTACTGGACGCAGCTGGCCACCGAGCAGTTCCCTCCCGCCGACCTCGTGCGCCAAGCCGTCGAGACCGAGCGCTGGAGTTTCGACGGAACCTGCCTCTCCGACCACTTCCAGCCCTGGTGGGAGCCCGGCGAGAGCGCCCAGGCGTGGACCGTGCTCGGGGCGATCGGACAGGCGACCGACTCCCTCCCGTTGGGCACAGGCGTGACCGCTCCGATCCACCGCTACCACCCCGCCGTGGTGGCCCAGGCCTTCGCCTCGCTCGAGTCGATGTTCCCCGGGCGGGCGTTCCTGGGCATCGGCTCGGGCGAGTCGCTGAACGAGACCCCCTGCGGGATGGACTGGCCCCCGGTGGGCGAGCAGGTGGACCGCATGGAGGAGGCGCTGGAGATCATCGATCGCCTCTTCGACGGCGAGCGCCTCGACCATGACGGCGAGCACTTCCGCACCAAGCGCGCGGTGCTGCACACCCGCGGCGAGCGCCGGCCGCCGATCTACGTCTCGGCCTTCGGCCCGCGCGCGGCGAGGATCGCCGCCCGCTGGGGCGACGGGCTCTGGACGCTCGGCGACCCCGACCAGACGCCGGAGCTCATCGACGTCTACAAGGGCGCCTGTGAGGACGCCGGCAAGGCGCCGGGCGAGGTGATCCTCCAGGCCGGCTTCTCCTGGGCCGAGGACGACGACACCGCGCTCGCCGGGGCGAAGGTCTGGAAGGCCACCCAGCCGCCCGAGTACTACCGCGAGGACTGGAGCGATCCCGCCGAGATGCAGCGCAAGGCCCAGAACGAGATCTCCGACGACGAGTTCAAGGAGAGCTACATCGTCTCCTCCGACCCCGCCGTCCACACCGAGCGCGTGCGAGAGCTCGAGAAGCTGGGCGCGACGATCGTGTGCCTGCAGAACGGCTCGGGAGCCGACCCCCACGGCGCGCTGCGCGTCTACGGCGAGCAGGTGCTGCCGCGGCTGCGCGCCTAGGCTTCGCGCGCACGCGCACGCCCTGCGGGAACTTCATCAGCGCCCTGACGAATTCCCCGAGAGGGTGGCGTGCTTCAGGCCCGTAGCCGCCTGCGCAGCTCCAGCGCGTTGCGGACGGCGAATCCCTCCCAGTCGTTGTTGAAGTACACGTAGACCTCGGCGCGGCGGCGCCACTGGCTGATGCGCCGGGCCCAGGTCGCGATCTCCGCGCTCGAGTAGTTGCCCCGGCGCCCGCGTGCTCCGTAGTGCAGGCGCACGAGGGTCCAGTCGCTGGTCAGCTCGTGCTCTACGTGAGGGCGCGCGGGATGGTCGCCGATGGCCAGCGCCACGCCGTGCTCGCGCAGCAGGGCATAGACGTCCGGCACGTACCAGCTCGCGTGGCGCAGCTCGAAGCAGTGCCGACCGGGCGGCAGGCCCTGCAGTGCGTAGGCCAGTCGCTCGTCGTCGCGCTTGAAGTTGTCGGCCAGCTGCCAGACCACCGGGCCCAGCCGGCCGGCGCCCACCAGCGGCTCGATCGCCTCGTAGAAGCGGCTCACGCCCCTGTCCATGTCGGTGAGCCGCTTCATGTGGGTCAGGTAGCGGCTCGCCTTCGCCGCGAACACGAAGTCCTCCGGGGTCTGCTCGACCCAGCGGGCCACCGCCGCGGGCTTGGCCAGCCGGTAGAACGTCGAGTTGACCTCGACGGTCGAAAAGCACTCGGCGTAGCGCTCCAGCCAGTGCGACGCCGGCAGGCCATCGGGGTACAGGCGCCCGCGCCAGTCGCTGTAGTTCCAGCCCGAGCAGCCGACGTGCGCCGGCTTCACGGCGCCAAGACGGCGCTACGAGCCGGGCGCACCGCCCTGGGGGCTTTCTTCGCCCTCGGGCAGGCGCCCGTCGCGGCCCACGTAGCCGCCCTTGCCGCCAGTGATCAGCAGCAGCGCAGGCTCGTCGCCGGGGTTGCGCAACCGGCGAACGGTGGAGGCGTCCACACGGGCGAGCCCGCCCGGGCCGAGCTCCTGCGTGCTGCCGTCGCCGAACTCGATCTCCACCCGTCCGCGGTGGACGAAGTAGAGCTCCTCCTGCTCGTCGTGGAAGTGCCTCCCGGCCTCGAAATGAGGCGGGAACTCGAGCCCGTTAACGCCGAAGGCCGTCACGCCCAGCTCCTTGCGTACCTTGCGAAAGCCGGGCCCGCCGTCGCCCAGGTCCTCGATGTTCGCCACGGCCCAGCCGTCGCCTTGGATCACCTCGCCCATTGGCGGCAACCCTAACCCCCGGCGGCCTCCGCCGCGCGCAGCCCGCGCAGCGCCCAGGCCAGGAACACCGCCCCGAGCGCAAGGGCCGCCAGGAAGGCCGCGCCGGTGTGGAAGGGCTCGTCGGAGACCAGCCCCCGCAACGACTCGAGGATCAGCGTGAACGGGTTGAAGGTGGCCACCGCGTGCACCCAGCCCTCCAGCAGGTCGAGCGGGACGTAGACCGGCGCCAGGAACAGGGCGAGGAAGACGGGGATCTGCATCAGCGGGCCGGCCTGGATCGAGCGGAAGCGCAGGGCGATGCCGGCTGCCCACATCAGGGCGGTCACGTTGACCAGCAACCCGAGCGCCGACATCCCGATCAGCTGCGGCGCGCCGCCGTCGACGTTCATGCCCGCCGCCAGCGCGATGCCGAACAGGAGCACCTGGATGAACAGCGCGCGCACGAGCGCGGAGAGCGCGTAGCCCGTCAGCAGGGCACTGCGCCGGGGAGCGGCCAGCATCATGCGCCGCCCGAAGCCGGACTCGAAGTCGCGCGCGATCCCGAAGCCCGTGAACACGCCCCCGAAGGCCGACGCCTGCATCAGCACGAACGAGAACTGGAAGGCCGTGTAGCCCGAGCCGAAGTCGAAGTTGGGAAGGTCCTCCACGCGCGAGAGCCCGCCCGCGAACGCCACGAAGAAGAACAGCGGGAACATGATCGAGGGGATCAGCAGCGCGGGGTTGCCGAAGAAGTTGTGCAGGTTGCGCCAGGCCACCACCAGCGCGACGGAGCGGTAGCGCCCGACGCTCATGTGCGGGTCAACCTCGTGCGCAGGCTGGCGCTGGCGGCCGCCAGGAAGGCCAGGCCGATGGCGATCGAGAAGCCGAAGCCGAGCGCCAGCGCCTCGCCGTCGAAGCCCTGGATGAAGAGCGAGCGGACACCCTCGATCAGGTAGGAGACGGGGTTGTAGGTCGCCACGGTCTGAAACCAGTCCTGCTCGATCAGGTTCCGGGGCAGGTTCATCGAGGACAGGAAGAGGAAGACGAACAGCACCGGAAACAGGCCCTGCACCGCCTCGCCGGTGCCCAGCCGCAGCGCCGCGAAGATGCCGATGCAGCCGAAGGCGAACGAGATGCACAGCGCCAGCGCCAGCAGCACCGGGACGCCGGCGAGGCCGGCCTCGAAGTGGGCCCCGGCAGCCAGTCCGACGACGAGGTAGATCGCCCCCTGGGCAACACCGAGCACGAGCACGCCAGCCAGCTGACCGGTCACCAGGCTCACCCCGCTCATGGGCGTGAGCGCCAAGCGGTCCAGGAACCCGGTCTCGATGTCGCGCGCGAGATCGCTGCCCCCGTTGGACACCGAGAAGATCCCGGCCTGGATGAAGGGGATCGCCAGGGCGAAGGTCAGGAAGGAGTCGGTCGGGAACCCCGGGATCTCGGTGACCTTGCCCAGCCCCGCAGAGTTGATGGCCACGAGGATCATCGGGAAGATCAGCGAGGGCACGACCTGTGCGGGCTGGCGCAGCGTGCGGAATACGGAGCGGCGCGCGAGCGCCCCGACCTGGAGGGCGAGGGAGCCGCTCACGCCGGCTGGGGCGCGTGCGCTGCAGCCTGGTCGCCCTCCTCGCCCTCGCCCTCGAGCGAGTGCCCCGTCTTGGCGAGGAAGACGTCGTCCAGCGACGGCGCGTGCAGCTGGAGGTGCTCCACCGCCACGCCCTCGGAGTCGAGCGCGCGCACGACGTCGGCCAGGTTGCCCTCGCCGCCTGCGAGCCGCACCGCCACGGCCTCAGGCGTGCTCTGCGGGCAGTCACCGTCGTGGCCGAAGCGAGCAAGGACTCCGGCCAGCCGGCCGCGGTCGCTCGGGTCGGCGGCGACGGCCTCGACGCTGGGCTGTCCGATCTCGGCCTTCAGCGCCGCGGGCGTCCCCTCGGCGACGATCCGGCCGCCGTCGATGATCCCCACCCGGTCGGCCAGGCGGTCGGCCTCCTCGAGGTACTGCGTGGTCAGGAAGACCGTCACGCCCTCCCCGGAGGCCAGCCGTTCGACCTCGTCCCACATGGCGCTGCGGCTCTGCGGGTCGAGCCCGGTGGTGGGCTCGTCCAGGAACAGGATCCGGGGGCCGTGGACCAGCGCGAGGGCCAGGTCCAGCCGCCGCTTCATGCCGCCGGAGTAGCCGCCCACCTTGCGGTCGGCCGCCTCGGAGAGGCCGACGCGCTCGATCAGCTCGTCCCCGCGGCGGCGGCGCTCGTCGCGCGGCAGGCCCTGCAGGGCGGTCTGGAGGCGCATGTGCTCGCGGGCGGTGAGGAACGGGTCGAGCGCGGCCTCCTGCAGCGCCGCGCCGATGTGCTCGCGAACGTCCGCCCCCTGGGTGGCCACGTCGTAGCCGGCCACCAGCGCCTTGCCCTCGGTCGGCGGGATGAGCGTGGTGAGCACGTGGACCGTCGTCGACTTGCCCGCCCCGTTGGGGCCGAGGAAGCCGTAGATCTCGCCCTCCTCCACGCGAAGGTCGATCCCGTCGACCGCACGCGGACCCTTCTTGAAGACCTTGACCAGGTCGCGGACCTCTATCGCTGCCGGCATGGCCCGGCACCGTAGCAAACTGCTTGATGTTTGCAACTATCGAAGTTTGCGAATATCATTGGCGCATGAGCACTCCGCCCGACCGGGAGGCCTGGGGGATGGTGCTGGAGCTCTTCTTCAGCCACTACCGGCCTCGGGTATGGGGCGTCGCCGCCGAGTTCGACCTCGCGCCGATGCAGATGCTCGCCCTCAAGAACCTCGAGCCCGACCGCGAGCTCCCGATGAGCTCCCTCGCCCAGCTGCTGCACTGCGACGCCTCGAACGTGACCGGCATCGTCGACCGGCTGGAGGGGCGCGGGCTCATCGAGCGCCGCCCCTCCTCGGAGGACCGGCGCGTGAAGATGATCGCCGTGACCGAGGAGGGCCAGCGGGTGCGCCAGGAGATTGCCGAGCGCATGAACGAGCCTCCTCCCCCCATCGCAGCGCTCTCCGAGGACGACCAGCGCAGCCTGCGCGACGTCCTCGCCCGGGCCCTCCGCGGCTAGCGGCCGGCCGGCGTCGTGAGGCACGGCTCCCCTGTGAAAAATTGCTCAGCCGGCTGACGAATTTCTCCGCAGGGAGGGCACCACAGCGCCGGGTGACTTCAACCCAGCGCGAGGCACGGGCGATCTCTGTGCCCGTGCCTCCGCGGCTGGAAAACCGGGCTAGGCGGCCTGCGGGTGCGCGGAGCCTCCGCGCCTGCCCAGGACCCGCCCGCCGGCCACCACGCCTGCTCCGCCTGCCACGCCGACGGCCAGCGCAGCCAGCGCCCAGCCGGACCCGGCAAGGTCGAGCCCGAGCGCGTTGTCGAGCGAGGCCGCACCCGGCCCCACCGCCGACAGCGCGAACAGCGCCGCGATCAGCGTGAGGTTGAACTCGACGCCGCCGTCCGTGTTGAAAACCCGTTTGCCAGGTGGACGGTGAGCATGGCCGTGACCATCACGGCGATCAGACCGGCCGCGGCCACCGGGGTCAACAGCCCGAGGGCAAGCAACACACCCCCGACGAACTCGATCGACCCTGACGCCAGGCCATGGAAGCGAGCCGGCTCCAAGCCGAGGGAGCCCATGAAGCCCGTCACGCCCTCGATGCCCGGCCCGCCGAACGCGCCGAACAGCTTCTGAGCGCCGTGTGCGGCGAACAGAACGCCCACGAACGCGTGGAGCACCAGCAGTCCTTCGGTCATCACAACTCCTTCGGTCTTCCGAACTTCGGGTACTTACGTAACGTAAGCATACCCGTTGTGTGCGCAACCAAACCGCCCGAGACCGGCGGTTCTAGCTTCGTCCTGTGGAGTCGCATACCGAGCTGATCCTCTTCGGGCTGCTCCTCGCCGTCGCGGTGCTGGCCGTGGTCGCTCGCTGGATCCGAGTGCCGTACCCGATCCTGCTGGTGCTGGGTGGCTCGGCGCTCGGCTTCGCGCCGGGGGTTCCCGAGGTCTCGCTGGACCCCGATCTCGTGCTGCTCATCTTCCTGCCGCCCCTGCTCTACTCGGCGGCCTTCTTCGCCAATCTGCACGAGCTGCGGCGCAACGCCGCGCCGATCGGCCTGCTGGCCTTCGGCCTCGTGCTGGCGACGATGGGCGCCGTCGCCGTCATCGCACACCACGCGATCGGGCTGAGCTGGGCGGTGGCCTTCACGCTCGGCGCGGTGGTCGCGCCCACCGACGCGGTGGCCCCAGTCACGATCGTGCGCCGGCTGGGCGTCCCCCGGCGCGTGATCACCGTGATCGAGGGCGAGAGCCTGACCAACGACTGGACCGCCCTCGTGCTCTACCGCTTCGCCGTGGCCGCCGTGGTCAGCGGCAGCTTCTCGCTGGCCGAGGCCGGCCCGAAGTTCCTGCTCACCGGCGTCGGCGGCCTGGCCATCGGCCTCGGCGTGGGCCACGCGATCGCCTGGGTGCGCGCGCGCCTCGACGATCCGCCCACGGAGATCACTATCGCGCTGCTGACCGGCTACGCCGCGTACCTGCCCGCCGAGGAACTGGGCTTCTCTGGGGTGATCGCCGCGGTGACCGTCGGCGTCTACATGGGCTCGCAGACCTCGCGCCTGACCACCCCGACCGTGCGGATGCAGGGGTATGCGGTGTGGGAGATCATCCAGTTCCTGCTCAACGCCTTCCTGTTCGTGCTCATCGGCCTGCAGCTCCCGGGGGTGCTCGACGGGCTCGACGAGCGCAGCACCGGCGAGCTGGCCGGCTACACGGCCCTGGTGGGCATGGCGGTGATCGTCGTCCGCGTGCTGTGGGTGTTCGCCTTCACCTACGTACCGCGGGCCGTAATGCCCCGCATCGCGGAGCGCTCGCAGACTCCATCCTGGCGCCAGACCGCGGCCATCTCCTGGTCGGGAATGCGCGGCGGGGTGTCGCTGGCCGCCGCCCTCGCCATCCCCCTGACCGTGGACGGGGGGGGTCCGTTCCCCGACCGGGACCTCGTCATCTTCCTGACCTATGCGGTGATCGTCGCGACCCTTGTCCTGCAGGGGCTCACCCTGCCCGGGGTGGTGCGGGCGCTCGGACTCGAGGATGACGGCCTGGACTCCGAGGAGGAGCTGCACGCCCGGGTCCAGACCGCGCTGCGGGCCCGCGAGCGCGTGGAGGAGCTGTCGGGAGAGAAATGGGTCAACGCCGACACCGCCGTGCGCCTGCGGGGGCTGTACGAGTGGCGCCACCGGCGCTTCAGCGCCCAGGCGGACGGCGACGGCGCCGATTACGACGAGCGCTCGGCCGCCTACCAGCGGCTGGTGCGCGAGGTGATCGGAGCAGAACGCCAGACCCTGCGAAAGCTGCGCAACGAGGGCCGGATCACCGACGAGGTCATGCGCCGGGTCGAGCGCGACCTCGATCTCGAGGAGAGCCGGCTCGAGGCATGATCATCCCGCCGCTAGAGTCCTTCGACGGAGGTCGAACGAGGTGAGGACCGTTACCCATCCCGCGCTGGGAGAGGTGGAGCTTGCGGACGTGCTCCACGCCCTCAGCGACCCCGTACGGCTGGAGATCATCCGGGCCCTGGCCAGGGACGGCGAGTGCCCCTGTGGCTCATTCGGGGTATCGATCTCGAAATCGACCCTCTCGCATCACTTGAAGGTTTTGCGGCAGGCGGGCTTGACCGAAACGCGTCCAGATGGCACCCTTAGGTTGATCTCGCTGCGGCGCGAGGAGTTCGACGAGCGCTTTCCGGAGCTGCTCGACTCCGTTCTCAGCTGCCGCTGACCCTTTTTTCCGGGTTATTCGTCGTATCTCTTGGGAGAGAGGCTGATTGCAAAGCCTCGCCCCAATTGTCCCCGTCTGCTAATATTTCGATAAGTGTCGAACGATCGCAATCTAGTCCCTGAAGTCACCACCGACTCCCTCCAGCTCTTCTTCAACGAAGCGCGGCGTCACCCCCTGCTCACCGCAGAGGAGGAGATCGAGCTCGCCAAGCGCATCGAGAAGGGCGATCTGGCGGCCAAGGACCGCATGATCAACGCGAACCTGCGCCTGGTGATCTCGGTCGCCCGCAAGTACCAGGGCCAGGGCCTGGCCCTCGGGGACCTGATCCAGGAGGGCATGCTGGGCCTGATCCGCGCGGTCGAGAAGTTCGACTGGCGCAAGGGCTTCAAGTTCTCCACCTACGGCACCCTGTGGATCCGTCAGGCGATCGGCCGCGGCCTGGCCAATTCCGGCCGCACCGTGCGCCTGCCCGTCCACATCGTGGCCCGTGCCCGCAAGATCGCGGACGCCGAGCGCAAGCTGGCCGTCGAGTTGGGTCGCGAGCCCACCGACGCCGAGATCTCCGAGCGCGTCGAGCTGCCGATCGACGAGGTCATGGACATCCGCCGTGCCGACCAGACCCCCTCCTCGCTCGACCAGAAGGTCGGCGAGTCCGAGGAGACCGCCCTGGGCGACCTGATCGCCGGGTCGGAGCCCGGTCCCGCCGAGGAGGTCGGCGAGAACCTGGCCGGCGAGGCTGTGCATCAGGCTGTGGAGCAGCTGCCCGACGCCGAGCGCGACGTGCTGCGGCTGCGCTTCGGCTTGAGCGGCTCCGAGCCGGCGGCCCTGCGCGAGACCGGCAAGCAGCTCGGCCTCTCGACCGAGCGGGTGCGCCAGCTCGAGGACCGCGCCCTCAAGCGCCTGTCGCGCGACGAGGACCTTGCGGCCCTGCGCCAAGCCGCCTAGCGGCAGCGACTGACAGCCCGTCCTTCCGGGCAGAAGGGTCGGGATGCCCCAACAGCTGACCGACTCTTCACCCGGGACCTTCCGACTCGGGGACCACACCGTGCGCCGCCTCGGCTTCGGGGCAATGCGCATCACCGGCGACGGCGTCTGGGGTGAGCCGGAGGACCGCAACGAGTCGCTGGCCGTCCTGCGCCGTGCCGTCGAGCGCGGCGTCAACCTGATCGACACCGCCGACTCCTACGGGCCCAACGTCTCCGAGGAGCTGATCGCCGAGGCGCTCCACCCCTACCCCGACGACCTGCTGATCGCCACCAAGGCCGGCTTCGTCCGCGACGGCCCCGGCCGGTGGCGCACGCACGGCCACCCCGACCACCTCCGCGAGGCCGTCGAGGGCAGCCTGCGCCGCCTGAAGCTCGACCGCATCGAGCTGCTGCAGCTGCACAGGATCGACGACCAGGTGCCCGCCGGCGACCAGCTGGGTGCGCTCGCCGAGCTGCGCGACGAGGGCAAGATCGCCCACATCGGCCTGTCGGAGGTGTCCGTCGAGCAGCTGGAGCACGCCGAGGGCATCACGCCGATCGTCTCGGTCCAGAACCGCTTCAACCTGGAGGACCGGGCCGCCGAGGACGTGCTGGAGGCCTGCGAGCGGCGCGGCATCGGCTTCATCCCCTGGTTCCCCCTGGGCTCCGGCAACCTGCTGCGCGAGGGCAGCCCTCTGGAGGAGATCGCCGAGCGCCACGGCGCCAGCCCGGCCCAGATCGCGCTGGCGTGGCTGCTGGCGCGCTCGGAGGTCATGCTGCCCATCCCGGGCACCTCGTCGGTGGAGCACCTCGAGGACAACCTGGCGGCCGCCGAGATCGACCTCACCGACGAGGAAGTCCAAGCGCTCGAAGACGCCGCGTGAGCGAGCGGTACGACGTCGTGGTCCTGGGCGCGGGCCCGGGCGGGCGCAACGCCGCCGGCAAGCTCGTCGGCGAGGGCCTGAGCGTCGCGATGCTCGAAGGTGAGCTGGTGGGCGGAGAGTGCCCGTTCTGGGCCTGCATCCCCACCAAGGGCCTGCTGCGGCCTGTCGAGGTCCGCGAGGAGGCGCGCAGGGTGCCCGGCACGGAGGCGCCTGCCCCGCGCTGGGCGCAGGTGCGCGAGTACCGCGACTACCTCATCAGCGACCTCGACGACGCCACCAAGGTGAAGTCCTACGCGGACATGGGCGTCGAGGTGATCAAGGACTACGGCAGGATTAGCGGTCCGGGACGCGTGCACGCGGGCGGCCGCGAGCTCGAGGCGGGCGACATCGTGATCGCCACCGGCACACGGGCCGCCGTCCCGCCCATCGACGGCCTCGACCGGGTCGACTACTGGACCAACCGCGAGGCCAGCGCGATGAGGGAGGTCCCCTCGAGCACCGTCGTCCTCGGCGGCGGCCCGGTTGGCCTCGAGTTCGCCCAGATGCTGTCGCGCTTCGGCTCGCAGGTCACTCTCGTAGAGGGTTCGGACCGCCTGCTCTCACGCGAGGAGCCCGAAGTCTCCGAGCTGATCGCCGAGCTGCTGACCGACGAGGGCATCGACGTGCGCGTGGGGCAGCAGGCCGAGGCGGTCATGCCCGACGGCGACGGCGTGAAGGTAACCGTGGACTCCGACGAGCTGTCTGCTGAGCGGCTGCTGGTGGCCATCGGCCGCACGCCGCGGGTGGAGGGCCTCGGCCTTGAGACCGTCGGCATCGAGCCCGGGGAGACGGGCATCGAGATCGACTCCTTCTGCCAGGCGGCCGAGAACGTCTACGCGGTGGGCGACGTGACCGGCATCTCACCCTTCACGCACGTGGCCGCCTACCAGGGCTGGGTGGCCTCGGAGTGCATCCTGGGCCGCGGCCACGAGACCGACTACAGCGCGGTGCCACGGGTCGTCTTCTCCGACCCGGAGGTCGCCGCGGTCGGCCTGAGCGCCGAGCAGGCTCGCGAGCAGGGCATCGATGTCGCCACCGCCGCGGTGGACATCTCCAAGGCCGACCGGGCGGAGACCTTCGGCAAGGGCATCAAGGGCCGCGCCGGCGTCGTGGCCGACCGCGAGCGGGGCGTGCTCGTCGGCGCTTGGGCCGTGGCCCCGCTGGCCAGCGAGTGGATCCACACCGCGGTGCTGGCGGTCAAGGCCGGCGTGCCGCTGGACACGCTGCGCGACTCGATGATGCAGTTCCCCACCTTCAGCGAGCTGCTGCTCGCCTCGGTGCGGGCCGTCGACGCCTAGGCGGCCACGCCCGCCGGCTCGCGCTCGGCCAGCACGCGCAGGTTGCGGCGCGCCCTGGCGCCGAGGACCAACAACGCGAGCGCCGAGAGGCCCAGGCCAACCACATCGAGCGCAGTGATGCCGACCCCGAAGAGGTCGAAGGAGAGCCCGGCGCCCAGCGCCATCACGGTGTTGAGGCCGATCAGGGCGAGCCGCGCCTCGGTGGGGCCGACGCGCCCGTAACCGAGGCTGAACACGCCGAAGGCGTAGGTCTCGAGGTAGGTGTTGATCGACAGCACCAGGTAGACCACGACGATCACCAGGCCGGTGGCCAGCAGCATGTGCGGCGAGAGGCCCAGGCCGATGCCGATCACCGCCGTGGCGATGGCGTCGACGAGATGGTCGAGGTAATAGCCGTACTTGGGGCGTTGCGTACCGCGGACGCGCGCGAGGGTGCCGTCCAGCGAGTCGCCCAGCCAGTGGACCACGAGTAGCGCGCTCGCCGCCCACAGCCAGAGCGGGCTCTCGTTGGAGAGCACGTAGGCCACGGCGATGGCGATGGCCGCCACCACGCCGAGCGCGGTGAGGTGGTCGGGCATAACGCGCGCGGGCAGGCGCCGCGCGATCCTTTCGAGGGCGTGCGCCTCGCCGCGGGCCAGGAGAAAGCGCTTCTCACGGGGTGCGTCGCTCTTATCGACCATAGGTCAACAATACCCCCGGCGACCCTCCCGGTTTCACGTCTAGGATCGCCGCCGATGTCGCTCGACCAGGTGAGAGCCGTCCTCCTCGCCGCTCGCGACCGGCCCACCTTCGCCCATCAGCTGGCGCAGGCTCCGGCGATACTCACCGGCTACGACCTGACCGTCGAGGAGCGCCGGGCGCTGGTGGAGTACGACGTCGAGGCGCTCGACGCGATGGGGGTCGAGGCGGACCTCGTTGGCGCCGCCTCGGTCATCGGCCGTCCGCGCTAGCGCGCGCCCGCAACTTCCCACGGCCAGGGCGTGTTCCTGGTGCGATGGGACGCCTCGCGCTCCCGCTGACGATCACGGTCGCGCTCGCGTCGTCGGCGGTCCTGGTGCTGACCGCCTCGGAGGACCCGGCGCCGGCGCGGTCGAACGCCAAGCCCAACGTGGTCGTGGTGATGACCGACGACCAGACCGAGGAGCAGATGCGGGCCCTCTCGCGGGTGCGCCGCCTGATCGGGCGGCAGGGCACGACGTTCACCCGCAACTTCGCCACCTTCCCGCTCTGCTGCCCCTCTCGCAGCACCTACCTGACGGGCCAGTACCCACAGAACCACGGCGTGCGCGGTAACTCGCCACCCCAGGGCGGTTATTACAAACTCGACGCTTCCAACACGCTGCCGGTGTGGCTGCGCGAAGCGGGCTACGCGACCGCGCATGTCGGCAAGTACCCCAACGGCTACGGCACGCGCAACCCGCGCGAGGTGCCGGCCGGCTGGCAGGAGTGGTACGGGTCGGTGGATCCCACCACCTACAACTTCCGCAATTACTGCCTCAACGAAAACGGGACCCTGCGCGCCTACGGGAACCGGACCCGCGTCGTGCAGCGCGCGTGCCCCGGGGCCCAGTTGGGGCCCGCGGCCTACCAAGGCGACCTCTACACGGGCAAGGCGATCGACTACATCAACCGCCGCGCTCCCTCGGCACAGCCCTTCTTCCTCTCCGTGGCCTACCTAGCTCCGCACTCGGGGGGGCCCAACCCGCGCGGAGGACGCTGCCGAGGCTCGGCCAAGCCCGCTGACCGTCACCGCGGCCGCTACGCGAACGCCCGCCTGCCGCGCCCGCCGAACTTCAACGAGCGCCTGGTGCGGGACAAGCCCCCGTACATCAGGCGCCTGCACCGTTTCACGGCGGCCGACATCGCGCGGATTCGCACCGACTACCAGTGCCGCCGCGAGTCGCTGCTGGCGGTTGACGAGGGCGTCGCGGTCATGGTCGAGGCGCTGCGCGCACGCGGCGAGCTCGACAACACCGTGTTTGTCTTCACCGCCGACAACGGCTTCTTCCAGGGAGAGCACCGGGTACCGCGCGGGAAGATCAAGCCGTATGAGCCGTCCGTGCGTGTGCCGGCCCTCATACGCGGACCGGGCCTGCCGCGCGGCAAGCGGACCGGCCAGCTGACCGCCAACGTGGACCTGGCCGCCACGATCGGCGACGTGGCCGGCGCAAGGCCGCGTCGTAGGCTCGACGGCGTATCGCTGCGGCCGTTGGCGCGCCGCCCGTCGCGCTTCGGGCGCCGCGACATCCTGCTGCAGAACGGCCCGAACGCGGGGCTCAGCAACCCCCGCTACACGGCTATCAGGACGCAGCGTTACAAGTACGTGCAGTACTCCAGCGGCCGGCGGGAGCTCTACGACCTGCGCTTCGACCGCTTCGAGCAGCGCAGCGTGCACGACACCCGCCGCTACCGCAGCGTTCAGCGCAGGCTCGCGCGCAAGCTGCGGCGGCTGCGCCGTTGCGCCGGCGCCTCCTGCCGGCGCTAGCCCAACTTCTCGGCCACCACCCGCAAATCCTCGGTGAACGCGTGTCGCTCGGCCAATCGTTCCTCGTCGGTCTGCTGGCGCAGGATCGCGGAGGGGTGGATCGTGGCCGTGACCAGGGGCGCCAGATCGGACTCGACCGGGCGGCCGCGCTCCTGGGTGACCCGGAAGCCGCTGCCGAAGAGGGCCTTGCCTGCGGTGGCGCCGAGGGTCACGAGCACCTCGGGACCCACCACGCGGAGCTCCCCCTCCAGCCACGGCTTGCAGGCCTCTATCTCGAAGCGCTTCGGCGTCTGGTGGATGCGCCGGCGCCCGCGCTCCTTGAACGAGAAGTGCTTGACGACGTTGGTCACGTAGGCCTCCCGGCGGTCGATGCCCACCTCCCCGAGCGCCGCCACCAGCTCGCGCCCGGCCGGCCCCACGAAGGGCCGGCCCTCGATGTCCTCGCGATCCCCCGCCATCTCTCCCACGAACATGAGCCGCGCACCGGCCCTTCCCTCGCCGAACACCGTCTGGGTCGCGTGGCGGTGCAGGTGGCAGCCGCGGCAGTGCGCCGCGGCCTCGCGCAGGGCCTTCAGCGAGCGGCGCTCGGGCAGGAACGGGGTCGCGTCGTTGGGCTCGTCCACTAGCGCTCCAGTGCCTCGTCCAACCGGTGCCGAAACGCCCCGGCGCCCTCCACGGAGGCTCCCGCCGAGCGGGCACGCGCCGCGAGCCCCGAGTCTGAGGTCACCACCGTGACCCCCTCCCCTGCCCGTGCAGCGATCAGATCATCGGCCACCGCGGCGAATGCGATCTCCACCCTCCCCGCCTCGATCGCGTGAGGCCTGCCGTCGAACACGACCGTCACCGGCTCGCCGAGCGCCTCGAGCTCGGCGACCAGCCGCCGCTGGGCGCCCCGGCGGTCGCGCCACCACCCGTCGGGGCGCGAGCCGATCACGTTCATGCCGTCCACCAACCAGTTGGGCACCGCCGTAGACTCGCCGATCGTGCGCGAGGCCAGCCAGGAGGAGCTGCGGGTGCTCGGCTGCCTGATCGAGAAGCAGCGGACGACGCCAGACGCCTATCCGCTCAGCATCAACGCCTTGCGCGCCGCAGCGAACCAGTCCACCAACCGGGACCCCGTCCTCGAGCTCGACGAGCTCGCGGTCAAGGACGCCGCCCAGGCGCTGGGCAAGCGGGGCTGGGCGCGCTTTACCAGCGGCCAGGGCAGCCGCGCCGCCAAGTACCGCCAGACCTTCGACGAGGCGCTGGGGCTGGGCCGCGATGAGACTGCGGTCCTGGGGGTGCTGATGCTCCGAGGCCCCCAGACGCCCGGCGAGCTCAAGGGCCGCGCCGAGCGGCTGCATCCGTTCGCCGGCCTGGACGAGGTTCAGGGCATCCTCGACCGGCTGGCCGAGCGCGAGCTGGTGGGCGCGCTCGAGCGGCGCCCGGGCCAGAAGGAGCAGCGCTACCGGCACCGCCTCGGCGCCGAGGAATCCGACGAGGCCCCCCGCGCCGCCCACGGCTCGCCGCCCCACCTCGGTTCGCCCGCGCTCGACGACCGGGTGGAGGAGATCGAGCGCCAGGTGTCCGACCTCAAGCGGGCGGTCGACGCGCTGCGCGCGGAGCTGGGAGGCTGACGGCCCTGTGAGAGCGGTGCAGATCACCGAGCTGTCTGGGCCGGAGTCGGCGCTGACGCTGACCGATGACCTCCCGGATCCCGTGCTCTCGCACTTCATGACGCCCGACCAGGGCGTCGTGGTCGAGGTCGAGGCGGCCGGGGTCTCGTTTCCCGAGGTCCTGCAGACGCGCGGCGAGTACCAGGTCAAGCCCGAGCTCCCCTTCGTACCCGGCTCCGAGGTGGCCGGCACGGTGCGCGAGGCAAGCGACGGCGCCGGCGTCGAGCCCGGCGACCGCGTGGCCGCCTTCTGCATGCTGGGCGGATTCGCCGAGCTGGCCGCCGCCCCGCCCCACTTCACCTTCCGGCTGCCGGAGGGTCTCGACGCCGCCCAGGGCGCGGGGCTGATCCTCAACTACCACACGGCACTCTTCGCGTTGAAGCTGCGTGGTCGGCTGTCCGAGGGCGAGACGGTCCTGGTCCATGGCGGAGCGGGTGGGGTCGGCACGGCCTCCATCCAGGTGGCCAACGGGCTGGGCGCGCGGACCATTGCGGTGGTCTCCAGCGACGAGAAGGAGCAGGTGGCCCGCCAGGCCGGGGGGGACGAGGTGGTGCGCAGCGACGGCGCATGGAAGGACGAGGTCAAGGAGCTCTCCGGCGGCGGCGGCGTGGACGTGGTGCTCGACCCCGTCGGCGGTGACCGCTTCACCGACAGCCTGCGCTCGCTGGGCGAGGGCGGGCGCCTGGTGGTGGTGGGCTTCACCGGCGGGTCGATCCCCGAGGTCAAGGTCAACCGGCTGCTGCTCAACAACGTCGACGTGGTCGGCGCCGGGTGGGGGGCCTACGTCATGGGCAAGCCGCAGGTGACCCGCGATCTGGGCGCCGAGCTTGACCAACTCTCGCGCGAGGGCCACATTCGGCCTATCGTCGGCGCACGCTTTGCACTGGAGGACGCCTCGCAGGCGCTGCAGCTGATCGACGGCCGCGGTGCTACCGGCAAAGTCGTCCTGGAGCCTTAGAGGGGGGACCCCATGAAGAAGATCGTTCTGTCTGCCGTCGTCGGCGGCCTTGCCGTGGTCGCGCTCTCGCCGCTGGCCGAGAGCGCCCGTCGGGGGCCGACCGTCAAGACCATCGACCGGCTGGGTGCGGAGGTCACGGTCGCCCCCAGCCAGGTGGAGCTCGCCAAGGCGGGTTGCCCGCGCGGCTACGCGCCCGTGGCCGGACAGGAGCTCCTGGGGGCGACCGAGCTCGTCTACTCGATCCGAACCATCTCCAAGCGCGGCTGGGAGATCGCCGTGGGCAACTCCACCAACTCGCCGCAGGACTTCAGCGCTGGCGTGATGTGCCAGAAGGGCGGCAGCGGCGTCCGGGTGCGCTCGGCAAGCACCTCGAAGCGGCGTCAGATGATCGCCGCGGCACAGGAGCGACTACGCGCTGAAGACTGAGTGGAGGCGGCCGGCTCTGCCCCGGCGTCCGCGGAACTGCACCCCGATGCTTGCTACGAGCGTTCCCGTCGGAGTCTGATCTCGGCGCTCCGGCTCGGTCGATCCGCGGGACACGTTGCCGGCGCCATACCCTCCTGTAGGTGTCCCCCCGGACCGAGGGTCCTGTCCGGAGGTGAGCCCGCTGATTGAAGCCGCTGACCGGGCCGCGGGCTGTCCCGGCGCGACTCCCTCACACGCTGTTAAGCGGCGAGGGCGAACTCATGATCGGAGTCCGCACTTGGTTTGTTTCCGGGACTTTTTTACGAGGCCAACCCGGAGTCCTCGGCTCGCTACATCGGGACGACGATTCCACGTCGAATCTGGATCGCCCCCTTATCTGACCCTAAGTCTAGCTTCCTAGACTCACTTGATGTGAGTATCGAGCCCGGAACCTACCCCGCTCCACCGGGCGCGCTCCAGCCGGCGCCCGGGCCCGATCCCAAGGAACGCCGGCGCCGCTTCCTGGGCCCGGTCGGGGCGGCCCTGCTGTTCCTGGTCGCCAAGGGCAAGACGGTGCTCTTGCTGCTGCCCAAGCTCAAGCTGCTCACCACCTCGGCGTCGATGCTGGTGTCGATCGGGGCCTACGCGCTGATCTGGGGCTGGCGCTTTGCCGTCGGGTTCGTGCTGCTGCTGTTAGTGCACGAGCTCGGCCACGTCCTGCAGCTGCGCCGCGAGGGCATCAAGGCCAGCGCCCCCCTGTTCATCCCCTTCCTCGGAGCCGTCGTGGGTATGAAGGCGCTGCCCAAGGACGCCGCGGCCGAGGCGCGCGTGGGCCTCGCGGGACCGGTGCTGGGCACCCTCGGCTGCCTGGTCCCGGTTGGCTTGTGGCTGGCCACGGGCAACGATCTCTTCCAGGCTCTGGCCTTCACCGGCTTCTTCCTCAACCTGTTCAACCTGCTGCCCGTCCCCCCGCTCGACGGGGGCCGCGCCGTGGCCGCGCTGTCCACCTGGATGTGGCTGGTCGGCTTCGCCGGGCTGGTGGCGCTGGCCTTCGTGTTCCCCAACCCGATCCTGATCGTGATCCTGCTGATCGGGGGCTTCGAGACCTACCGGCGCTTCAAGCAGCGCAAGAGCCCGGAGGCCCGGGAGTACCACCGGGTCAAGCCGCGCACCCGCGCGGCCATCGCTGCGGTCTACTTGGGACTGGCCGTGCTGCTGGTGGCGGGCATGGACGCCACCTTCCTCGAGCGCAGCCTCTCCGAGGTCTGACGCACCCTCACACCGTTGCGCGGCACGAACGTGATGCCGCGCCGGACCCCCGTGTCGGGCCGCCCGACGGGCTCTAGCGAGGTCCGCTCCAGCACCCGGCTCACCACGGTCTTCATCTCGAACAGGGCGAAGCTGGCGCCCAGGCAGCGGCGGGTGCCGCCGCCGAAGGGGATCCAGCTGAAGCCGTCGGGGCTCTCGTCGCCCAGGAAGCGCTCGGGGCGAAAGCTCTCCGGGCTCGGATAGCGGTCCGCGCGCCGGTGCACCCCGGCGATCGAGGGGTTGATCTCAATGCCCGGCGGGACGGTCCAGCGGCCGAGCTCGAACGGCCGGCCGCGCACCTTGCGGCCGATGCCGGAGATCACCGGCCGGGCGCGCAACGCCTCCTTGACCACCGCGTCCAGGTACTCGCCTTCCCCGTCCTCCTCCAGCCGTCTGCGCACCTCGGGGTGGCGCAGCACAAGCTCGAAGGTCCACGCCAGGCCGGTGGCCGTGGTCTCGTGGCCGGCGACGAGCAGGGTGACGAGCTCGTCGCGCAGCTCGGCGTCGCTCATCGGCCGCCCCTCCTCGTCGCGGGCACCGAGGAGCATGGAGAGGATGTCCTCGCGCTCGTCGAGGTCGGGGGCCTCACGCCGGCGCGCGATCTCGGCGTAGATCGCCTCGTCCACCAGCGCACGCCGCTCGGCCAGTCGGCGCTGTGCCCGGCTCATTCCGCGCCGCCCGCCGGACAGCGCCATGACCAGGATCCCGAGGCGGTGGGCAACCGGCTGGAGCATGTCGCGCAGCAGACCGGCCAGGTCCTCGCGGCGATCCGCCTCCTCGACCCCGAAGACCGCCCGCATGATCACCTCGAGCGTCAGCGCCTGCATCGAGGGCAGCAGCTCGAACGGCTCGCCGGCAGGCCAGCGGTCGATCACACGATCGGTGGCCTCCTCGATGACTCCCTCGTAGGCACGCATCCGCTGCCCGTGGAAGGGCGGGAGCATCAGCTTGCGCTGGCGCAGGTGTTCGTCACCGTCGGCCAGCAGCACCGAGTTCTCGCCCAGGATCGGCCCCAGGACCGCGTTCGCCTCGCCGGCCCGCAGCTGGTCGGGCGGGCCGCGGAACAGCAGCTTGATGAGCTCCGGCTCGAAGACGATCACGAACCGGGGGTCGAACAGCGTGGAGAAGGTGACGGCGTCGTCGCCGTAGCGGCGCCTGCAGGCCGAGACCCAGCGCACGGGGTCGATCAGGAAGGCGGCGGTCTGCACCACGCGCGGCAGCTTCGGGCCGGGCGGGAGCAGGGTCTCCTCGCGCCGGAGCTCAGGCCGGGCGTTGGCCGGCCGATCTCCGCCGCGCGGTCCCTTGCTCAACGGCCGCGCTCCGCCAGGGCCCGGTCGATCTCGCGGCGCTGGTCGCGCGCCTTGAGGTCGCGCCGCTTGTCGCGCATGTCCTTGCCCTGCGCGAGCGCGATCTCCACCTTGGCCCTCGGGCCCTTGAAGTAGAGCCGCGTGGGCACGAGGGTCAGGCCGCGCTCCGCGGTCTTGCCGATCAACCGCTCGATCTCCCGGCGGTGCAGGAGCAGCTTGCGCGGGCGCTCGGGGTCGTGGTTGTTGCGCGAGGCCGGCTTGTAGGGAGCGATGTACATCCGCTGCAGCCAGACCTCTCCGTCGCGCACCTCGGCGTAGGAGTCCTTCAGCTGCACGCCGCCGTCGCGCAACGACTTCACCTCCGAGCCCTGCAGCTCGATGCCCGCCTCCGTGCGCTCGAGCAGGTTGTAGCGGTAGCCCGCCTGGCGGTTGGTTGCGACGTCCCCCGGAGCGGCCTTGCGCTTTCCGCCCTTCTTGGCCAAGGCCTACCGCGCGTAGTGGAATTGCCGCAGCTTGCGCTGCAGCGAGCGCAGGTAGGCGCGGCCGTAGGGGCCGCTCGCGCCCTCGCGGGGGCGGTTGACCTTGCCCTGGCGCACCACCCGGCGCAGGATCCGCCAGCCGCGCGCGGCGGTGCGGCGGCTCAGCAGATAGTTGTCGGCCTGGTAGGCGGCGAGTGCTCCGCGCACGTCGCCCTTTGCGCTGCGGATGGCCCGGTAGGCGCGCAGGTGCGAGTCGCGGTCGCGCCGGACGGTGTTGCGGAACTTACGGGTGACCGTCTTGAGCCGGCCGCCGCGGTAGTTCCAGATCTGAATCGGGAAGCGGGTCTCGGCGAACGACGTGTAGAGGAAGGCGAAGCGCTTGTCGCCCGAGCGGAACTCGGGGCGGTCGCGGCGGTCGATGTTGGTGAGCACGTAGCCGGGGTCGCCCCAGTTGCGGCCGATGCGGTTATAGCTCGTGCCGTTGAAGTCGTAGATGAAGGTGACCAGGCAGCAGTGCGCGCCGCCCGTGAAGAGGTCGACCAGGATCTCCGGCTCGGCGTCGGAGTCGAGGTTCGCGAAGTACACCGAGTTTGCGCCGGGTCGGCCCGGGCCGAAGGGCCGGTTGCCCGCCAGCGTGATGCGCTGGTCGAGCACGACGTTGCTCTTGCCGCTGCCGCGCGCGATTCGGAAGCGCATCTCCCGGCAGCTGTAGGTGCCATCGGGGCAGTGGTAGCTGAGCGTGGCCTTGACGTCGCCGGAGCGGACCACCTCGTTGGCGGCGGAGGCCGAGGCGGGCACGGCGAGCAGGGTCAGCAGGGCCAGGAGTGGGATGAGCTTCCTCATGAGGACGTCAAATCTACGCGCCCGCGCGGCGGTTCGACGCGGTCGACCTCGACAGCGACCGAATCGCCCAGGCGTAACCGCCCTCCGCCCTCGGCCTCCAGCCCCGTTCCCAGCTCGTTGAGCTCCCACCAGCCGCGCAGCCGGCGAACCGGCAGAAAGCCCTCAAAGCCCTCCTCGCCGAAGCGCACGAAGGCGCCCCTGGCGATCAGGCCGACCACCTCGCCCTCGAACCGCGCCCCCGGCTCCTGCTCCGACAGGACGCGCTCCAACAGGAAGGCGCGGCACACGTCGTCGGCGTCGCGCTCGATGATCATCGCCTCGCGCTCGCGGGCCGAGCTCTCGATCCCCTCCTCCTCCAGCTCGTGGGCGCGCGGGCCCGCGTCGTCGAGCCCGAGCTCGGCGAGCAGGGCGCGGTGCACCGCGACGTCGGGAAAGCGCCGGATCGGGGAGGTGAAGTGGCAGTAGCGCGGGCTGGCCAGCCCGGCGTGGCCGAGGTTGCGCGGCGTGTAGTAGGCCTGCTTGAGCGAGCGCAGCACCAGCGAGCCGAAGGCAGCGCGGCCGCGGCCTGTGCGTTTCACCTGGTCGGCGACCAGGTGCGAGGCCTCGGCCGCCAGGTCCGCGGCCTGCTGGGGACTCATGCGCTCGGGCACCGGCGGCGTCGGCACGTCCAGCGAGGCCAGCTGCTCGACCATGGACTCCACCGACTGCGGGTCGGGGCGCTCGTGCACCCGGTACAGGGTGGGCGTGCGGGAGTCGGCCAGGTGGCCGGCCACGCGCTCGTTGGCCAGCACCATCAGCTCCTCGATCAGGCGGTGGGACTCGGTCTGCGGCTCGTGGCGCACGCCGGTCACGTGACCCTGTCCGTCGAAGTCGAACACCGGCTCGGAGGAGTTCACGGCCAGCGAGCAGCGCGCGTTCCTCCTGGCCCGCAACGCGGCCGAGACCTCGCGCGCAGCCGCCAGCGGCTCGCCCCAGGGCTCCTCCGCGCGCTCGCTGCCGGCGAAGATCGCGTCGACCTGCGGGTAGGTGAGCCGCGCGTCACTGCGGATGAGCGTGCGGAGGAAGCGCTGGGACAGCACGTCGGTGCCCCGCATCTCGAGCTCGACGGTGAACGCGAGGCGGTCCTCGCCGGCACGCAGCGAGCAGGAGCGGTTGGAGAGCGCTTCGGGCAGCATCGGCTCGACCGCGCCGGGGACGTAGACGCTGGTGCCCCGGCGCATGGCCTCGGTGTCGACGGCCGTGCCCGGACGCACGTAGGCGGTGACATCGGCGATGTGCACCCAGAGGCGGACCCGGTCGTCCTCGCGCCGCGCCGAGATCGCGTCGTCGAAGTCGCGCGCGTCCGGGGGGTCGATCGTGAAGGTGGGCAGATCGCGGAGGTCCACCCGCCCCTCGCCCTCCTGCGGCGGGTCGCCGGCCTCCGCGTCGGCCCGGCGCGGGAAGGCGCGCCGCAGGCCGCGGTCGAGCATCAGCCCCTCGAGGACGTCGCGGGCTACGTCCGGGCGGCCGAGCGTGCGGGTCACGCGCGCCCCGCGCTTGCCGGAGCCCACGAGCACCAGGTCGCCCTCGCCGGCGCGGTGGCCGTCCAGGCGCACAGGCGTGCCACGCTCGAACACGGGCTCCGCCACCTGAAAGCGCCCCCGGCGGCCGACGGTGGCCACCAGCGGCTGAAACGGCTTCACCTATCCAGCGGGGGAGCGCAGGCCGGGCGCTCGCCGGCCGAGCACCGCTCGCTCATTTGCCTAACCGGTTCAGCAGCTCGTCGAGCGCGGTGGGCAGCGCCTCGTCACGGCGGGTACGCGGGTTGTCGCGCGCCTCGACCTGCGGGCGAAGGCCCTTGCGCAGCGGGATGGTCTTGCCGCTGGGCAGGTAGTAGTTGGCCACGGTCAGGTCCAGCACGCCGCCGTTGGACAGCGGCTCGACCTCCTGCACGAGGCCCTTGCCGAAGGTGCGCTGGCCGACCAGCGAGGCCCGGCCGCGGTCGCGCAGCGCGCCGGCGGTGATCTCCGAGGCGCTGGCGCTGCCACCGTCGACGAGCACCACCACGGCGTCGTCGGGCGCGGCGGCGTCGCCCTCGGCGTTCTCGGTCCGGTTCGCCCGGCTGCGCCCGCGCACCGAGACGATCTTGCCGCTCTCGATGAACTGGCTCGAGACCAGCACGGCCTCGCGGAGCAGCCCGCCGCCGTTGCCGCGCAGGTCGAGCATGAAGCCCTGGGCGCCGCGTTTGCGCAACCGCTCCAGCGCCGCCCGCAGCTCTCCGTGGGCACCGGTGGAGAAGCTCGCGAGCTTTACCACGCCGACCTTCTTGCCCTTGCGCTCGACCAGCCGGGTCTCGACCAGCGGCACGTCGATCTTGGCGCGCTTGACCTTCACGGTGCGAGGCTCGCCGCGGCCGGCGCTGACCTCGAGCCTGACGCTCGTACCCGCCGGTCCCTTGATGCGGCCAGTCGCGACGCGGCTGTCGACTCCGGCCAGGGAGCGGCCGTTCACGGCCGTGATCAGGTCGCCCTTGGCGATGCCCGCCCGGCGTGCGGGGGAATTGGGAAAGCTGTTGAGCACGCGCAGGCCGCGGCGGTCTTCGTCCACGGTCATCCCCACCCCCTCGAACTCGCCGTCGACGGCCTGGGCGAACTGCTGGGCCTCGTTGGGCGGGAGGTACTGCGAGAACGGGTCGTCGAGCGCCTCGACTGTGCCCTTCAGCGTCCGCTCGCGCAGCTTCTCCGCGTCGACCGGCTTGTAAAAGTCCTCCTGGATGCGGTCGGTGATCTCGGCCTGCAGCGCGCGATCGTCCTCGACGAAGAGGTCCTGCGCGAAGGTGGGCAGTTTGTCCGGGTGCCCACCGAGATAGAGCCCACCGGCCAGAGCCGCGAGCCCGCAGGCCAGGGCGATCGTGACCGTGCGCAGGTAATGCACGCGTCCGAGGCTAGAAGCGCGAGCTAAACGCGGAGGAAACGGCGCAGCGTGAGGCCGCTGCCGGCGGCGGACACCGCGACGCCGGCGACGACGAGCAGCGCGACCAGCAGGGGATAGGCGATCGTGTCCGGCGTGGCGAAGAACTCCCAGCGGTGCGACATGGGCTCGAGGACCGACTCCTTGGCGATGGTCAGGAGGAGCACGGCCAGGGCCACGCCGGCGAAGCCGACGATCACGCCTTCGATCATGAACGGCCAGCGGATGAACCAGTTGGTGGCGCCCACCAGGCGCATGACCTCCACCTCGCGGCGACGGGCGAAGATCGACAGGCGGATGGTGTTGGCGATCAGCGCGACCGAGGCGATCACCAGCAGCAGGGCGAGCCCACCGGTCACAACCGTGACCAGGCCGGTCACCGACAGGATCTGCTCCGTGTCCTCCTCGCGGTAGCGCACCTCGTCGATCGCGGTCAGCTGCGGCTCGCGCGCGCCGTCGGGACCCTTGGGGGCCAGGCGGTCGACGATGCGGCCCACGTCGTCGGCCTTCTCGGGCACGATCCGGAACGAGGCGGGCAGCGGGTTGGTTCCCAGCAGCTCGGAGCCCTCCCGGAAGGCCCGCGGATTCTTCTCGCGGGCGCGGGCCAGGGCCTCGTCCTTGGAGACGAAGTCGACGGAGCGCACGTTGGCCGTCCGCTCGATCGCGCGCTGCGCCGACTGGCGCTCGGCGTCCGAGGCGCCATCGGCCACGTAGACGTCGACCACCACGCGCTCGCGGACGTCGCTCGCGGCGCCCATGGTGGCCTGCACGACCGGGATGAAGACCCCGAGCACCAACGCGGTGATCAGCACGGTGAGCATCGCCGCGAGCGCGGGCGCCGAGCTGCGCCGCAGGCCGCGTAGGGCCTCCTTGAAGAAGAACATCACCTAGCTCGAGATGCCCTGGGCGCCGATGCCAAGCTCGCCGCGCAGTCGAATGGCGAACTCGGTGGTGGACTCGTCGGGCCGGTAGAGACCCATCTGCTGGTCGCGGACCACGCGGCCCTCGCGCAGCTCCACCACGCGCCGGCGCATCTTGTCCACCATCTCCTTGTCGTGGGTGGCCACCACGACCGTGGTGCCGGTGCGGTTGATCCGGTAGATCAGCTGCATGATCCCGATGGAGGTCTCGGGATCGAGGTTGCCGGTGGGCTCGTCGGCCAGCAGCAGCGGCGGGTGGTTGACGAACGCGCGGGCGATGGACACGCGCTGCTGCTCGCCGCCCGACAGCTCGTCGGGGTAGGCGTGGAGCTTGGTCGAGAGGCCAACGAGGCGCAGGATGTCGGGCACCTTGCGGCGGATCTCGTCACGGCTCTCGCCGATCACCGCCAGCGAGTAGGCGACGTTGTCGTAGATCGTGCGGTTGGGCAGCAGCTTGTAGTCCTGGAACACCGTCCCGACGTTGCGCCGGAGCATCGGCACGCGCTTGCTCGTCACCTTGGACAGCGCCTTGCCGGCGATCAGCACCTCGCCCTCGTTGGGCTCGAGCTCCTTGAGGAGGAGGCGGATGCAGGTCGACTTGCCGCAGCCCGTGGGCCCCACCAGGAAGACGAACTCTCCGCGGCCGATGCTCATCGAGGCGCGCTGGAGCCCCACGACGCCCCCGTCGTAGGCCTTCGTCACGCCCTTGAACTCGACGACCGGGACGGTCTTGATGACCGACGGAGCGGCTTCGGGCGCGCGTACGCGCATGCGTGTCGGGGCGGCGGCCACGGCGAGCGCCCATGTAAGCGGACAGGCCGCGCTTTTGGGAGGTTTGCAGCGTTTCTTTCAGGGGCGGAACCGCCACCGCGTGAGCAGGTCGCCCCCGCCCTCTACCAGTGAGAGCAGCTCCAGCTGAGGCGGCGGGTCCAGCTCCGGGCCCGCGACGATGGTGAGCGGATCCCGGCCCCCGACGAGTTGAGGGCTCAGTGTGAGGAACAGCTCGTCCACCAGCCCGAGATCCATCAGCGAGGAGTTCAGCGTCGGACCGCCCTCGCACAGGATCGACCGCACGCCGTGCTCGGCGCGCAGGAGCTCGACCAGAGCGACGGGGTCGTCGCCGACGATCGCGCCGGCCAAAGGGACGGCACCACTGCGGCTCACCACCGCCATGACCGGCTCGGCATCGAGGCCGCGGACCTGGCGGCGCGCGCGAGCCTCCTCGGTCTTGATCACCCGGCCATAGCCTTCGGCTCTCACCGTGCCGGCACCGGCCATCACGCAGTCGACGCGCTCGCGGAGCCCGTGGAACAAAGCGTGGTCGGCCTCGCCGCCCAGGCCCGTCGTGCGTCCCTCCAACGTGGCGCGGCCGTCCACGCTGGCCACCATGTTCAGCGCGAGGTACGGCCCCTCGGGCGGAAAGCCCTCCAGAAGCTCTCCCACCTCCAGCTCTGCGGGATCGGGGAACAGCCGGCGCACGCCCGCGAGACTAGGGCGTGAGCTTTTGCGCCCTGGTGTGTTCCAGGGTCGAGCGCCCACTGTGGACGCTCGCCGCCGCTATCCCGATACTGAGACCTCAAGGATGACGCCAAAGAGCCTCCTCGCCCCGGCCCGACTGGCCGGTGTCCCCCTTCTGCGCTCCCAGAGCGACGAGCGGCTGGTGGACCTCGTCCGCGCCGGCAACGACGCGGCCTTCGAGGCGATCGTGGCGCGCTACCGGCGGCCGCTGCTGCGCTACTGCACGCGCATGCTGTCCGACGAGCGCGCCGAGGACGTCGTCCAGCAGGCCTTCCTGCGCGCGCTGGCGGCGATGCGCCGCGACGAGCGCCCGCTCGACCTCAAGCCCTGGCTCTACACCATCGCCCACAACGCCGCGCTGAACGCCCTGCGCGAGCGCTCCCTGCCGAGCGACTCCCTGGAGGAGGAGATCGACGGCGTCGAGCGCCCCGAGCAGGCCTTCGAGCGACGCGAGGGGCTGCGCTCGGTGATCGCTGCCGTGGGCGCGCTGCCCCAGCGCCAGCGCGACGCCCTGGTGCTGCGCGAGCTCGAGGGCCGCAGCTACGACGAGATCGCGCGCGAGCTCGGTGTCAGCGACGGCGCCGTGCGCCAGCTGCTCAACCGCGCGCGCACCACCCTGCGGGCCGGCTTCACGGCGATCACCCCCACGGCCCTGCTCCTTCGCATCCCGCTCGAGGCCGACGAGCCGCTGGCCGACCGCATCGCCGAGCTGACAATGGCCTCGGCCGGCCTGGGCACGGTGGCCGCCAAGGCCGCCGCCGGCGCGTTGGTCGCCGGAGCGGTGATCGGCGGCATCGCCGCGGCGCCCGAGACGGTCGGCGACCCCCGGCGACCCCCGGCACACGGCGCGGTGGCTGATGCTCGTGACGAGGTGGCGGCCGCGGTCGCCGACGACGAGCACGGCTCACCGGCCTCAAGGGACCGAAGCCGCGACGCGGGCCCGAACGCCGACGGCGACCGGAGCGCTGGCCTGAGCGGCGACTCCCTCGGCGGCGGCGACGACCGCAGCGGCAGCTCGGGCGCGGACAGCGCCGACGACGATCCCTCGGCCCCCGGCGACGACTCGGGCCCCAGCGACTCCAGCGGCCCCGGCCCCGGCGGGGACGACAGCTCCGGTTCCAGCGGACCGGGCTCGGGCGACGTCTCCAGCGGCGACTCCTCGGGGCCGGGCAGCGGGGACGACGCCGCTCGCGTGGACGACAACTCGGGCAGCGGCTCCTCGGGCTCGGGCTCCTCGGGCAGCGGCTCCTCGGACTCGGGCTCCTCGGGCAGCGTCTCCTCGGGCTCCTCGGGCAGCGGCTCCTCGGGCTCCGACTCGTCCGGTTCGGGCGTCAGCGGATCGGGCAGCGGCGAGGACCGCTCCGGGCCCTCGGGCGACGCCTACTAGGCGGCGCCTCTAAGAGCCGATCGCGACCATGCGCTCGATCGGCACCCGGGCCCGCTCGGCGAGCTCCGGGTCTACCCGCACCTCGGGGCGCAGGTCGCGCAGGCAGTCACGCAGCTTGGGCAGCGTGATCATCTTCATGAATTGACAGACGGCCGCCCGATTGGCCGGCACGAAGCTCTTGTCCGGGTTCTCGGCCTCGAGCGGATGGAGCATCCCGGTCTCGGTGGCCACGATGAAAGTGTCCGCGTCGGACTCGCGGGCGTGGCGGAGCATGCCCCCGGTGGAGAGCATGTGCGTGCTCTCGGTGTCCACGTCGCCGGCGGCGACGTACTCCATCACCGAGGTCGAGCAGCCGCACTCGGGATGGATGAGGAAGTCCGCGCCGGGATGGCGCTCGCGGACGTCGGCGATGTCGCTCGGGCGGATGCCCGCGTGCACGTGGCACTCGCCGGTCCAGACGTGCATGCGCCGACCGGTGATCCGCTCCACGTATGCCCCCAGGAACATGTCGGGGCCGAACAGGATCTCCACGTCGTCGCCGTGCTCGCGCCGGATGTGCTCGACCACCTGCACGGCGTTCGAGGACGTGCAGCAGTAGTCGGTCTCCGCCTTGACCTCGGCGGTCGTGTTCACGTACATGACCACCACCGCGCCGGGGTGCTGGGCCTTCCAGGCCCGCAGCTCGTCGGCGGTGATCGAGTCGGCCAGCGAGCAGCCGGCCTCCAGGTCCGGAAGCAGGACCTTCTTCTCGGGCGACAGGATCGAGGCCGTCTCGGCCATGAAGTGCACACCGCAGAAGGCGATGACCTCGGAGTCGGCCTCGGCCGCTTGGCGGGACAGGCCGAGCGAGTCGCCCACGAAGTGCGCGACGTCCTGGACCTCCGGCACCTGGTAGTTGTGCGCGAGGATGACCGCGTCGCGCTCCTCGGCGAGGGCGCTGACCTCTTCCTTGAGCGCAGGAGTGTTCTCGAGCGTCAGCAGGTCCGGCATGTTTCGCACCTCTCTCGGTGTCGAAATGACGCGCATGGGGCACGCGCTGTACAGCGAGTCTAGCGCCGCTCGAGCGCCATGCTCAAATCAAGTGCCGGAGCCGAGTGGGTCAGGGCCCCGACGCTCACGAAGTCCACCCCCGTCGCCGCGATCGCGCCCACGGTCTCCAGGGTGACTCCGCCCGAGGCCTCGAGCTCCGCCCGGCCCGCTGTCAGCGCAACCGCCTCGCGCAGCTGCTCCGGCGCCATGTTGTCGAGCAGGACGCGCGCCGCCCCGGCATCGAGCGCCTCCCGCAGCTCCTCCAGGTCCCGGCACTCGACCTCGACCAGCATGCCGTCAGGCGCCCCCTCCTGAGCGGCGCGGACCGCGGCCGCGACCCCGTCGGCCGACGCGACGTGGTTCTCCTTGATCAGCACGGCGTCCCACAGGCCGTGGCGGTGGCTCATGCCGCCGCCGACTACCACGGCCGCCTTCTCGAGCTCCCGCATCCCAGGCGTCGTCTTGCGGGTGTCGAGGATGCGCGCACCCGTGCCCTCGACCGCCGCGACGTAGCGGGCGGTCAGCGTGGCCACGCCCGACAGCCGGCCCAGCAGGTTCAGCGCCGTGCGCTCTCCGGACAGCAAGGGCGCCGCGGGGCCCTCGACGGTCGCCACCGGCCCGCCCTCGCGCCACTGCCCCTCCTCGGCCAGGGGCTCCCAACGCAGGGCCGCGTCGAGCCGGCGAAACACCTCCCCGGCCGTTTCCATTCCGGCGATGACACCCGGCGCCTTCTGCTCTATCCGAGCCCGCGCCCGCGCGGCGTCGGGAACCACGAGCTGCGTCGTGACGTCGCCGCCACCTACGTCCTCGGCGAGTGCTCGATCGATCAGGTCCCCCACGCGGCCGACAGTACTGGCCGCCAGACCGGGCGGGGCGGGCCCGAACGCACGCGCGCGAGCAGACGCGCGGGCCCTCCCCCGAAAAACGCTCAGCCGCCTGACGAGTCGGGCGACCGGCGTGCGTGCGCTGCGCACGACCCCGCGGCGCCCGGGCGCGCGGCGGGTCGGCGCGCACGCACGCTCCCTGCTCGAAAACCCTCAGCCGGCTGACGAGCTGGGCGAAGCAGGGCGCGACGTCGCGGTGACCGGGAAGAGCCGCGGCGCTCCACCCGCGGGTGGCAGCGGAAGCAACTTGCCCGCGCCCGAAGGGCGCGAGTGCAAGGAAGTTCCGCTGACAGGACCCGCGGCCGGGCGGCCCGGAGCCCAACCGGCCGGCGCCCGAGGGGCGCAGGAGCTCTGCGCACGCGCACACATCCCCTCAAAAACCCTCAGCCGCCTGACGAGTTGGGCGGGAGCAGGGCGCGACGTCGGGTCATGCGGGGAGCGTTACGGCGCCCCCACGCGCGGGTGGCCAAAGGCCTAGTCCGTAACAGCACCGCCCGAGCGCCGCAGCAACTCGGCTCGCACGAACTCGTCGAGATCCCCGTCCAGCACCCCCTGGGCGTTCCCCACCTCCACATTGGTCCGGTGATCCTTGACCATGGTGTACGGGTGCAGCACGTAGGAGCGAATCTGGGAGCCCCAGGCCACGTCCTGGGCGTCACCCTTCTCGCGGGCCATCTCCTCACGGCGCCGCTGCTCCTCGAGCTCGACCAGCTTGGCCTTCAGCATCGCCATGGCGGTCGTCTTGTTGGCCGACTGCGAGCGCTCGTTCTGACACTGGACCACCACACCCGTGGGCTTGTGGGTGATGCGCACGGCCGAGTCGGTCTTGTTGACGTGCTGGCCGCCGGCGCCCGACGCGCGGTAGGTGTCGATCTGGAGGTCCTCGTCGTCGACCTGGACGTCGACGTCGCCCTCCACCAGCGGCGCCACCTCCAGGCCGGCGAAGGCGGTGTGACGGCGTGAGGCGGCGTCAAAGGGCGAGATGCGCACCAGCCGGTGCACACCCTTCTCGGCCGAGAACAGCCCGTAGGCGTTCTCGCCGCGAGCCAGGAAGGTGGCCGACTTGATGCCCGCCTCCTCTCCGGGGCTGGCCTCCTTCATCTCGGTCTTCATTCCGCGCCGCTCGGCCCAGCGGAGCTCGGTGCGCAGAAGCATCTCGGCCCAGTCCTGGGAATCGGTGCCGCCGGCGCCGGCGTTGACGGTGACCATCGCGTCGCCGGAGTCGTAACGCCCCCCGAACAACCGCCCCTCCTCGAGCTCGGCCAGCCGCTCGCCGACCGAGCGCCGCGTCTCGTCCAGCTCGCCGGCGATCGACTCGTCCTCGGCGGCCATCTCCTCGAGGGCCTCGAGATCCTCGATGTCGCTCTTGAGCGAGCCGAAGGCCTCGACGCGCTTGCTCAGCTGGGCGTGCTCGGAGGAGACCCGGGCGGCGCGCTCGGAGTCGTCCCAGAAGCCCGGGGTCTGCATCTCCTGCTCCAGCGCATCGCGGCGCTCGGTCAGGTCGGCGGGGTCAAAGAGAGTCCGTGAGCAGCTTCAGCTGGTCACGGAGCGCCTCGGCGTGAAGGGAACGAGTGTCCTCCGACGGTCGTCCGCTACGCGCCATGGCACTTCTTGAACTTCTTGCCCGAGCCGCACCAGCAGGGGTCGTTGCGCCCGATGCGCTCCTCGTCCTCGAGGTGCCGCGTCTCGACCGGAGCGGGAAGCCCTTGCGGCTCCTCGACCGCCCCCGCCGCGGCGCCCGCGCCGCCCTGGGCCGCGGCGGCCAGCGCGCTCGGCTGGTCGGCGGCGGTGCCGCCGGCGTAGCGGAAGGAACCGGTGGAGCTGGTGTTGCCCGCGGTGCCCCACTGCGGGGCGGGCTGCTCGTCGGGGCCGGCGCCGTTGCCGCCCTCGACCTCCACGTCGACGTTGAAGATGTAGCGCGCGAACTCGTCCCAGATGTTGTTCATGAGCTCGGTGAACATCGTGAAGCCCTCGTTCTTGTAGGCCACGAGGGGGTCGATCTGGGCGAACCCGCGGAGGTGGATGCCCTCGCGCAGGTAGTCCATGTCGTGCAGGTGCTCGCGCCAGCGCTCGTCGATGATCTGGAGCAGCATGAAGCGCTCCAGCGCCCGCATGAGCTCGGGCCCGAGCTCCTCCTCGCGGTCGTCGTAAGCGGTCACGATGTCCTGGCGCAGGTTCTCGACCAGCTCTTCGCGCTCCATGCCCTGGAGCTCGGCGAACTCGTAGGAGGGGTCGTAGATCGCCTCGAGCTGGGTGAACAGCGCATCGAGGTCCCACTCCTCCTGGAAGTCGCCGACCACGTACTCGTCGACCAGCCGCTCGATGACGTCGCCGATCTGCGTGTGGGCGATGTCCGACATGTCCTCGCCTTCGAGGATGCGGTCGCGGTACTCGTAGACGATCTCGCGCTGCTGGTTCATCACGTCGTCGTACTCGAGGACGCGCTTGCGGATGAGGAAGTTCTGCTCCTCCACCCTCTTCTGTGCGCTCTCGATCTGCTTGGAGAGCATCTTGGCCTCGATCGGCTCCTCCTCGCCCTCCTTGTTGACCGGGCCGAGGCGCTCGAGGATCTTCTTGATGCGGTCGCCGGCGAACAGTCGCACCAGGTCGTCCTCGGAGGACAGGTAGAAGCGCGAGGCACCGGGGTCGCCCTGACGGCCGGAGCGGCCGCGCAGCTGGTTGTCGATGCGCCGCGACTCGTGGCGCTCGGTGCCGAGGATGAACAGGCCGCCGGCCTCCTTGACCTCCTCGCCGGCCTCCTCGACCTTGGCCTCGATGCCCGGGTACACCTCGTCCCAGGTCTCGTCCCAGTCGGCTGAGTCGGGGGTCAGGCCCAGCTCCCGCAGCCGCTGCTCGGTCAGGTGCTCGGGGTTGCCGCCGAGCTTGATGTCCACGCCGCGGCCGGCCATGTTGGTGGCGATCGTGACCGCGCCGGGCCGCCCGGCCTCGGCGATTATCTGGCCCTCGTGCTCGGCGTGCTCGGGCTTGGCGTTGAGCACCGAGTGCTTGATGCCGCGCTCGTCGAGCAGCCGCGACAGCAGCTCGGAGACCTCGACGGAGATCGTGCCCACCAGGACGGGCTGGCCGCGGTCGTTGCGCTCGGCGATCTCGCGCGCCACCGCACCCCACTTGCCGTCCTTGGTCTTGTAGATCTGGTCGTTGTGGTCCTGGCGGACCATCTGCTCGTTGGTGGGGATCTCGACCACCTGCAGGTCGTAGATCTTCATGAACTCGGTGGCCTCGGTGAGGGCCGTGCCGGTCATGCCCGCGAGCTTGTCGTAGCGGCGGAAGTAGTTCTGGTAGGTGATCGTGGCGACCGTCTGGTTCTCCTCCTGGATCGCCACGCCCTCCTTGGCCTCGACGGCCTGGTGCAGTCCCTCCGACCAGCGCCGGCCCTCCAATATGCGGCCGGTGAACTCGTCGATGATCTTGACCTCGCCGTCGATCACCGCGTAGTCGACGTCGCGCTTGTAGAGCGACTCGGCCTTCAGCGCCTGCTGGAGGTGGTTCACCAGGTTGCCGTGCTCGGCCTTGTACATGTTGTCGATGCCGAGGAACTTCTCGGCCTTCTCGACGCCGCGCTCGGTGATGGCCACGGTCTTGTGCTTCTCGTCGGGCTCGTAGTCGAAGTCGGCCACGTACTCCTTGGACTTGGCCTCCATTCCCTCGGGCTTCTTGCCCGGCTCCAGCCGCGGGGCGAGCTTGGCGAAGCGGTAGTAGAGGTCGGCGGCCTGCTCGGGCGCGCCGGAGATGATCAGCGGCGTGCGCGCCTCGTCGATAAGGATGTTGTCGACCTCGTCGACGATCCCGTAGCCGTGGCCGCGCTGTGACTTCTCGGAGGCCTCCACCGCCAGGTTGTCGCGCAGGTAGTCGAAGCCCAGCTCCGAGTTGGTCCCGTAGGTGACGTCGCAGCGGTAGGCGTCGATCTTGTCCTGCGACGTGCGGTCCGCGCCCTGGAGGACGCCCACGGTGACGCCCAGGAGGTCGTAGATGGGCTTCATCCAAAGGGCGTCGCGGCGGGCCAGGTAGTCGTTGACGGTGACCAGGTGCACGCCCCTGCCCGGCACGGGATTGCCCTCGGTGTCGCGCGCGGTGAGCGCGTTGAGTACCACCGGCAGCGTGGCGGTGAGGGTCTTGCCCTCGCCGGTCTTCATCTCGGCGATGGAGCCGTCGTGCAGCACCATGCCGCCGATCAGCTGGACGTCGAAGTGGCGTTGGCCGAGGGTGCGCTTGGCCGCCTCGCGGGTCAGCGCGAAGCTCTCGAACAGGAGGTCGTCGAGCGACTCACCCGCCCGGGCCCGCTCACGCAGGCCGTCGTAGCGAGCGCGCAGCTCGTCGTCGGACTCCAGTTCGAGCTCGGGCTCGAAGTCGTTGATGCGAGCGACATTTCGCTCGAAGACCTTGAACTTCTTGCCCTCGCCCACCCTCAGGGCGCGGTCGAGAATCGTCATGGGTTCCTACGGTAGCGGCGCTGAGCGGGCTGGGCGAGCGCCGAACTGCCCCGGAGCTCGTCCTCTAGGGGGGTGAGGCTCCCGGCTGGACGCGCATCGCGTCACGGCGCCTGCGGCGCTTGTCACGGTGCCGCTTGACCTGGCGTGCGAGGTCCTCGGTCATGAGGTTGATGGAGTGCTTCATGTCTTCCGAGCGCTCGCGAGCACGCAGCGTCACGCCCTTCAGGTGGAGGGTGCCCTCGGCCACCTTCGAGTCGCGGATCGCCGGGTTGCGCTCCTCCCACAGCTCGATCTCGCACTCGGCGAGCGAGGAGACCTGGCGGGAGACCTTGTCGAGCTTTCGCTCGAGCCGGTCGCGGTACTCATCCTTGACGGCCACGTTGCGCCCCTTCACGTCGATGCGCATGCGTCTCCCCTCTGAGTTTGTTGCGTCCGGCGATGGTACGCCCCTCGGCAACCCGCGCTACCTCCCGGGCGTTCTTGCATAGGCCACCGCCTCCACCTCTCGCGCACCCGCCGCGTGCAGCGCCCGCGCGCACGCGGCCAGTGTGGCGCCCGTGGTGATCACGTCGTCCACCAGCACCGCGCGCGGTGGCGAGATACGGCGGGTGCTGAAGGTGGGCGCCTGGGCCAGGCGCGCGCCGCGACCGCGGCCCAGCTGGCGGGCCGCCCCGCCGCTGCGCTCGAGCACGTCGCAGACGGGCAGGCCCGTCCGCTCGGCGAGCGCGCCGGCCAGCGCCTCGGCCTGGTTGTAGCCGCGCTCACGGCGGCGGCGCGGCGCCAGCGGCACGGGCACCAGCGCGCCCTCCAGCAGCCCGGCGGGGGCACCAGCGGCAATGGCCGCCGCCAGCTCGCCCGCCAGCCCGCGGGCGCCACGGAACTTCAGGCCCCCGATGAGCGCCCGTGCAGGGCCGTCATAGAGGACGGGCGCCCACGCCGGCACCCCATGGGCCGGTCGCGTTGCCGACTCGCTCCAGCGCAACCCGCCGCGGCAGGCGCGGCAGAGCGCGTGCCCTCTCGCGGCCGCGCCGCAGGCCCAGCACAGCGACGGGCTGAGGAGCGAGATGGGCACGGCGGCAACGGTGCCGCCAGGCGCGTAACGCCACAGCACGCGGTTGCGACAATCGAGGATGCGTGGAGAACCCTCACCCGCAGCTCGACTGGCTGGCCGACCCGCTCGTGCTGGTCCCCATCCTCACGCTGGCGGTGGTCTACGCCATGCGCTTTCGCACCGCGCGGGCCGAGGCGGGCGGCCGCGGCACCAGCCCGCTCCGGGCGCTCGCCTTCGCCGCCGGGCTGCTCGTGCTCGTGGCGGCGACGGCCACCCCCCTGGACGGGCTCGGGGAGCGCTACCTGTTCTCCGCCCACATGCTGCAGCATGTGCTCCTGGGCGACGTCGCCCCGCTGCTCCTGCTGCTCGGCCTGTCGCGCGTGATCATGCGGCCCGCCACCCGGCGCCTGCAACGCCTCGAACGCGCGCTGGGCCCCTTCGCCCACCCGCTCACGGGACTTCTGCTCTGGCTCGGGACCATGTACCTGTGGCACGTCCCGGCGATGTACGAGGCAGCCCTGGCGAGCCCCCTGGTGCACCTGGTCGAGCACGTGTCGTTCTTCGCGGCGGGCTTGGCCGTGTGGTGGCCGCTGATCCAGCCCGTCCCCATGCGCAGGCGCCTGACGGGCATGTGGCCGGTCGCCTACATCGGTGCGGCCAAGTTCGGCCTGGCCGCACTGGGCCTCTATCTCACTTGGTCCTCAGGCGTCGTCTATGAGCACTACGAGGCCGCCCCGCACATCTGGGGGCTGAGCCACCAGACCGACCAGAACGCGGGCGGCGCGATCATGATGGTCGAGCAGTCGCTGACCTTCGTGGTCGCGCTGGTGGTGGTGTTCAGCCTGGCGCTCAAGCAGTCGGAGACCGAGCAGCGCCGCCGCGAGCGGCTCGAGGACGCCGCCGCGGCTTAGAGCCGCCCGATCGCATCCACGAGCACCGAACGCGCGGGCACCCGCGAGCCCGGCAGCAGGATCGTGTCGCGCAGCGAGGCCCCGGCGCCCACGCGGGAGCCCGCGCCGATCACCACACGGCCCATGAGCTCCACCCCCGCGTCGATCTCGCAGCCCTCCCCGACCCATACCGATCCGCTGGTGGCCTCGAGCGCCCGCCAGTTGGCCTCCCGCAGCTTGGACGGCGAGCCGATGTCGTTCCAGTAGGCCGTCGTCTCGAGCGCGTGCAGGGGCACGTCGTTCTCCAGCAGGACGGGAAAGACGTCCTGCGCCCAGTCGACGGGGTCCTCGGCCGGGAAGTAGTCGAACACCCCGGGCGAGAAGCAGTAGATGCCGCAGTTGGCCAGGTCCGACAGGGCCTCCGCGGGATGCGGTTTCTCCTGGAAGCCGGTCACCCGGCCTCCCTCGCCGATCAGGACGGCGCCGTAGTCGCGAATGTCGGCGACCCGCTGCGCCACGAGGGTGGCCACGGCACCGGAGGAGCGGTGTCGCCGCACCAGCTCGTCGAGCCGGATCTCGTTGAGGGAGTCTCCCGAGACGACGACGATCGGGTCGTCGCCGAAGAAGTCCGCCGCGTTGCGCACCCCGCCGGCGGTGCCCAGCGGCTCTTCCTCGACGCGGTAGGCCAGCCGATCGCCGAAGTAGCCCCGGATGGCATCCGGCAGGTGATGGAGGTTCGCCACCAGCTCGTCGAAGCCCTGGCGCTCGAGCGCGTCGACGATGTGGGCCAGCGCCGGGCGGTTCAACACGGGCATCATCGGCTTGGGGAGCTCGGCGGTGAGCGGCATGAGCCGCGTGCCGAGACCGGCGGCGAGGAGCATGGCCTTCATCGCGCCGCGAAGCTACCCGAGGCGGCCGGCCGTCCAGTTCAGGCCCAGGACGTCAGGTAGAGCCGCTGACCCTCGGTGAGCTCGTCGATCGACACACCGAGGGCGGCGAGCTTCAGCCGAGCGACCTCGTCGTCGAGCTCGGGTGGCACGGCGAGCACCTTGGGCTCGAGCTTCCCGGCGTTCTGGATCAGGTGCTCTACGGCGAGCGCCTGGAGCGCAAAGCTCACGTCCATCACCGACGCCGGGTGTCCCTCGGCGGCGGCGAGGTTGACCACGCGGCCGTTGGCGAGCAGGTGGAGTCGCTTGCCGCCGACGTCGAACTCCTCCACCAGCGGCAGCACCTGCCGCGAGGGGCCGTCGGCCACGCCGCTGAGCGCGGCGATGTCGATCTCCACGTCGAAGTGCCCCGCGTTGGCCAGCAGCGCCCCGTCCTTCATGCGTTCGAAGTGCTCGCTGCGCAGGACCGAGCGCGAGCCGGTGACCGTGACGAAGATGTCGCCGCGCTCGGCAGCCTCCAGGATCGGCATCACCTCGAAGCCGTCCATGCGGGCCTCCAGCGCACGGAACGGGTCGACCTCGCAGACAACCACCGCCGCGCCCGCCCCGCGGGCGCGCTCGGCGACCCCCTTACCCGCGAAGCCGTAGCCCAGCAGCACGAGGGTGTGGCCCGCCAGCAGGATATTGGTGGCGCGCAGGATGCCGTCGAGCGCTGACTGGCCGGTGCCGTGACGATCGTTGAAGGTGCGCTCGGTGCGGGCCTCGTTGACGGCCAGGATCGGGTAGCGCAGGCCGCCCTCCTCGGCGAGGTGGCGCAGGCGCACGATGCCCGTGGTGGTCTCCTCGGTGCCGCCGAGCGCCTCGTGGCCGGCCGCGTTGACCCCGGTGACCAGGTCCGCGCCGTCGTCGAGCGTGATCTGCGGCTCGGCCCCGACCAGATCCTTCACGTGGGCCACGTAGCTCTCGGCGCTCTCGCCGCGCTCGGAGGAGATCGCCACCTCCTCCGCCGAGAGAGCGCCGACCACGTCGTCCTGGGTGGACAGCGGGTTGGCCGCGGCCATGCGGACATCCGCGCCGCCGCGCCTGAGCGTTCGGGCCAGGACCGCCGTCTCGGCCGTCACGTGAAGGCAGGCGGCAACGCGGATCCCGTCGAGCGGGCGCTCGTCCTCGAAGCGCCGGGCTATGGAGCGGAGGACCGGCATGCGGCCCTCCGCCCAGTTGATGCGTTCGCTGCCCTTAGTACCTGTAGTGGTCAGACTTGTACGGGCCTTCCACGGGCACGCCGATGTAGGCCGCCTGGTCGGGGGTCAGCTCGGTCAGCTCCGCCCCGAGCGCACCCAGGTGCAGGCGGGCCACGCTCTCGTCGAGGTGCTTGGGGAGCACGTGCACACCGAGCGGGTACTGATCGGCCTTGGTGTAGAGCTCGATCTGAGCCAGCACCTGATTGGTGAACGAGTTCGACATCACGAAGCTCGGGTGGCCGGTGGCGTTGCCCAGGTTGAGCAGGCGGCCCTCCGAGAGCAGGATGATCGAGTGGCCGTCGGGGAACTGCCACTCGTCGACCTGCGGCTTGATGTTGACCTTCTCGATGCCCTCGACGTTGGTGAGCCCCAGGACGTCGATCTCGTTGTCGAAGTGGCCGATGTTGCCCACGATGGCCTGATGCTTCATGCGGCTCATGTGGTCGGCCGTGATGATGTCCTTGTTGCCTGTGGTGGTGATGAAGATGTCCGCGGTCTCCACCACGGACTCCAGGGTCTTGACCTCGTAGCCCTGCATGGCCGCCTGGAGCGCGCAGATCGGGTCGATCTCGGTGATGATCACGCGAGCGCCCTGGCCGCGCAGCGACTCCGCGCAGCCCTTGCCCACATCGCCGAAGCCGCAGATGACGGCGGCCTTGCCGGAGATCATCACGTCCACGCCGCGGTTGATGCCGTCGATCAGCGAGTGGCGACAGCCGTAGAGGTTGTCGAACTTCGACTTGGTCACCGAGTCGTTGACGTTGATCGCCGGGAAGAGCAGCGTCCCCTCCCTGTGGCGCTCGTACAGGCGCAGCACGCCGGTGGTGGTCTCCTCGGTGACGCCCTTGACGCTTTGGCCGATGCGGGTGAAGCGCTCGCCGTCCTCCGCGAGGGAGGCCTGGAGGTAGCGCAGGATGACCTGGAACTCCCCGTTGTCGGCTCCTGCTGGGTCGGGCACGGCGCCGGCGCGCTCGAACTCGGCCCCCTTGTGGAGGTAGAGCGTGGCGTCGCCGCCGTCGTCGAGGATCATGTTCGGCTGCCCGCCGTTGGGCCAGCGGAAGGTCTGGTCGATGCACCACCAGTACTCGTCCAGGCTCTCACCCTTCCAGGCGAAGACCGGGATGCCCGCGGCGGCGATGGCGGCCGCGGCGTGGTCCTGGGTCGAGAAGATGTTGCAGGAGGCCCAGCGCACCTCGGCGCCGAGCTCGACAAGCGTCTCGATCAGTACCGCGGTCTGGACCGTCATGTGCAGCGAGCCGACGATGCGGGCGCCCGCCAGCGGCTTGCTGTCGGCGTACTCGCGGCGGGTGGCCATCAGGCCCGGCATCTCGTGCTCGGCAAGGCGGATCTCGTTGCGGCCGTAATCCGCAAGCTCGATGTCGGCGACCTTGTAGTCGGTCTCGGTGACGGTGCTCATTCTTCTCCTGTGATCGTGGTCAAGAGGCGGCCAGGAGCGCTTCGTGCTTGCGCTGCTCCCAGTCCAGCCAGTCCTCGGAAGCGACGCCCTGGGGGCGTTCGGGCTCGGACTCGAGCCAACTGTCCAGCTCCCCGCGTAGATCGTCCTCGTTGCGCAGGCGCGCGGCGAAGGCGACGTCCGACAGCCCGCAGTCGAAGCGCTCCAGCAGCTCGCGCAGGGTGCGCAGGCGTTGCAGCTCTCCGGGGCCGAACACGCGGTACCCGGCCGGCGTGCGCTCCGGATCGACGAGACCACCGCGCTCGAGATAGCGCAGCATCCTCGGCGACCAGCCGGTGAGCTCGGCCGCCTGATGGATGGTCAGGCCGTCCATTCGGCCGCAAACCTTACCACGATCGTGTCAAGGTTGGGGCCGGCGCTCGTGCGCCGACGCACTCAGGCGTCCAGCTCGGCCTTGAAGCGCTCGATCGGCTCGACCGGCGTGGGGTCGATGCCCTCCAGCACGGCCAGGTAGACGCTGACCAGGTCGCCGAGCAGCACCAGCGAGAGCACGCGCTCGAAGGGGGTGTCGCCCTTGGCGTCGACCAGGGTGCAGGCCGCGCCGGCGTCCCTGGCCAGCTTGGCTGTCACCTCCACCCGGCGGCGCACGCGCGGATGCTGGTCGGCGTTCTCGAGGAATACGGCCGAGAGCGGGGCGAGGGCGCGGCCGCGCTCCCAGCCGCAGATCTCGTTGTGGTTGGCCTCGGGCAACGCGGAGGCGAATGCGGCCGTCTCGGCGTTCTCGTTGATCTGGGTTTTCCAGCGCATGGCCGGCGCCAGGGTGGGCCCGGCGCCGTGAACGACGGGGATGGTCCCGTGAAGGCGGTGGGCGATCTCGGCCGCGAGCGAGCCATCGGCTCCCGGCCCCCACTCGTCGGCGAGCCCGCGCAGCAGCGGCTCCGCCTGCTCGACCTCGCCGCGCAGGGAGGGCGCGGCGTTGCAGGCCGCGGCCGCCGCCATGACCCCGACGGCCATGTAGATCACCGCCGCGCGTGGCTGCATGCCGGAGGGGACGCCGATGACCGGCACGCCATCCTCGCGGGCCGCCGCGGCGAGGCTGCCGCCGGTGGTGAGCACAGCCCGGGGCGCGCCGGCCACGCGGGCCGCCTCGTAGCAGGCGAGGGTCTCCTCGGTCTCGCCCGAGTAGCTCGAGCATAGGACGAAGTAGTCGGAGGTCAGCCAGCCGGGAGGCGAGTACCCGCGCAGCACCTGCAGCGGCCGGGTAGCGCGGTCGTCGAGCACCGCGTTGGCCAGGTCGGCGCCGATGGCCGAGCCGCCCATGCCGCAGACCAGCAGCCCGCCCGGCGTCTCCGCGCCGGGCAGGCCTGCCGACTCGGCGCGCCACAGTGCGTCCTCCAGCTGCAGCGGCTGGGCGACGATGTCGGAGAGCATCCCCGTCTTGTCGAGGTGCTCGATCGCGTCCGGCTGGATGACGGTCATCCGACCCTCTCCCCCGGCTCCACCCGGGCCTCGGCGCTGACGCGCGCCCCCGACTCCACCCGCGCGCCGGCTCCCACCAGGGCCCCCGGCTCCACATGAGCGCCCTCGCCTACGCGCACCCGCTCGGCCAGCACGCTCTCCTGGATCACGCAGTCGGCGCCCACGACCACGCCATCGTGAAGCACCGAGCGCTCGACCGCGCTGTCGCTGCCCACCGAGCAGTGCGAGCCGAGCACCGTCTGGGGGCCGATATGGGCTCCGGCGGTCAGGCAACCCTCGCCGATCAGGGACCCCGTCTCGTCACGCGGCGGCAGGTTGCTGCGCGGGTGGCCTGCCAGCAGGTCGTAAGTCGCCTCGAGGTAGCGCTCGGGCGTTCCGATGTCGAGCCAGTAGCCCTCCGCGGGCCAGCCCAGGAGCCCCTTGCCCACCAGCTCCGGGAACACCTCACGCTCGAAGGAGACCGGCCGGCCGGCGGGGATGCCCTCCACGACCGGGCGCTCCAGCACGTAGGCGCCCGCGTTGATGCGGTTGGTGGGCGCGGGCCCGTCGGACTTCTCGAGGAAGTCCAGCACCCAGCCGGCGTCGTCTGTGGGCACGACGCCGTAGCTGGAGGTGTCCTCGACGGCGATCAGCGCCAGGGTGGCCAGCGCCCCCGCCTCGTCGTGACGGGCCAGCTCGGCGGTGAGGTCCATGTCGGTGAGCACGTCGCCGTTGAGCACCACCAGCCGCTCCTCGAGCAGGCCCTCGTCCAGGGCCAGGCGCACCGGCCCGCCGGTGCCGAGTGGCTCGCGCTCGATCACGTAGCGCAGGCGCATGCCCTCGTAGATGTCGCCGAGGACGTCGTGCACGCCGTCGGAGAGGAAGCCGCAGGAGAGGATCACCTCGGTCACGCCGTGCGAGCGCAGCCAATCCAGCATGAACGTGAGGAAGGGCCGCCCGGCGAGCGGCATGACCGGCTTGGGGACCGTGCGGGTGAGCGGGCGCAGGCGGGTGCCCTCGCCGCCCGCGAGAACTAGCGCCTGCATGGGCTCAGCGTCCTATGCCCTCGTAGCTGAAGCCGGCCTCGACCAGCGATGGGCCGTCTAGGAAGTTGCGCCCGTCGACGATCAGCGGCACGTTCATGCGCTCACGCATGGCGCTCCAGTCCAGCTCGGCGAACTCCGCCCACTCGGTCACGAGCACCGCGCCGTCGGCGCCGTCCAGCGCCTCCTCGACCGAGTCGGCGATGGTGGCGCCGCCCAGCATCTCGCGGGCCCCCTCCGCCGCCACGG
The DNA here is from genome assembly GCA_035296565.1 of Thermoleophilaceae bacterium. Lineage (GTDB taxonomy): Bacteria > Actinomycetota > Thermoleophilia > Solirubrobacterales > Thermoleophilaceae > JACCZR01. The sequence goes on from DATHAQ010000047.1 coordinate 42,271, forward strand.
GGTCGTAGACGCGCACGTTCGCGCCCTCGCCCTGGAGCCGCGCCGAGAGCACGAGGCTGGTCGCCTCGCGCACGTCGTCGGTGTCCGGCTTGAAGGCCACCCCGAGCAGCGTGATCTCCTTGCCCACCAGGGAGCCGAGGTGCTTCTGGAGCTTGCCGATGGTGCGCCTCTTCTGGAGCTCGTTGACCTCGATCACGGCCGTCAGCAGCTGGAAGTGGTACCCCGTGTTGCCGGCCAGCTGCTTGAGCGCGCTGACGTCCTTGGGGAAGCACGAGCCGCCGTAGCCGATGCCGGCCTGGAGGAACTTCGGGCCGATGCGGTCGTCCAGGCCCATGCCGCGTGCCACCTCGGAGACGTCGGCGCCCAGCTCCTCCGAGACATTGGCGATCTCGTTGATGAAGGAGATCTTCGTGGCGAGGAAGGCGTTCGAGGCCAGCTTGACCATCTCGGCGCTGGCCACGTCCGTCCGCACGCGGGCGCCGTCCAGCGTGCTGTACAGCGCCTCAACGCGGTCGGCGAAGCCCTGCGAGCCGTCGTCGGCGCCGATGACCACCCGGTCGGGGCTCATGAAGTCCTTGATCGCCGAGCCTTCCTTGAGGAACTCGGGGTTCGAGACGTAGCCGACGTTGGGAAAGCGGCGCACGATCGAGCGCCCGGTGCCCACCGGGACGGTGCTCTTCATGACGATCGCGTGGCCCTCGGACGCGCCCAGGTCGGCGATGACCGCCTCCACGCGCGAGAGGTCGGCGTCGCCCGAGTAGGTCGGCGGGGTGTCGACGCAGCAGAACAGCAGCGAGGCGTTGTCGAGCACCTCGCCCATGTCGGTCGTGAAGTGCAGCCGCTCGGCGTTTCCCCCCACGAGCTCGGAGAGACCCGGCTCGTGCATGGGGACCTGGCCGCGCGAGAGGGCATCGACCCTCTCCGAGACGATGTCGCGCGCGTAGACGTGGTGTCCGAGCTCGGCGAAGCACGCCGCCGTGCACAGACCGACCCAGCCGACGCCGATGACTCCTATGGGCTCCTTGTCGGCCATGAGCGGACGCGCCAGGCTAGTGAACCGATCGAGCGCCCCGCTAGAGGCTGCGGCAGGAGCGCGCGATGCCCATCATCTCGCGCTCGGACAGGGACTGGAGAAGGGTGTTGGAGATCCAGTAGACGGCCTTCTTGGTGCGCCACGCCACCAGGCGCAGGCGGTCGCCGTCGTAGTGGAGCTCGTAGGTGCGCTTGCCGACACGGCGCGTCTCGGTCGGGTTCTCGAGAATCGGGGCCTCGCGCCAGAGCGTGCCCTGCAGGCCGTAGTACTCGCCGACCCGGCCGCGCTTGATGACCATTCGGTAGCTGGGGTACCTGCGCCCGCTGCGGGTCTTCAGCTTGTAGACGCGCGGCGGCCCGGCGAACACGGAGCCGCTCAGGCGCTTGGTGGGATAGAGCACGGGGACGCGCTTGCTCAGCCCCTGCTGGGCGGCCTGCAGGCCCTGGTCGCGGCCCTCAGCCGGGATGTCCTCGAGGTTGTTGCTCCCGCCGCGCTTGCGCTTCTTGCGCGGGCCCTTGGGCTTGAGCTTGCCGCGGGGGCCCGGCGTCTCCTTCACGCCGAGGAACTGGGAGGCGAGCTTGCGCACTCGGCGCGAGCTGGCCGTGACGTAGCTGGCGCCGATCTGGCCCTCGAAGTGGACCTCGCGCACCGGCTGGTCGATCGAGCCCACGGCGAGCTTGACGATGCGCAGCACCTCGCCCCGGTCGCGGATGTCCGACGAGGTGTACCTGCCGAAGATCTTCACCAGCTTCGAGCGGTCCTCGATCAGCCGGCCCGCGCCCACCTGCTGCTTGGCCTGGCGCAGGAAGTCCTGCTGGCGCGCGGAGCGCACGAGGTCGTTGTCCTCGTAGCGGAAGCGCACGTACTGAAGCGCCTCGCGGCCGCACAGGCGCTGATAGCCGGCGGGCACGTTGATGTAGGCGTACTGGGCGCTGTTGTTGAAGTAGCGCCGGTCCACGTCGGTGTAGATGCAGCCCAGCGCGTTGACGCCGGCGTAGAAGCTGCGGAAGTCGATGTTGATGACGTGGTTGATGCGCAGCCCGGTCAGCTGCTTGACCGTGTTCAGCGTCAGCCTCGGCCCGCCCTCCTCGTAGGCCGCGTTGATCTTGTCCGTGCCGTGGCCCGGGATCTTCACCTTGAGGTCGCGGGGCAGGGACATCAGGGCCGTCGCCTTCTTCTTGGGGTCGAGCCGGACGAGGATGATCGTGTCCGAGCGGGCATCGGCGGCGGCGCCCTCGAGGTTGTTCTTGGGCCGTCGGTCGGAGCCGATGAGCATGATCGTCTGCGGCTTGCCGGCCTCGGTCTTCGCGATGTCGGCGCCGAGCTTGAGCTCGGGCTGGGTGCGGAGGGCGTTCACTACCCGGTCGACCTCGCGGAAGGCGGCGACGGCGGTCGCCGAGGCGGAGGCGAAGATCACGAGCGCGGCCCCGAGCAACAGGCGCTTCCACATGCTCGGTCCCCGGTCGCCGTCATCGAAGACCGGCATCAAGCAATCCTAAGTCGGGGTGTGGCCGGATCCTGTTGGTTGACCCGCTCGGGCAGCAGGCGGACGAACTCCACCAGCACGCGGCGGTAGCGCTCCAGTGAGGAGATCGAGACCCACTCGTCCGGGCCGTGGTGCCCGCCGCCGATCGGGCCGAACTCGATTGCGGGCACGCCGGCCTGGAGGAAGGAGACGGCGTCCGAGGAGCCGTCGCGTCCCACCGAGATGCTCTCGCCGGCCTCCGGGGCCACGCTCGCCACGGCCTCGGCGAGGGTGGTCACGAAAGGGTCCTCGCGAGACACGATCGCCGGCCCGCGGCGGAAGGTCTTGACCACCTTGCAGTCCGGTAGCTCGGAGACGGCGGCCAGAATGGCCTCGGGGTTCTGCTCGGGCAGGTAGCGCACGTCCACGTCGATCGTGCAGCGGTCGGGCACCTTGTTCAGGGCGTCGCCGCCGATGATGCGGCCGAGGTTGATGGAGGGGCGGTCGAAGAGGTCCGAGGACTCGCGCGCGAAGGGCAGCGCCTCGATGAGGCGAAAGGTGTCGAGGGCCTTGAGCACCGCGTTGTCGCCCTCCCAAGGCGTCGAGCCGTGGGCCGCCTTCCCGGCGACCTCGATCCGCATGGCCAGCACGCCCTTGGCCTGCACGCCGATGCGCAGGTCCGTGGGCTCGCCGGTGATCGCGAAGTCACCTACATAGCCCCGTTCGACGAGGTGGTCCGAGCCCCTGTTTTCCTCCTCCTCGGACTCCTCGTCGGAGACGCAGACGAAGTGCACCCTCACCACGTCCTGCGCGGCCAGGTCCCGGGTGGCGCACATCATCGCCGCCAGGCCGCCCTTCATGTCGTAGGCGCCGCGACCGACGAGACGGTCGCCGTCGATGCGCGGCTCGAACTGCTCGGCGTGGCCGGGGACGACGTCCAGGTGCCCGTGCAGGACGACGGTTGGACCGCTGCTCGCACCCACGGTCGCGGCCAGCACGGGGCGGCCGTTGTGGTGCGTGCCGGTCACCTCCACGTCGCGGGCCTCGAGCCAGCCCTTCACGAACCCGGCGGCCGAGCCGATGCCCTCCAAGGTCGACGTGTCGTAGGTGACGAGGCGCTCGCACGTTGAGCGCTCGTCCATCGTGGCGAGACTAGAAGATCGCGGTCAGTCCTCGAGCCGGGCCTGCTCGAGGTCGAGGTCGCGCTCCATCTCGCGGAAGGTGTCACCCGTAATCTCGCGCGCGTCGGCCAGCTCGGTCAGCGCCCGGCGCTCGGCGTCCAGCAGCTCGCGGCGGATCTCGCGCGCGGCCGAGTGCAGCTCGGCGTCGGCGTCGTCTCCGTCTCCCATGTTCACCTCCTCGCGCAGCTGGGCGGCGCGCATCTCGAACTCCTCACGCGCGCGCTCGAGCGCCTGCCGGGGCACGCCGCCCTCCTCGGACAGCTCGTCGGCACGCCGCAGGGCGGCGTCGAGGACCTTCAGCCGGGCCTCCACGTCCTCCTCGTCGGGCTCGTCTCCGGAGGCGAGGCCGAGCCGCCCGATCAGCGGCCCCATCCCCAGTGCGGGCACCACGAGGGTCAGGACCACGGCCCCGAACGCGATGAACAGCAGGGTGCCGCGGTCGGGGAAGGCCTTCCCCCCGACGCTGACCGGAATGGAAAGCACAGCCGCCACTGAGACCGCGCCGCGCATCCCCCCGCCGGCGACCAGCACCAGCTCGCGCGGGGAGAGCAGCGGCTGGGGCCGCCAGCCCCCCGAGCGCAGCGCCGTGGGCAGTGCGGCGAAGTACGGCGTGATCAGGACCCAGGCCACCCGGACCCCGAGGGCGACCACCGACACCGCGAGCGTCGCCGCGATGAGCGTGCCCAGACCAGTCGCGTCCTCGGTGTCCAGCACATCGGCGAACTGGAGGCCGATCAGCAGGAAGAGCATCGACTCCGCCAAGAACTGCAGCGGCTCCCAGAAGGCGAGCGCCCGCAGGCGGGTCGAAGGCCTTACCTCGCGCGGCGAACGGACCCCCATCACCAAGCCGGCCACCACCGCAGCGAGGACCCCGGACACCCCCAGCCTGTCACCCGCCAGGAAGGCGCCGTAGGCGGTGAGCACCGAGATGGCGATCTCCACGTCGGGCTGGTCGAGCTGCCTGCGCACCATCGACGCGATCCAGCCCACGGCGCCACCCACCGCGATGCCGCCGAGCACGACACCCACGAACTCGAGCGTGGCCGAGCCCAGCGCGAAGCTCGCCACCCCGACCGCTCCGAGCGTCACCTGCAGGGCGCTCAGCCCGGTGCCGTCGTTGACCAGGCTCTCGCCCTCAAGGATCGCGCTCACGCGCTCGGGCGCTCCCAGCCCGCGGATGATCGAGGTCGCGGCCACCGGGTCGGTGGGGCCGAGCACGGCGCCCAGGACGAAGGCCACCTCCCATGGGACACCGGCCACGAGGTGGACGGTGACCGCCACCGCGGCCACGGTGGCCAGCACCAGCCCGATCGCCAGGACACCCACCGGTCGGGCGTAGAAGCGGAAGTCCTCGGCGGCGAAGCGGAAGGCCGCCGGGTAGAGGATCGCCGGCAGGAAGACCAGGAAGATCAGCTCGGGGGAGATCTGGACGTCGGGCGCGAAGGGAAGGAGCCCGATGACCAGGCCGCCCAGGACGAGCGCCACGGCATGCGGGATCCGGCGCCGCTCGGCGACCATGGCGAGCAGCACCACGGCCGCGAGGAGCAGGATGAACAGGTCGACCTCGCGCATCGCCCGCCTGTTCTACCGAGGGCCGGTTCGCACCGCGCCGCGGCTCGCTGGCCCCGGGGCCGCGGCCCTATCTCGTCAGGCGGCAGCGGACGAGCGTCACGAGCACTCGCAGGCCGTCCAACGCCCTGAGCTTCTTGCCCTCCTCGGTGCTGCGCGCCTTGTAGTGCACCGGCACCTCGAAGATGCGCTCTCCGCGCTGCAGCAGCCGCGCGGCGATCTCCGGCTCTATGTCGAAGCCGCGGGCGCGTAGCGGGAGCCGGCGGAAGACATCGGTGCGGATGGCCTTATGGCAGGTCATGAGGTCGCGCAGGTAGACGTTGAAGAGGAGGTTGGCCGCCAGCGTCACGGCCTTGTTGCCGAGCACGTAGAGGAACGAGTGGCTGGTGTAGCCGTCGAAGGCGCGCACGCCGAACACCGCGTTGCTTTGTCCCGAGGTCAGCGCAGGCAGCAGGGCGGCCAGGTCGTCGGGGTCGTACTCGAGGTCGGCGTCGAAGACCGCGGCGAACTCGCCCTTGGCCTGGGCGAGCGCGGTGCGGACCGCAGCGCCCTTGCCCTGGTTGACGGCGTGGCTGAGCACCGTCACGCGGTCGGGCCAGTCGGCTCCGGCGATCAGCTCCGAGGTGCCGTCCGTCGATCCGTCGTCGACCACTATGACCTCGGTCTCGACCCCGAGATCGGCTTCGAGCAGCTCGGCCACGGCCTGCTCGACCGTGGCCAGCTCGTTGTACACGGGCATGAGGATCGAGAGCACGGCGGAGCAGCCTACGCGGCAAGGTGCACCGCGAGCTTCTCCAGGGCGGCGATCCAGCCGGCCTCGGCGGCGTCGCGGCCCGCCGGCGGGAGAGGCCCGTCGCTGAGCGTCATGCGCGTCTTGTCGCCGTGGTCGTGGAGCTCCACGCGCACGACGGTGGGCTCGGGCATGCCCATCTCCGGCATCGGATCCGAGCGCAGCACGATCAGCTCCGGCTCCACGAGCTCGACGATGTCGTAGCCGATCGCGAACTCCGCGCTGCCGCCGCGCCGGACCATCGTGAGCTCCCAGCGCCCTCCCACCCGCAGGTCGATGTCGATGCGCTCGCGCGGAGCGCCGAAGTGCTCCGGGCCGTACCACGCGGCCACCTCGTCGGGATCGGTCCAGGCTCGGAACACCGCCTCGCGCGGCGCCTCGAAGATGCGCGTGATCAGCACCTCGCTGTCGGTGGGGGTCGCCTCACTCATCCTTCGCTCCCTTCTGGCGCAGGTGCTCGTCGAGCCGGTCCATCCGGTCCTCCCAGGTCCGCTTGCGCGACTCGATCCACACCACCGCCTCGTCGAGCGCGTCGGCCTGCAGGCGTCGCGGGCGCCACTGGGCCTCCCGGCCGTGCGCGACGAGCCCGGCGCGCTCGAGCACCTTGAGGTGGCGCGAGATCGCCGGCAGGCTCACCGAGAACGGCTCGGCGAGCTCGTTCACGGTCGCCTCGCCTTCCGCGAGCCGGGTCAGGATCGAGCGTCGCGTCGGATCGGCGAGCGCGGCAAAGGTGAGGTTGAGGTCGTCGGCGGGCACGTAACGCTTTGGTTAATTAACTCCCTCATTAAACACTAGCTCCGGCGCAGGGCGCGATAGACCCAGCGCCCCGCGCTGCGCACCACTGCGCCGGGCCCGTCGCTCTCGCGCCGCCGGGCGGCGATGAACGGGTACTGGCCGTAGGTGGCCAGCGCGAGGGCGGCGCCGTACTTGCGCGGCACCGGGCGCTCGGGGTCCAGGCAGAAGTCGATCAGCGGACGGGCCGCGACGGGCCAGCGCAAGGCGTCCCGAGCCACCGCCGGCTGCTCGGGGCGCTCGTCGAGCAGGCGCGCGCAAGCCGATGCGAAGCCCTCGTCGTCGCCTGGCGCCACGGTCGCGCCGAGGCCCTCGCGCTCCACCAGCTCGGCCACCGAGTCGCCGCCGCTGGTGACCACCGGCAGCCCCGCCCAGATGTAGTCGAGCACGCGCGTGCGAAACGAGAAGCGCGCCTCGAGGTGGTCGTGGTGGGCGGAGACACCCAAGTCGGCGTCCAGCAGGTAGCCCGCTCGCTCGTCGTACGGGGTCCAGCCCTCCTTGAAGTGCACCCGGTTGCCCTCCAGGCCCCGCTCGCGCGCGAACTCGATAGCCGCGGCGGCGCCCGACGGCACGCGCTCGGGCGCCGCGGAGGGGCGATCGATTCCCAGGAAGAACAGGTGAACCGCGCGGCCGTGGTCGTTGAGGCGCTCGACGGCCCGGATCGGCGTGAGCGCGTCCAGCCAGCGCCAGATCCCCCCGCCCCAGATCAGCACCTCGTCGCCTGGGCCGATGCCCGGCCAGGCCCCCTTGAGCGGCCGGGCGGCGGCTCGGGGCGGCTCGCTGGGCACCCCGAACGGCACGACGTCCACGAACTGGCGGTAGGTCGGGTCATGGCGATAGGCGCGCAGGTCCACCAGGCCGGCCATGCTCATGCCCCCCAGCCAGAGGTCGCGCTGCTTCTCGCTCGCGCAGACGACGAAGTCGGCGGCGGCGCACTGGGCCATGACCGTCAGCGCCGTCTGGCGCACGGAGGCGGTGGCGCGCAGCTCGGGCTCGCGCGCCGCCGCCTCCAGGCCCTCCACGACGATCGGGTTGTACAGGTCGGCCACGTAGCGCACCGGCAGCCGGCGCACGCGGCGCAGGAGTTGCGCGGGCAGGCGCTGGGCCACCACGACGTCGTGGCGCTGTAGGGCCTCGTGCAGAACCTCGAAGTCGGCCATCCCCGCCTCGAGGAGCCCGAAGGGCTCGCCGTCTGCCCGGCTCGGCGCCGGCGCGGCGAGGGTCACATCGCACTCCGCGGCGAGGGCGCGGGAGAGCTCCAGCGCACGGATCGCCGGGCCTGCGATCCGCTCGCCCACCGGCTCCTGGGAGACCACCAGCACCCGTGTCACGCCGGCGCCCTCGCGATCAGCCGGGTGAAGAAGAGCGGCTTGGCCAGCCCCGCGCGGTGCAGCCAGCGGTAGGGCGGGCGTAGCACGCCGGGCAGGATCTGCGCCGCCAGGCGGGCGTCGACAGGCGCCACCTGCTCCACGTGGCTGGTCCCGAACACGCCGTCGAGGAGCTCGCTGAGCGAGGCGACGGTGAAAGCGTGGCGGTGGTCGAGGTCGAGCATGTGGCTGAACTCCACCGGCGTGCTGCCGAAGCTCTGGGTGGCGTTCGGCGTACTCAGCAGCACGTTGCGCCGCGCCACCCTGCGGGCCTCGGCCAGCAGCGCGGCGGGCTCGTCGAGGTGCTCGATCACCTCCAGCATCAGCACGCTGTCCACGGCATCGTCGGGCAGCGGCAACGTCGAGCCGTCGTAGCTCTCCGCCTCCACGCCAAGGCTGCGCGCGCGCTCGACGTAGCGGTCCGAGACGTCGAGGCCCCGCACGGCGAAGCCCCGCTTGCCCAGCTCCAGGCTGTAGCCGCCGAGCCCGCAGCCAAGGTCGAGCAGCTCGTGCCCGGCGTGGGCGGCGGCGAAGTCGACCAGGGCGTGGTCGACCTGCTCCAGCGGGTCCGCGTCGAGATACCAGCTGCGGCTGTCGCGCGGCCCCCGCGGCATGGCGCTCACCGGCGCAGGCCGGAGACCACGGAGCGCGCGCCCGGGCTGATCGCCAGCAGCAGGCCGAGGTAGATCGCGGCCCCCAGCGGGGCGAGCGCGAGGAAGGGGCCCTCGCGCAGGGGCCAGAGCGCGACGCCCATCGCCGCCGCGGCGGCCAGCGCCGGCAGCAGGATTCCGGGCGAGGGGAAGAAGCCGAAGTTGCGTCGCATCAGCAGGTAGGAGCCTCCCAGGATGAGGACCTCGGAGGCGACCGTGATCACGGCCGCGGCCACTATGCCGTAAGCCGGCACGAGCGCGAGGTTGAGACCCACGTTGAACGTGAGCCCGAGCACGTTCAGCCACAGCGCGCTGGCCTGGCGCTCCTTGGCGATCAGGGCGTAGCCGAAGACCCCGTTCACCCAGGCCAGCGTTCCCGCGGCGAGCAGGATCTGCAGCGGCTCGACCGCCTGATCGAAGTCCTCCCCCGCCACCAGCTCGATCAGGCGCGGGGCCAGGATCGCGCCGCCGACCACGACCGGCACCCCGGCCACCAGGAACAGGTCCCAGGACGACTGGATGGCCGGGCGCAAGCGGCGGTCCTCGTCGGCCACGTAACGCGAGATGACCGGGAACGAGGCGGTGAGGAACACGGTCCCGCCGGTAAGGACGAACTCGAGGATGCGGTAGGCGAGCGTGTAGAAGCCCACCTCGTCCACGGGTCGCAAGAGCGAGATGATCAGCGTGTCCGCCCGAAAGTAGAGCGCGTTGATGGCCAGCGCCAGCCCCAGTGGCAGGCTCGCCAACAGCAGCGTCCGCCACACCGCCCGGTCGCTGAGGAAGCGGATGCGCACGAGCCGGCGCGACAGCACCACCGACACCATCAGGGTGGCCAGCGCCCCGCCGGCGGCCGCGCCCATCACCGCGAAGAAGCCCAGGTCCAGCGTGGCCACCAACACGGCCAGGCCGAAGGCGATCGCGCGGCCGACGACATCGGCGCTGACCGAGCGGCCCATTCGCATCTGACCCTGGAAGACGGCCGTGAGCGAGCCGTTGAGCATGCCCAGCAGGAGCGGACCGCCGGCGAGGACTATCGCCAGCCGCACGTCGGGCTCGTAGGGCAGCAGGAGGCTGATGGCGACCGCCACGACGATCGTGACCAGCGACAGCAGCAGGCGCAGCGTCAGTGCGTTGCCCACCAGGCTCTCGGTGCGCGAGGGGTCCTTGCTGATCTCGCGCACGACGGTGGTGAGCAGCCCGACGTCCGCGAGCACCGCGAACAGCTGCATGTACATGAGGGCGAGCGTGTAGCGCCCGTAGTCCGACGGCCCCAGGTAGCGCGTGAGCACCGCGATGGAGGCCGCGCCGATGGCCAGGACCGCCGCCTTGCCGGCCACCTGGACCGCCGTGTTCGACGCGACGCGCCGCCGATCCGAGTCGGTCACGGCGCTTAGGCTGCCAGGCCGTGCGGCCGTGGATCGCGTACGGGCTGCTGTTCCTGGGCGCTGCCGGGCTCTCGGGCCTGACCGTGCTGAATGAGCTCAATCCGCACGATGAGGGCCTGATGCTGCAGGCCGCCGCGCGCATCGCCGACGGCCAACTGCCCTATCGCGACTTCTGGTGGAACTACGGCCCGGGCCAGCCACTGCTGCTGGCGGGGCTGCAGGAGCTGTTCGGGCTCTCGCTGTTGCCGTGGCGCGTGCTGCGCGTGCTGCTCGACGCCGGAGTGGCCACGCTGGCCTTCGGCCTTGCGCGGCGAGCAAAGGCCGGGACCCCGGTCGCCCTGCTGGCCTGGCTGGCGGCCGCGCTGGCCATGGCCTCCCCCACTCTGCCGAGCCCTGTCCCTGCCGCGACCGCGCTGGCACTTGGAGCAGTGCTGGTGGCCCGTGGTTCGCCGGTGGCCGCCGGGGTGCTCGCCGGGTTGGCGCTCGCCTTCCGCATCGACCTGGGTCTCGCCGCCGTGCTGGGCGCCGCGGTCTCCTCCGCCGAGCGCGACGAGCGGGCCGCCCTGCGCGCCGTCGCCTCCGCAGCGGTGGCCGCAGCGATCGCCCTCGGTCCGTGGGTCCTGGCCGGCGGAGCTGGTCGCTTCTGGGACCAGACCATCGGCTTCGCCGCGAACCTCCAGGACCTGCAGCGCCTACCTCTGCCCGGCGCATGGGACGGCGGCGTCGACCCCGGGCGGATCCTCGACTTCTACGCGCCGTACGTCCTCTTCGCCGGCGTGCTGCTGTGGGTCGTCGAAGCCGCCCGGCGGCGCCCGTCGCCGACCGAGCTCGGCGCCCTTCCGCTCGTGGTCGCCGGGGTCCTCTATCTGCTGGCCCGCGCCGACGAGTTCCACCGGATCCCCCTGGCCGCCGTGCTGCCGGCGCTGCTGGCCGCCGCGGTGTGGCGTGCGCGCGCGGCTAGCCGCGCGTTCGCAGTCGTGCTGGCCGTCCCGCTGGTGCTGTTGGCCCTCAACGGCCTAGACCGCCTGCGCATCGACCTCTTCACCGGCCCACCAAAGCAGCGCGTCGACCTACCGGTCGCCGACGGCGTGCGGGCGCCCACGCGCGAGGCGCGCGACCTGGTGGCGCTGCGCCGCGAGGTGGGCCGCCTTGTGCCGCCCGCCCAGCCGGTGTTCGTGGCCAACCCACGCCACGACCGGGTGCGCGTCGGCGACCCATTGCTCTACGTCCTGCTCGAGCGGCCGAACCCGACCCGCTACGACGTCATGCAGCCGGGAGTGGTGACTACGGAGCAGGCGCAGCGCGAGATGGTCGCCGACCTGGAGAGCGTCAGGCCGGAGGTCGTGATCCGCTGGGTCAGCCCGGTGGCCGACCAGCGGGAGGACAACGGCTCGAGCCGCTCGACTGGCATCCGCATCCTGGACGACTACATCGCGCGCTTCTACCGCCGCGCGAGGCGGATAGGCGACTTCCTCGTGCTGCAGCGGCGCTAGCGGCCCCCACGCTGCCTAGGATCGCTGTCCGGTGGCCAGCGCGGCGGTAGCACGAGATCGCTCGTGGAACTGATACGCCACTGTCTGCTCGTCATCGCGGCGGCCGCCCTCGGAGCCGCCTCCCTACGCGTCGCCGCTCGAGCCGGAGCCGACGGCCTCACTCGAGTAGTGGCCGCAGCGCCCTTGGCAGCCTCCGTCGCGATCGTGCAGGCTCTCGCGCTCGGACTGGTCGCCCTCGGGGCCGACTCCCTGGTCCTAGTCGCGGCGGCGCTGGCCGCCTGGGTCGCCGTGCGCATGCTGGTCCCCGTGCCCCGCGTCTCGCTCGGCTCGGCGGTCGCCGCCAGCTGGCGGGCGCGGAGCCGACCCGAGCAGATCGCCCTGGGAGCCCTGGCCGGGCTCTCGCTCGCCTGGACGGTGTGGCTTCTGCGGCACCCGTCGATCGGTTTCGACTCCTCCCTCTATCACTACACGCAGGTCGCTCAGTGGCTCGAGAACGGGCGCCCCGGCTCCCAGGGGACGATCAGCCATGGGCTCCCGTTCGGGAGCTACCCGCTCACCAGCGAGGTCCTGCAGGCGTGGCCGACAGCCATCGCGCGGAGCTTCGTACCGCTCTCCCTCCTCCCCCCGCTCACCTGGCTGCTCTTCGCGGGCGCCGGATGGCTCGCGCTTCGCGAGCTGGGGGCGCCCAGGCCGGCCACCGGCCTCGCACTCGCCGCGGTACTCACAACCCCTTGGGTGGTCCGCGAGCTCAACGAGCCCCTCGGCGACCTGGCCAGCCTGGCGTGGCTCGCCACGGGCGCGGCCCTGGTTCTCGCGGCGCGGCGAAGGCCTCCGCTGCTCGCCGGCGCGGTGGTGGCCGCCGGGCTCGCGGTGGGAGTGAAGACAACCGCCCTGGTGCCCGCGCTCGCGCTTCTCGCCGTGGGCGGCTTCTTGCTTCGCGGGCGCCTTCGCCCTCTGGCGCGACCGCTGCTGGCGGCAGCGGTGCTGGCCGGCGTGACGGGGGGCGTGTGGTACCTGCGCAACCTGTTCCAGCACGGCTCGCCCACGTGGCCGTTCATGGCAGCCCCCTGGGGCGATCCGGTGCCTCCCTTCGTCGACCTGATCGACACCCGCTTCAGCCAGCGGCCGCTCGCCACCCTCGACGGCCGCCTGTCCGAGTACGCCTCGGTGCTGGCGGGCAGCATCGTCGGCCTCGTCGGTGGGGCGCTCGCCCCGGCGCTGTCCCGGCGGCGGGCGGTCTGGATCGCGGCGGCAGTGTCGGTGGGGAGCCTCGTGGCCTGGACGCTGGCTCCTGTCACGGGCCTGAGCGAGACCACGGACGTCCCGGGCATCGAGTTCTGGTCGCTGTCGACCACGCGCTACCTGCTGCCCGCAGCGACGGCGGGGGCCGCGGCGCTGGCGCTGGCCGCCCGGGCGGGGCGCTTCGCGCGCGGTGCCGCGCTCGGTGCGCTGGCCGTCGCCTGCTTATGGAATCTCGCGGAGGTCGGTCAACTCGGCCTGCCCTTCGTCCCCCGCGCGCGGGTGCCACTGGCGGGCATCGTCGCCGGCGCTGCAGCGGCCGCCTGCCTGCCGCTGCTCCGGGGCCTTCCCCGTCCGCCCCGGCGCCTGGGGCAGGCCGCCGTCCCGGCGGCTGCCCTCTCCGCGGGGCTGCTGATGGCCCTCGCGGCGCCCGGGTACCTGGAGCGCCACGGTACGGTCCGCGACTCGACGTCGGTCGACGGCCGGCGGCTGACGGTGTGGTTCGCCCGACAACCGGCCTTCGAGCACGACGACGAGCCGGTCTACACGGCAGGCCGCTTCCTCAGCGCGCAGCTCGCGGGGGCCGGCTTCCAGCATCGGCTCGAGCTGCTGCCGCGCGACGCGAGCTGTCGCGAGGTGGCGCGCGCGGCCGAGCGGGGCTGGCTTGTCGTGCAGCTGCGGGTGACGCGCGGCGTGCTCGGCGTGGACCGCGTGCCGGCGGCCGACTGCCGCCCACCGTTCCCGCCTCTCTATGACGACGGCGCTTTTAGGGTCTACGCGCGATGAGGCCGCGGCTGAGTCGTGCCGCACTGCCGGTGATCCTGGTCATCGCGCTGGCGCTGCGCCTGGGGGCGATGGCTGCCACCGATCCGTACTCGCCCCACGGGGATGCAATCGATTACCACGCGCACGCCCTGTCGCTGGTTCAGGACGGCCAGTACCCGGGGACTCTGTTCGCCGGCTTGGACGAGATCATCGTGCGCGGCAACGAGGCGCCGACGATCTCCGAGCGCACCACTGCGCCGTCCGCCTACCGGCCGCCGACCTACCCCTACCTGCTGGCGGCGGTTTACGCGGTTTCGGGCAACAGCTGGACAGCAGGCCGGCTGACCAACGCGCTCCTGGGAGTCCTCGCGGTGGCCCTCGTGTTCGTGATCGCTCGCCGCCTGTGGGACCGGACCGTGGGCCTCCTGGCCGCGGGCGTGATGGCCGTGGCCCCGCCACTCGTCTACCTGAGCGCGTCGCTCATGTCCGAGCCGCTCTTCATCGCCCTGGAGCTCGCCGCAGTGCTCGCGGTGATCGTGCACGGGCAATCCGACCACCGGCTGCGCTGGGTCGTCGCCGCCGGTGCGCTCTGCGGCCTGTGCGCGCTGACCCGGGCCAACGGCGTGGTCCTGATCCCCGTGGGCGCTCTGGGCATCTGGGGCTACGCGCGCTCAGACGGCCGCAGCGCGCTGAAGCCGGTGGCTGTGCTGGTGACGGCGAGCCTGCTCACGATCGCCCCGTGGACGATCCGCAACGCGCTGGTGATGGACCGGCTGGTGCCGATCTCGACCCAGGCGGGAGCGGCGATCGGCGGGTCCTACAACGCCCTGGCCGAGCGCGGCGGGCTGCGCGCAGGGTGGTTGCATCCGTTGGCCGTACCCGAGTTCCAGCGCGAGGTGTTCCGGAACAAGCGCTTCAACGAAGCTGACGTGGAGCGCGAACTGCGTCGCCGCGGGATCTCCTTCGCGCTCGACCACCCCGGGTATGCGCTGGCCACCACCTGGTGGAACTCGCTGCGGATGTTCGAGCTCGCCGACCTCGGGCGCTACCGCGACGTGTTCCAGCAGGAGCGCGCGCTGGCGGGCATCGATCGCGACCTGAGCCGGATCGGCGCCTACGTGCTCGCGCTGCTGGCGCTCGGCGGCGCCGTGGTCCTGGCGAACGGTCCCCGGAGGCGGCGCGGCGCGTGGTTCGTCTGGCTCCTGGCCGCCCTGCTGTTCCTGAGCACGGTTCCCCTCAACGGTTCGCCGCGCTACAGGGCCCCCGTGGACCCCTGGCTGGTGCTGCTGGCGGCGGCGGGCGTCGTCGAGGGGGCGCGAAGGCTCTCGGGGCGGCGGGCCAGCACGACGTACTCGTCGCCCAGCGTGAGCGAGAGCGGCAGGCGGTCGGGGACGAGCCGGCCCACGGCCGCCGCGAGCGCTCCCGCCGCTCCGCCCCGTCCGGCGGCGCCCGAGAACCAGTAGCCGGCCGAGAAGGTCCTGACCAGGGGCCGCCGGCCCACCACCTCGAAGCCCGTCTCGTGGAGCACGCGGCCCAGCGTGCTGCGCGGCAGGAGGTAGGCGTGCGCTCGCAGGTAACCCCACCAGCGCCCGCCCGCCAGGCGCGCCATCCGCGAGGCCGGATCCGGCGAAGCCGTCAGCAGGACGCCCCCGGGCCTCAGCAGCTCGACGCAGCGGGAGAGGGCGCCTCGCGGATCGTCGAAGTGCTCGATCACGTCCGCTAGGACGATCGCGTCGAAGCCGGAGTCGTCGTCGAAGGCCTCCAGCGGGACCTCCCTGACGTCCAGGCCCAGCCGGTCGCGCGCGTGGGCCGCCGAGGACCGGGAGAGGTCGAGCCCCACGGTGGCCCAGCCCCGCTTGCGCGCCTCGTCGAGCAGGATGCCGGGGCCGCAGCCTGCGTCGAGCAGCCGCCCCCCGGGCACCTGCTGCTCGATCTGGCCCAGCAGCCGGCGGGCCGTCCGGCGGCGTCCGTCCTCCTCGTCGAGATAGCGCTCGTCGCGCATGTCGCGGTACAGGTCGTGAAGGGCGTCGCCGGCCGGGAGCGCCGGCTGGGCCACCGTGCCGCAGCGCTCGCAGATCCAGAGGTCCCCGTAGACGCCAGGGTCGTGGTTGGTTGGAGCCAGCTCGTCGGGGGTGGGCGGCCCGCCCGTGCCGGCGTAAAGCAGGCGCGTCGGCCCCCCACAGATCTTGCAGCCGGCCGCCGTCACGTCGTGAACAGCCGCGAGCGCACGATCCCGCGCCGGTGCAGGACCAGGCGCGCCGCGCTGAGCAGGGTGTGGAGGCCGTACTTGACCGACGTCTTGAAGCCCACCGAGGACGCTTCCTCGAAGTAGCGCGAACGGGCCGGGACCTCGGCGATCCGAAAGCCCAGCTCCGACGCCTGCATGATCATCTGCGAGTCGAAGCCGAAGCCCAGCGAGTTGCGCAGGAAGGGCACGGTCAGCAGGAGCCGCCGCGAGTAGGCGCGGTAGCCGGTGTGCATCTCCGTCAGGTCCGTCCCGAGCACGGCATTCTCGATCGTGGTCAGGGCCCGGTTGGCCAGGAACTTCCACAGGGGCATGCCCTCCCTGCGGGCCAGCCCCGGCTCGGCGAAACGCGAGCCGAGCACCATGTCCGCCTCGCCCCGGAGGATCGGCTCCACGAGCTCGGGGATCAGCGCGGGCTCATACTGGCCGTCGGGGTGGAGCATCACCACCACGTCGGCGTCGCGCTGAAGGGCCTCGAGGTAGCACGTCTTCTGGTTGCCCCCGTAGCCGACGTTGTGCGGGTGCCAGATCAGGTGCACCGGCAGGCTGCGGGCCAGCTGTACGGTCTCGTCGGTCGACCTGTCGTCGACGATGATCACCTCGTCGACCTCGGGTATGGCCGAGACCGTGCTCTCCAGCGTGCGCGCGGCGTTGAGCGCGGGCATCACGACGACCACCTTCGCGGTCTCCAGCCGGCTCATGCCCTCGCCTCGATGTAGACCGTGCCGCCGCGCCCGAGCAGCGCCTCGATGGAGCCGGCCGCCACGGCGAGCGGCCACATGACCGCGGCCGCGCCGAGAGCCGCCGCGCGGCGAGGGCCGCTCAATGTGGTACGCCGCGCCTCGGGCCGGCGGATCGCGTCGTAGAGGTCCGGGTGCCCGGGAAGCAGCCCCACCAGGCCGTACAGCCAGCCGAACACGACCTGACCGCCGCGCAGCGGGCTCTCGCGCTCGACCTCGAGCCCGAGCTCCTTCAGCGATGCCCGCAGCGCGCTCGCCGGGATGTGCACGAGGTGCCTGGGGAAGTCCAGCGCGAACCAGCGCCCCCCGAACACCGCAGCCTGCAGGCTCTCCGCGTTGGGCACCGCCACCACCAAGATGCCGCCGGGCGCCAGCAGTCGAGAGGCCGCCCGCAGGGCCTCGCCGGGCTCGCGCAGGTGCTCCAGCGAATGCCAGAACACGACCGCCGACCACACTCCGTCCGTCTCCTGGACGGTGCTCTCCCGCACGTCGGGGCGCGAGGAGCGGCGCTCCAGCCCGGTCGCATCGCGGCCCCGCGCGCGCAGCGCGTCCAGCAAGGCCCCGTCTCCTGCGCCGACGTCGAGCACCGGGCCCGGCGGCGCGCGCTGGTCAAGGTGCACCGCCAGGCGGGCGCGGGTGCGGCGCAGCAGCCGGTCGCCCACGCCGGAGAAGCGGCCGCTCTGCGGCCTGTACCAGCCGGCGTAGGCGCGCGCGAGGTCGGCGTCGGAGGGCCACGGGTCGGTCGTCGCGACCCCGCAGCCGCGGCAGCGCAGGCGACCGGGAAGGCCGTCCGAGCCCTCGCCGAAAGCGCGACCGCACCAGGCGCAGGCGACCGGCGGAGCCGTGGGGGCGATCGTGTCCGCGACCATCACAGGCGGCAAGGGTAGTTTCGTGTCCCTGGTCGCCCCGTCAGTCCTCCTCTCGGCCGCGCTGCTGGTGGCCTGCGTCCTCGCGCTCTTCGACGCCTCCGTCCGACTGGCGTCGGCGGCCGCGCCCCGCGGCCTCGAGCGGCTGGTCGGCGCTGCGGTGATCGCCGGCGCCATGCTCGCCCTGCACGCCCTTTTGCTCGGCCTGGTGGGCCTGGGCGGCTCGGCGCCCGCCCTGGGGCTGGCGGCGCTGGCCACCCTGCTCGCCGCCCGGGCGCTCCTCCCCCGGCCCGAGGTCCCTCCCGGCGGCGAGCTCGCCGCGTGGTGGCGAGAGCTAGAGGTCCCGGCGCGGGTCGGCAGCGCCGCTGCCGCCGGCGCCTGGCTGCTCTACATCGCCTGGCTGATCCGCTGGCCGAGCCTCGGCCTGGACGGGGTCGTCTACCACCTGACCGAGTCGGTCGTGTGGGCCCAGCAGGGACGTCCGGGCTCGATCGAGCTCGCGACCTACGAGTTCCCCGTCGGCAACTACCCAGTGCTGTCCGAGGTGATGGTCGGCTGGTCGAACGCAGTGGCCCGCTCACTCCCCCAGGCTGTGGTCTGGGCACCGGCGATGCTCGGTCTCGCCCTGCTGTCCGGCTGGCTCGGGCTGCGTGAGCTGCGCGTGCCCCGGCCGGCGGCGGCGGCCGCGCTTGCGGCCGTCGCGCTGACGCCCATCGCCATCGACGGTCTGCGGGGGCCCAGCACCGACATTGCCGCGCTGGGATGGCTGGTGAGCGCCGCCGCGCTCGCTGTCGTCGCCCGGCGGCGTCCCGCCCTCCTGGCCCCTGCCCTGCTCGCCGCGGCCATGGCGGTCGGGGTGAAGACCACGGCCCTCCCTTACGCCGCGGCCATCGTGGCCTGGGGGCTTCTGGCCGCCCGGGGCGAGATCCGGCGGCTCGCCGTGCCGCTCGGCGCTGCCGCAGCGGCGGGCGCGGTCCTGGGCGGCTTCTGGTACGCCCGCAACCTGGTCGACCACGGGTCACCCTTCTGGCCCTTCGTCGCGGCTCCCTGGGGCGACCCGGTGCCCGAGTACCTCGCCCGCTTCGACAGCTCCTTCCTCCAGAGCCCCGTCGGCACGCTCGAGGGCCGGGTCGGCGAGTACCTCTCCTTCGTCGGAGGAGTGCCCCTGCTCCTCGCGGGCGCGCTGGGCGCGGCAATCGCAGCCCGCTCCCGGGCGACCGGCGTCGCGGCGCTCGTGACCGTGGCGGGAGGTATCGCGTGGGCGGCCTCGCCCTACACGGGGCGGTCGTCGCTCAGCCGGCTCTTCGACCTGTCGCTCTCCACCACCCGCTACCTCCTGCCCGTGGTCGCCGCCGGAGCGCTCACGGTCGCGCTGGCGGCCCGGCGCGGGCGCCGCGAGGAGGTGATCGCGACGGTGTTCCTGACCGCCTGCGCGGCGTGGAGCCTGGGGGCGGCGATCGCCCTGGGCTTTCCCCGCTCCCCTCCGGGGTGGCTGTTCGTGGCGGGACCCGCGGCCGGAGCGGCGACAGCGGCGGTCGTCGGACTGTTTCCCCGCCTTCGCCTTCCCTCGCCGACGGCGCTCGCCGCCGGAGCCGTGGCCGCGACGCTCGGACTGGCGCTCCCCGCGCCGGGCTTCCTGTCGCGCTACGCCGACACGGGCGGCTTCGGCAGCCCGGTGGCCCGGTGGCTGGACTCCCGCGACGACTTCCGCGACGGGTCGCGGCCGGTGGCCTTCGCCCCTGCGCCGGTCAGCGTCCTCGCCGGCCCCCGCCTGCGCCACCGGCTCGAGGTGATCCCCGCCAGGGAGAGCTGCACCCGCGTGCGCGCCCGAGCCCGGCGCGGCTACGTGGTGCTGCGGCGCTTCGAGTTCGAGCGGCAGCTCACCCGCTTCACCGCCGACGAGTGCCTAGCCGGGCTGCGCCCTGCTTTCGACCACGGCGGAGAGTGGCGCGTCTACACGCTCGCCCCCGGCTGAGTCGGGCCGGGGGGACTCCTCCGGCGGCACCCAGCGGCCCAGCACGGCGTGGGCCAGCGCGCCCGCGTAACACAGCACCGCCAGCCCGGCTGCCCACGGATAGCCGAGGTTGATCGCGACCGCGATGGCGAGCACCGACCCCACCACCGACGCGACCCCGTTGACCCCCCAGGCCCAGGCCACGCCCTCGGGGTAGAGCCCCTGCAGGCGCCGGAGCCCGATCGGCATCGCGAAGCCCAGCGCCGCTCCCACCGGGGCGAGCAGGACCACCGTGCAGAGGATGCGCAGCGCGAAGGGGATATCGATGAGCGCGTCCAGCAGCGGCCTGAGGCCCCAGATGCTCGCCGCGATCGCCATACAGCCGAAGGCAAGCGCGCCGATCAGCCGCGTCCGATCCGGAGACCCTCCCCGGCCCGACAGCCAGGCTCCGGCGCCCGTGGAAACCAGCAGGGTGAAGAGCACCACCGACAAGGCATAGGTGGGGAAGCCGAGGAAGAGGACGAAGCGCTGGATCAGGACCACCTCCAGGACGAGGAAGCCGAGCCCGATCGCGACGAAGAAGAGCAGCGAACCGACGTCGGGCCTGGTCCGGGCCGGCACCATCGCCAGCGGGAGGGCAAACAGGAAGCTCGCGAGGACGAGGAGGATCCCGAGCGTGATCAGGAGAATGAGCATCGGATCGGGCACGCCGAGCTCCGATGACGTCGCCTCGCTGCCGAGGTCGCCGAGCCGCTTCATGTGAAAGAAGAAGGGTTTGTCGTCGGTCGGCGGGCAGACGTTGACCTCGTACCCGCCGCAGAAGGCGTCGAGGCTCGGCGCCGAGGCCAGGCCCCGCCACTCCTCGCGGTAGGGGCCTCCGGGGGCGAAGGCGAGCCCCCCTCCCCGGTCGGCCGCCAGGCGACGGATGCGGCTGTGCTCGGCCGCCGTGAAGGGCTTGAGCTTGGCCAGGACCGTGCCGTAGGGGATAGCCCGGAACGGGCCCTTGTAGTAGCCGCGCAGCACCACCACGTGGCGCTCGGGGTCCTTTATGCCGCGGCGCCGCAGCGCGTCGAGGGTCAGCACCGTCACTCGGATCGCCTCGTCGCCCAGATGCCGCTGCGGGCGCGAGACGTTCAGCACGCCGTCGGGCTTGAGGTGGTCGAAGTACTCGTCGAAGGCCTCGATGGTGTAGAGGTTGTTCTCGGTCAGCGCGAAGGCCTGCGCCGAGCTGGGACTGAAGGTGTCGGTGAACCCGATGTGGACCTGGTCGTAGAGCCGCCCGCTCTCGCTCAAGCGCGAGCGGCCGTCACCGATCCTGGTGTGCACCCGGGGCAGCGCGTAGGGCCCGCCCGAGAACCAGCGCAGGTCGTCGTCGACCACCTTGCGGATGCCGCGGTTGAGCTCGATCACGTCGACCCTGCGTTGCTTCTCGCTGAGCGCGTTGAGGATGTCGCGGCCGCCGCCACCGCCGATGACCAGCGCGTCCCCCGGGCCGGTCAGCTGGTAGCCGATGCTCTGAGGCCCCTCCTGGAGGCGGCGCCAGTCCGGGATCCGGTCGCGACGGGCGGGGATGATCTCGCCGAGCACGCGGTCGTAGACCACGATCCCGTTGCTCTGGGGCCGTCGCTCGTTGGGCCGGGGCACGAAGCCCTGCACGCGGCTGAGCGGAGTCCAGCGCTCCACGTCGGGCTCTCGCCCGTCGGGCCGAAGCTGGAAGACCTCCTCGACCCCGGGCACCACCGCCAGCGCCACGGCGACGACGGCGAGCCCCGCCCCGAGCCGGGCCTCGCGCAGCGATGGGCCGGCGACGAGCGCCGCGGCGGCCCCGACCAGGACCGCCAGCAGGACCACGAGGCGCGGAGCGTCGAGCAGCCACATCGGCGGCACCACCGCGAGCGCGCCGATTCCGGCTCCCGCCAGGTCGTAGGCGTAGACCCTTCCGATCGACTGCACGTACGCCCGGACGGCGAGCGCGATGGCGATGCCCGCGGCAAGGAATGCCGCCCCGGCGAGGACCGACGGGACGGCCAGCGTGAAGATGAAGCCGAGCGTCACGCCCTCGAAGCGGAAGTTCAGGCGGGCGGTGGCCGCCATGAGGACGAGCAGGAGGCCTCCGTAGGCCAGCGCGGCCCGGGCCATCGCCTGCTGGAGCGGCACGCGCTCGAACCAGGCCGGCCGGACGTAGATCAGGATCGCGCCGCCTCCCACGCCCAGCAGCGCCAGCGAGATCGCCAGGAAGCCGAAGTGGTAGAAGAGCACGGCGGCGAAGACCCGGGTCAGGAGTACCTGGAGCGCCAGGGTCGAGCCGGCGATGAGCCCGACCGCGATGAGCAGCCTCAGGGGCGGTCGGCCGGCCAGCATCGGACCTAGCGTAGAGAGGAGATTTGGCGCCCCTGCCAGCCCCCGCGGCGGGGTCTAGCGGGTCGGACGGGGCGTTCCCCAGGCGTCGCAGCGGGCCACCATCGGCGCGAGGCAGCCCCAGCACCCGTCCTAGACTGCTCCGCCGTGGCGCGGCTCTTGGTCATTCTCATTGCCGCTGCAGTCGTGGCGCTGCTGGCGGCTCAATTTCGGGCAGACCGCCACGAGCACCGCGCGGCCGAGGCGGTCGACCTCGCGGCCAAAGGCAGGGCCTCGCCCGAGGCGGTGACACAGGGCCTGGACGACCTCAGGAAGGCGCGTCGCTTCTATGCGGACGGATCGGCGCTTCGCCACGAAGCCGCATTGCTGCTGTTCGCGGGTCGCTTCGACCGGGCGCACACCGCGGCCCGGCAGCTGGTAGACATGGAGCCCGAAAACTTCGACGGCTGGGTGGCGGTCAACCTCGCCTACCCCGACCGAGGCGGTCCCCAGGCCCGCCTCGCACGCGCCCGCGCACTTCAGCTCAACCCTCTCGGAGCCTCGAGCATCACCGCGCTGGAGACGCAGCCGGTCCTCCAGCAGGCCTATCGGCGCGCGCGCCGCTCTCCCTGAAGGTGGCGCGGCCGCAGCACCGAGGCAGCTCGAGCGCGGTCGCGACGCTCCGCAGGAACGCACGAAGAGCGGGTCGCGAGGCCGTGCGTCGGGGCACCGCCACGGTTGCCGCCGATTGCGCGCGCTGGGCGCTCGGCTTCCTCCTCGGGCGCCACCTGCGACCCGTGCGCTTCCGCCTGGGAGGCAGCGAGTACACAGCTCTGCACCACCGTCACCTGTTCACCTGGCTCAACGAACGGGCGGTCGAGGTGCCCGTCTTCGCCGGCCTGGTGGCCAGCGAAGAGCCGGGGTCGGTGCTTGAGGTGGGGAACGTGCTGTCGCACTACGGCTTCGCCGGCCACGACGTGGTTGACAAGTACGAGCACGCGCCCGGGGTGCTGAACGCCGACGCGGCCGACCTGGAGCTCGACCGCCGCTACCAGCTGATAGTAAGCGTCTCGACGCTGGAGCACCTCGGGCTGGACGAGCGCCCGCTCGAGCCCGACAAGCCCAAGCGGGCGCTCGGCCGCCTCCGGTCGCTCCTCGCCCCCGGCGGGCGGCTGGTCTTCTCGGTGCCCGTGGGCTACAACCCTCACCTGGACCGCTACCTGCGCAGCGAGGAGGCGGGGCTGGCCGACTGCGGCGCCTTGCGGCGCGACGGAAGGCACTGGCGCGAGACCGACTGCAGCCAGGCGTGGGACATCCCCTACGACCGCCTGCTCTATCGCGCCGGCGCCGTGGTGATCGGGACGGTCAGGGGCTGAGCGCGGCCGCGGTCCGCGCCCGCCGGCCCGGAACCAGGCGCTTGAGCCGCAAGAGCGGCCGCTCGACCAGCCACCAGCTGAGCGAGGCGATCGCGACCGAGACCGCCAGACCCAGGACGAACCAGACCACGAATGAGGGCAGCGGGCCCACGCCGTCGCGGGGCAGCCCGAGCTCGGCGAACACGGTGAAGACGCCGAAGTGCCACAGGTACACGCCGTAGGAGACGACCCCGACGTAGGCGATCGCGGGTAGCCCGAGCACCCTGCGTGTGAGTCCGCGCTCCTGGTCGCCGAAGACGGCCGGGACGATCAGCCCGAGGGCGAGCAGGCCGTAGAGGAGGTGGCGTTCCATGTACTGGTGGGGCGTCGTCGGCTCGTCGAAGCCTCCCCCGCCCAGGCCGAGCTGGGTGCTCACCAGGAACAGCATGACCAGCGCGAACAGCCAGCCGAGCCCGGGGAACCGGTCGAGCACACGGAGGGGCCGCGGGAGCTCGGGCCGGTCCGCGCAGGCGACGCTCGCCACGGCCAGGCCCATCCCCAGCGCGAACTGGTCGAGGAAGGCGGGGAGCAGCAGCAGACCGTGCACCCCACCGACGTCGTCGGGCGTGGGCGACTTGGAGAGCAGCCAGACCTTGTAGGCGATCGCGAGGCAGAAGAGGGCAACGAGGCCGAGTGCCTCGCTGCGCAGGCGAGAGCCAGGAACGCGCCGCATCAGCCAGGCCCAGAGCGGAAGGAATGCGTAGAAGCTCACCTCGACGCACAGCGTCCACGCCGCGGGGATGCCGCCCAGCGAGTAGACCGGGAAGTAGGTCTGGGCGAAGCCGTAGTACACGAGCCCGGCCTTCAGCGAGGACAGGCCGACCGAGCCGACGACGAGCGCGGTGACCGTCAGCGCCAGCCAGTAGGCCGGGCCGATTCGCAGGAGCCGCCGCCACGCGTAGGCGACGGTGGACGGCTGGCCTTCGTCGCGCATCCTGGCCTGGACGAACGGCCGGTAGAGCAGGAAGCCGGAGATGAGGAAGAAGATGGCCACGCCCACGTCCAGGCGCGCGACCCAGCTCACGAACGGATCCGTGCCGCGGAGGAAGCCCGAGTAGTCGCCGGCGTGGTGGGCGAGGACGCTCACCGCGGCGACGGCGCGCAGTGAGTCGAAGAGCGGGAAGCGGGGAGAGCGCGCGTGCACGGAGGCGGGTGGGTCCGGCGCACCGAAGGCTAACTACGCTGCCCGGCATGGCTCTTGACCGGCGGCTGCTGCTCGTCGCGCTGGCCGCCGGGAGCTACGGGCTGGCCTTCCTGCAACGAACGGGAGAGGCGGTCACGGACACGCGGATCGAGCTGTCGGTGAACCCGGCCCAGTTCCTGGAGCGAGTCGGCTGGCTCTGGAGCGCCACGTCCGACCTCGGGCACGTGCAGAGCGGCAACTTCGTCGGCTACCTGGCGCCCATGGGGCCCTTCTTCGCCGGAGGCGACGCGCTGGGGCTTCCCATGTGGATGGTCCAGCGGCTGTGGCTCGGCACCCTGCTGTTCCTGGCCGCCTGGGGCGTCGTGAAGCTGATGGAGGCCCTCATGCCGCGGCGCGGGCTCGCGGCCGCAGGCGCAGCCGCGGTGGTCTTCGTGCTGAGCCCCTACGTGGTCCTCTACACCAGCCGGGGCACGGTCACCCTCGTCACCTACGCCGCGCTGCCCTGGCTCATGCTCAGCGTGCACCGGGGCCTCGCGGAGGGCGCGCGCTGGCGCTGGCCGGCGCTGTTCGGGCTCCTGCTCGCCCTGACCCCGGGGGGCGTCAACGCCGCCGTGATCGCGTTCGCGCTCCTGGGGCCGGTCGCGCTCGTCCTCTACGAGCTGTACGTCGGCGCGGCCGACCGGCGGGCGGCCCGAGCCTTCGCGTGGCGGGCGGCCCTTGCCGGCGCCCTGGGCTCGGCCTGGTGGCTCGTCCCCCTGCTCGTGCAGTTCAAGTTCGGGGAGAACTTCCTTCCCTT
>DATHAQ010000048.1:0-32292 GCA_035296565.1 Thermoleophilaceae bacterium
GGCGGCCTGATCATCGACCTCGGCGTACGCGGCTTCCTGCCCGCCTCACTGGTGGACATCCGCCGCGTCCAGAACCTCGATGAGTTCATGAGCACGAAGATCGAGTGCAAGGTCATCGAGCTCAACCGCTCCCGCAACAACGTCGTGCTCAGCCGGCGCGCGGTGCTCGAGGAGGAGCGCAAGGAGGTTCGCCAGCAGATCCTCGACCGCCTGCAGCCGGGCCAGGTCGTGGAGGGCGACATCTCCAACATCGTCGACTTCGGGGCCTTCGTCGACCTGGACGGCATCGACGGCCTCATCCACATCTCCGAGCTGTCGTGGAAGCACGTCAACCACCCGTCGGAGATCCTCTCCATCGGCCAGACCGTGCCCGTCAAGGTGCTCGACATCGACCGCGACCGCCAGCGGATCTCACTCGGCCTCAAGCAGACCCAGGAGGACCCGTGGCAGCGCGTGCTGGACACCTACAACCTGGGTGATGAGCTCACGGGGAAGGTCACCAAGGTCGTGTCCTTCGGCGCATTCGTCGAGATCATGGACGGGGTCGAGGGCCTCGTGCACATCTCCGAGCTGGCCCATCACCACGTGGAGAACCCGCGCGAGGTGGTCGAGCCCGGCGACGAGGTCACCGTCAAGGTGCTGGAGATCGACTCCGAGCGCCGCCGCCTGTCGCTGAGCGTCAAGCGAGTCGGCCAGCCCGGCGTGGGCACCGGTCGTCCGCCCTCGGGTGAGGGCGGCGACCTGGACGAAGTGCCGGACCTGGATCTCTCCGAGGACCGCTTCGCCGGTGCCCAGATCAGCGGCGACAGCCTCGCCGCCGCCATGGAGCAGGCCCAGGCCGACGAGCAGCAGAGCGAGGGCTCGGAGGAGGAGTAGGTGGAGCCCGCCTCGCGGGTTCCCTTCATCGGGCTCACCGGCGGCATGGGCGCCGGCAAGTCCGAGGCCCTCGGTGCTCTCGGCGAGCTGGGCGCGGCAACGCTGTCCACCGACGCCGTCGTGCACGAGCTGCTCGGCAGCGAGGATGTCCGCGACGCCCTGGTCGAGCGCTTCGGCCCCGACATCGCGCCCGGCGGCGCGGTCGACCGCTCGAAGGTGGGGGAGCGGGTCTTCGGCGACCCCGATGAGCGGGAGTGGCTGGAGGAGCAGCTGTGGCCCAGGGTCGGGCGGCGCGTGGCGGAGTGGCGGCAGGAGAGCGAGGCAGCGGGGCCGAAGGCAGCTGTCGTGGAGGTCCCCCTGCTCTTCGAGGCCGGCATGGAGGATGCCTTCGACCACACCCTCGCGGTGGTGGCCGAGGAGGCCACCCGCGAGCGGCGCGCGGCCGAGCGGGGGCACGCGGGTGCCGCATCGCGCCACGAGCGCCAGCTCTCCCAGGAAGAGAAGGCGCACCGTGCGGATTTCGTGGTCCGCAACGACGGGACCCGCGACGAGTTGAAGCACTCGTTGACCCAAGTGCTTGCGAAGATCGGCACATGAGCACAGTGGCTGCCCGCCACCGCCCCGGTCGCTCCGCCCTCAGGCGCCGGCGTCGCTGGCTGCTCGGGGTGCTGATCACCCTGTTGGTTGCGGCGGGGGCCTGGGCGCTGGTGACCGGCATCGGGCCCAATGCCGTCCGGGAGATCACCCTCCCCCTGCGCCACGAGGACATCATCCGCCAGCAGGCGCGCAGGAAGGACGTCGACCCGAACCTGATCGCGGCGATCATCTACGAGGAGTCGCGCTTCCGCGACCAGACCTCGCACGCGGGCGCGCGCGGGCTGATGCAGATAACGCCGGCCACCGCGCGCTTCATCGCCCGCGACTCCGGTGGAGCGGCGTTCACCCAGCGCGACCTGGCCACGCCGCAGATCAACATCGCCTACGGCACCTACTACCTGCGCTACCTGCTGCGCCGCTACGACGGCAACGAGGAGCTGGCGATCGCGGCCTACAACGCGGGCGAGACGAACGTGGACCGCTGGGTGCGACGCGCCGGCGGGCCGGGAGCCTTCGACTCGCTTGACGACATCCCTTTCCCCGAGACGCGGGCCTACGTCCAGAACGTTCAGCGCTCCAAGCGCTCCTACGAGCAGCACTACGGCGACGAGCTGGGCGTCTGACGAGGCAGGGTGGACGGCGAGCGACGGCGGCGGCGCCGCGAGCAGGCACGCCGGCGCACCAAGCAGCAGCGACTGATCGCGCTGGGCCTGGCCCTCGGGTTGCTCGCCGTGATCGTCGTGGCCGCCACGGCCGGGGGAGGGGAGGACCTCCCCGAGCGCACCGCTGAGGCCGAGCGTCCCCCCGAACCCCCGCAGCTGCCGCGCGGCGGTCGCACTCTGTTCCCCGAGCGGCGGGTCGTCGCCTTCTACGGCGCGCCGCAGAACGAGGAGCTGGGAGCGCTGGGGATCGGCACGCCCGCGCAGGCAGGCCGGCGCCTCGAGCGCCAGGCCCGGCGCTACGTACGCGCGGGACGGCCGGTGCTTCCGGCCTTCGAGCTGATCTCGACCATGGTGCATCGCACCCCGGGCAAGGACGGGAAGTTCTCGACCCGCCAGAAGCCGGCGACCATCGACCGCTACCTGCGCGAGGCGCGGCGGCGGCGGGCCCTGCTGATCCTGGACATACAGCCTGGCCGCGCCTCGTTCATGGACGAGACGCGCGCTCTGCGCCGGTGGCTCGAGCAGCCCGACGTGGCCCTTGCGCTGGACCCCGAATGGAGCATGGCGCCCGGCGAGATCCCGGGGCAGAGCATCGGCTCCACCGATGCTCGGACCGTGAACCAGGTGGCGGCCTACCTGTCACGGCTCGTCCGGCGGCGCGACCTGCCCCAGAAGCTGCTGCTCGTCCACCGCTTCACTGCGGACATGATCGAGGACGAGCGCTCGATCCGTGATCATCGCGGCTTGGCGATGGTGCTGAACGTCGACGGTTTCGGCACCCAGGCCGAGAAGAAGGTCAAGTACCGAGAGTTCACCCGTGGGCGGCGGCGCGAGCGCAACGGCTTCAAGCTGTTCTATCGCGAGGACACGGGGCTCATGACGCCCCGCCAGACGCTGCGGCTACGGCCCTCGCCGGATGTCGTGGCCTACGAGTGACGAGGCCGGCCGCTGCCGGTCACCGCGCCGAGCGGCGACAGGAGCCCGAGGCTGTCGGGCCGCTCGCGGTGCCGGATCTCGGGCTCGGGCTGCGGCGGCTGCGCCACTACGTGGGTCACTGGGGTGTCGGTCACCTGCCCCACGCGGTGAGGTAGGTCCACCTGCAGCCACTTCGAGCTGCCCGTGGGCAGCGTCGAGACGATGATCTCGTCGAAGCGGGCCGGGTCCCAGGCCTCGCGCACGGCCGACAGGGCGTCGTGGTCGCCGGCGAGGCCGTCGATCTCGAGACCGGCGGGCCGGATCTGCTCCAGGGCGGCCGTCACGCGCCGCTCGGCCGCCTCCCGTCCCTCCCGGCCCGCGGCGGGCGCGGGGACGAGCAGCGTGAAGTGGCAGCGGTCGCGCTCGGCTCGTTGGCGCAGGGCCTCGACCAGCTCGGGGGAGTCGGCTGTGACATTGGCTACGACGAGGATCTCGTACTGCCAAGCCATCACGCCTCAGGGTACGCCTGACCCGACCCCTTCGGCAAGTAACGTCAATCCGCAGTGCCGGAATTCAGGGTCAACAACGCGTATACGCCGATAGCCGACCAGCCAGCCGCCCGCGACGGGCTGGCCGAGGGCATCGAGGCGGGCGACCGCTTCCAGAGCCTGCTGGGCGTCACCGGCTCCGGCAAGACGGCCACCATGGCCTTCGCGATCGAGAAGACCCAGCGCCCGGCCTTGGTCATCGCCCACAACAAGACCCTCGCGGCCCAGCTCTGCAACGAGTTCCGTGAGTTCTTCCCGAACAACTCGGTCGAGTACTTCGTCTCCTACTACGACTACTACCAGCCCGAGGCGTACGTACCGAGCCAGGACCTGTACATCGAGAAGGACTCCTCGATCAACCAGGAGATCGAGCGGCTGCGCCACTCGGCGACGGCCTCCCTGTTCGCCCGCCGGGACGTGGTCGTGGTGGCCAGCGTCTCGTGCATCTTCGGCCTCGGCTCCCCGGACAAGTACGACGCGATGATGCTCCTGCTCAAGAAGGACGAGATGATCGATCGCGACGCGGTGCTGCGCAAGCTCGTCGACATCCAGTACTCGCGCAACGACAGCGTGCTCTCGCGCGGGTCCTTCCGCGTCAAGGGCGACACGCTCGAAGTCTTCCCCGCCTACGCCGAGACCGCCTATCGCGCCGTCCTCTTCGGCGACGAGGTGGAGCTGATCCACGAGTTCGACCCGCTCACCGGCGAGGTGCTCAAGGAGCTCCAGTACGCGGCCATCTGGCCCGCCACCCACTACGCCACCGACCGCGTGACCATCGAGCGGGCGGTGGGGGAGATCCGCGACGAGCTCGAGCAGCGCACCTCGGAGCTGGAGGAGCAGGGCAAGCTGCTCGAGTCCCACCGGCTGCGCCAGCGCACCCAGTTCGACATGGAGATGCTGCGCGAGCTGGGCTTCTGCAACGGGATCGAGAACTACTCGCGCATCCTCGACGGCCGCGCGCCGGGCAGCCGCCCCTACTGCCTGCTCGACTTCTTCCCCGAGGACTTCGTCTGCTTCATTGACGAGTCGCACCAGACCGTGCCGCAGATCGGCGGCATGTACGAGGGTGACCGCTCCCGCAAGCAGACCCTGGTGGAGTACGGCTTCCGGCTGCCGAGCGCGCTGGACAACCGCCCGCAGACCTTCGACGAGTTCCTCACCCGTGTGCCCCAGATCGTGTTCGTCTCCGCCACCCCGGGAGAGTTCGAGCGAAACCACTCGGCGCGGCTGGTCGAGCAGATCGTGCGCCCCACCGGCATCGTCGACCCCGAGGTCGACGTGCGCGAGACGAAGAACCAGATCGACGACCTCATGAGCGAGATCAAGAAGACCGCCGAGGCCGGCGAGCGAACGCTGGTCACGACGCTGACCAAGAAGATGGCCGAGGACCTGACTGACTATCTGCTCGAGTACGGCTTCCGGGTCCGCTACCTGCACTCGGAGGTGGACACTCTCGAGCGCATCCAGATCATCCGCGAGCTGCGGCTGGGCGAGTACGACGTGCTGGTGGGGGTGAACTTGCTCAGAGAGGGACTGGACCTCCCGGAGGTCTCGCTCGTCGGCATATTGGACGCCGACAAGGAGGGCTTCTTGCGCGGAGAGACGTCGCTCATCCAGACGATCGGGCGGGCGGCGCGCAACATCAGGGGCCGGGTGATCATGTACGCCGACAAGGAGACCGCCGCCATGCGGACGGCGATCGGTGAGACCAACCGCCGACGCGCGATCCAGGTCGCCTACAACGACAAGAACGGGATCACGCCGGAGACCGTGCGCAAGGGCATCTCCGACATCTCGGACTTCCTGGCCGTCGAGTCCAAACTCCCTGACCGCTCGAGAAGGCGCAAGCGGGCCCAGGAGGAGGGCATGTCCGCCGAGGAGCTCGGGCGCACGATCGTCGAGCTGGAGGAGGAGATGCTGGCGGCCGCCGACGACCTGCGCTTCGAGTACGCGGCCAAGTTGCGCGACGAGATCAAGTCGTTGCGGCGCGAGCTGGACGAACTGGAGGCCGAGGCGCGCGCATCGTGAGGCGGCTCGCCGCCGTCTGGCTCGCCGCGGTGTGCGACGACGCGTGCGACGAGGACGAGCTCGGCTGGGCGGCTCGGGCAGCGACGTGATCTCGGTCCGCGACGGCCGCCGCAACCGCGTGAACTGCGGCCGCGGCCGGGACCGGGTCGGTGCCGATCGTCGCGACCGCGTGCGTAGCTGCGAGCGCGTCCGCCGCCGCTAGGCGCGTCGAGAAGCCTCGGTCCGCTCCGTCCGGGGTCTTGTACGCTGCCCGGCGCAGGGCAGACGAGCGGAGGCATCTCTCTTGGAGCTGGAGCGCAAGTTCATCGAGCGAACGGATTTCTCGTCGGCGCGGCGGGGGTACGCCCCCGAGGAGGTCGACAGGCACCTGCGCGAGGTCGCAGACGCGGTCGAGAAGGCGGCGGCGGACAGCCAGGGCGGCGGGGACTCTCTCGGCTCGCTGGCGTCCGAGCAGATCCGGGCCATCGTCGAGGCTGCCGAGACCAGCGCCGGCGAGATCCAGGCACAGGCGCAGGCGGACGCGGAGAAGGTCACCGCCGACGCCGAGCGCGAGGCCGCCGAGACGCGCAGGTCCGCCCAAACCGACGCCCAGAAGACCCGGACCGACGCCGAGCACGAAGCGGCGAGCCACGTCCAGCGCGTACAGGACGCGACGGGCGAGATCGCCACCAAGGCCGAGGCCATCGACTCCGAGCTCGAGGGCTTGGTCAGCGGCGTGCGCAGCACGGTCGGCGAGCTCACCGACCGCCTGCGCCGGGAGGCTGAGGACATCGCCGGGCAGCTCCGCGAGCTGCGCGAGGGCCTGTCGGACATCCGCACGGCGGTGCCTGGCGGCTCGGCGACCACCTCGGTTGCCGCCGGCGGCACCTCGACCACGAGCGCCGTCGACGAGGACGTGATCGAGGAGGTCGACGAACAGGAGGCCGAAGTCGCCCGCCAGGCGGCCAACGAGGAGGAGCCCGAGCTGATCGTCGAGGAGGACGAGGAGCTGAAGGTCGTCGAGGAGGCCCGCGAGGAGCCCGGCGTCGACGAGCCGGGGACCGGCAAGGCCGTCGAGGAGGAAGACGTCAAGGCGGCCGGGGTAGACCAGGCGCCTGCCGCGTCGAGCGGCGAGGGCTCGGAGGGGGCCCGCCTGATAGCCCTCAACATGGCGCTGAACGGGACCCCGCGCGACGAGACGGCCCGCTACCTCGAGGAGAACTTCGATCTCGCCGACCAGGATTCGATCCTCGACGAGGTCTACGCCCGCGCTGGCGGCTAGGCCGCGCGTCCGCTGAGCGGCCGCATCCCGCGGCAGCACCTCCGGCTAGCCTCGGTCGGCCATGCCCGAGTTCATCTTCACCATGCAGCGCCTCACCCGGGTGCACCCGCCCGACAAGGAGGTGCTCTCCGACGTGACGCTGGCCTTCTACCCGGGCGCCAAGATCGGCGTGCTGGGCGCCAACGGCGCCGGCAAGTCGACCCTGCTGCGGATCATGGCCGGCCAGGACACGGAGTTCCGGGGCAAGGCCGACCTCGCCGAGGGCGCCACGGTGGGCCTGCTCGAGCAGGAACCCCAGCTGGACGAGAGCAAGGACGTGCGCGGGAACGTCGAGGACGGCGTCCGGCCGCTGCGGGACATGCTCGACCGCTTCAACGAGCTGGCGGCCAACTACTCGGAGGAGACCGCCGACGAGTTCGCCGCTCTGCAGGAGAGGATCGACGCCGCCGACGCCTGGAACCTGGACACGCTGGTGGACTCGGCAATGGACGCGCTGCGCTGCCCGCCCGGGGACTCCAGCGTCGAGCACCTCAGCGGCGGCGAGCGCCGCCGCGTGGCGCTCTGCCGCCTGCTGCTCTCCCAGCCCGACCTGCTCCTTCTCGATGAGCCGACCAACCACCTGGACGCGGACTCGGTCGCCTGGCTCGAGCGCCACCTGCACGAGTACCCGGGCGCCGTGGTGGCGGTGACCCACGACCGCTACTTCCTGGATAACGTCGCCGGCTGGATCCTGGAGCTCGACCGCGGCCGCGGGATCCCCTTCCAGGGCAATTACTCGTCCTGGCTCGAGCAGAAGCGGGCTCGCCTCGCCCAGGAGGAGAAGCAGGAGTCCGCCCGCCAGCGCACGCTGGCCCGCGAGCTCGAGTGGGTGCGCATGAGCGCCTCCTCGCGCCTGACCAAGAACAAGGCCCGCCTCGCGCGCTACGACGCTCTGCTGGCCGAGGAACGCAACGCCAAGCTCGACTCCGTTGAGATTCACATCCCGGCGGGGCAGCGGCTGGGGGACGTGGTGGTGGAGGCCGAGGGCGTCAGCAAGGGCTACGGCGACCGCCTGCTGATCGATGACCTCTCTTTCAGCCTGCCGCGCGCGGGGATCGTCGGGGTGATCGGCGGCAACGGCGCCGGCAAGACCACCTTGCTGCGCATGATCACCGGGACCGAGCAGTCCGACTCGGGCATTCTGCGGGTGGGGGAGACCGTCGAGCTCTCCTACGTGGACCAGTCGCGCGACGCCCTCGACGGCGAGAAGACGGTCTGGGAGGAGATCTCAGGCGGCGACGAGAAGCTCTCCGTGGGCGAGCACACGATGAACTCGCGGGCCTATGTGTCGTCGTTCAACTTCAAGGGCTCCGACCAGCAGAAGAAGGTGGCCAAGCTCTCCGGCGGCGAGCGCAACCGCCTGCACATGGCCAAGCTGCTGCGCACGGCCGGCAACCTGCTGCTGCTCGACGAGCCCTCCAACGACCTCGACGTGGACACCCTGCGCGCGTTGGAGGAGGCGCTGCAGTCGTTCCCGGGCTGTGCGGTCGTGGTCTCGCACGACCGCTGGTTCCTGGACCGCGTCGCCACGCACGTCCTGGCCTTCGAGGGCGACTCGCAGGTGCGCTTCTTCGAGGGCAACTTCGAGGCCTACGAGGCCTGGCGGCGAGAGCGCCTGGGCGAAGAGGCGGATCGCCCGCACCGCATGACGTACAAGCGCCTGACGGCCGGGCGCAATTAGCGGTAACCGAACACGTGTTCGTCTGGGGTCCGGCATAGAATCGGTTATGTGAAGCAAGCCGACGAGCTGGTCGTCTCCGGCGCCCGCGAGCACAACCTCAAGGACCTCCATCTGCGCCTCCCGCGCAATGCCTTGGTGGTCATCACCGGCCTGTCGGGATCCGGCAAGTCCAGCCTCGCCTTCGACACCATCTATGCCGAGGGCCAGCGCCGCTATGTCGAGTCGTTGTCGGCCTACGCGCGCCAGTTCCTGGGCCAGATGGACAAGCCCGACGTCGACTCGATCGAGGGCCTCTCGCCGGCCATCTCCATCGACCAGAAGACCACCTCGCGCAACCCGCGCTCGACGGTGGGCACGGTCACCGAGATCTACGACTACCTGCGGCTTCTGTGGGCCCGGGTCGGGCACCCCCACTGCTACAACTGCGGCCGCCCGATCGCGGCGCAGTCGGCCGAGCAGATCGTCGACCAGATCATGACCCTCGAGGAGGGCGCCAGGTTCATGATCCTCGCCCCCGTCGTCCGGGGCCGCAAGGGCGAGTACGGCAAGCTGTTCGAGGAGCTGCGGACCGAGGGCTTCACGCGCGTGAAAGTCGACGGCGAGTTGCGCCGGCTCGAGGAGGACATCACCCTCGACAAGAAGTTCAAGCACGACATCTCGGTGGTGGTCGACCGGCTGGTGATGCGGCCCGACCTGCGTAAGCGGCTGGCCGACTCGATCGAGACCGCGGTCGGCCGGGCCGAGGGGATCGTCGACGTGGAGATGGTGGACAGCGGCGAGATCACCACCTATTCCGAGCGCTTCATGTGCCTGCACTGCGGCACCTCGATGCCCGAGCTGGAGCCGCGGATGTTCTCCTTCAACTCACCGCACGGGGCCTGCCCGCGCTGCACCGGCCTCGGCTCGCAGATGGAGATCGACCCGGACCTGATCGTGCCCGACCCGTCCCTGTCGCTGGCCGAGGGGGCGATCCTCCCGTGGTCCACCAGCGCCTCGCAGTACTACGGGCAGATCACGCAGGCGATCGCCGAGCGCTACGAGGTCGACCTGGACACGCCCTGGGAGGACCTCTCCGAGGACGTGCAGGACACCTACCTCTACGGCACCAACGGCGACCGGGTCTACGTCTCCTACCGCAACCGCTACGGCCGCCGGCGCTCCTACACCACGAGCTTCGAGGGCATCGTGCCCTCGCTGGAGCGCCGCTACCGGGAGACCGACTCCGAGTACTCGCGGGAGAAGATCGAGGAGTACATGACGATGAGCCCGTGCCCCGAGTGCCAGGGCGCGCGCCTGCGGCCCGAGTCGCTTGCGGTGAAGGTGGGCGGGATAGGTATCGACGAGCTCACCGACAAGTCGGCCCGTCGGGCGATCGAATGGTTCGAGCAACTCGAGCTGTCGGAGACCGAGCACCAGATCGCGCGGCTGATCTTGCGCGAGATCGACGAGCGGCTGCGCTTTCTCGCCAACGTCGGGGTCGGCTACCTGTCGCTGGAGCGGGCCGCCGCCACGCTGTCGGGTGGCGAGGCCCAGCGCATCCGCCTGGCCACCCAGATCGGCTCCTCGCTCGTCGGGGTGCTCTACATCCTCGACGAGCCCTCGATCGGCCTCCACCAGCGCGACAACGAGCGGCTGATCTCGACTCTCAAGCGCCTGCGCGACCTCGGCAACACGGTGCTCGTCGTCGAGCACGACGAGGGGACGATGCTCTCCGCCGACCACATCGTCGACCTCGGGCCGGGCGCGGGGGAGCACGGCGGCAAGCTGGTGGCAGAGGGCACGCCGGAGGACGTGATGGCGGTCGGCGAGTCGCTGACCGGCCAGTACCTGTGCGGCCGCCGGGAGATCGCCGTGCCGAACAAGCGGCGCCGCCCGAGCGGGCACATCAGCGTGCAGGGCGCCTCGCAGCACAACCTGCGCGGAATCGACGTCAAGGTGCCGCTCGGCGTGTTCACGGCGGTGACGGGGGTCTCAGGCTCGGGCAAGTCGACCCTGGTCAACGAGGTGCTCTACAAGGCGGTCGCTAACCGGCTGCACAGGGCCAAGCAACGGCCGGGTGCCCACAAGCGCATCGACGGCCTCGACCAGGTCGACAAGATCATCAACATCGACCAGTCGCCGATCGGGCGCACGCCGCGGTCGAACCCGGCGACCTACATCGGGCTGTTCGACCACATCAGGGAGCTGTTCTCCAAGACCCAGGAGGCCCGCGCCCGCGGCTACAAGCCTGGCCGCTTCTCGTTCAACGTCAAGGGCGGGCGTTGCGAGGTCTGCCGCGGCGACGGCCAGATCAAGATCGAGATGCACTTCCTGCCGGACGTCTACGTGCCCTGCGAGCAGTGCGACGGCAAGCGCTACAACCGCGAGACGCTCGAGGTCCGCTTCAAGGGCAGGACGATCTCCGACGTGCTCGAGATGCCCGTCCGCGAAGCGGTCGAGTTCTTCGAGAACATCCCGAAGATCAAGCGCCGGGTACAGGCGCTGAACGACGTCGGGCTCGGCTACGTGCGGCTCGGTCAGCCGGCTACGACGCTGTCCGGCGGCGAGGCCCAGCGGGTGAAGCTGGCCTCCGAGCTGTCGAAGGTGGCGACCGGCCGGACCCTCTACATCCTCGACGAGCCCACGACCGGCCTGCACTTCGCCGACGTCCAGCGCCTGCTGGAGATGCTCGACCGCCTCGTGCAGGCCGGCAACACCGTGGTCGTGATCGAGCACAACCTCGACGTGATCAAGACGGCCGACCGCGTCATCGACATGGGTCCCGAGGGCGGCGAGGAGGGCGGCCTGGTGGTCGCCCACGGCACGCCAGAGCAGGTGGCCGGCACCGGTGGGTCGTACACCGGCGGCTTCCTGGCGGAAATCGTCGAGCCGAAGGTGCGAAAGTCGCGCCGGCGGTTCGCGGCGGCGGCCTGAGAGCCGCGAGCACACATCTCCCGGCCGAAGGGTCCGTCAGCGGACTGAGGGCTTCTCCGGCGGAGTGCACCCGTCCACCGGTTGAGGTCTGAAAGTCTGCCGGGCGTGGACGCCCTGAGGCTCTATGTCCAGAAGTGGCGCTGGTATGAGCGCAACTCGCTGCCCTGGAACCGCCTCGCGATCCATCGCGAGTTCGCCCGCCGCAGCGCGTTCGTGCGCTGGCCGGTGCAGGGAAACGTCCTCGAGTCCTTCCGCGCCGGTCGTCTGGAGATCGGCGAGCACAGCCTGCTCGAGCCAAACGTCTGGCTCACGACCGGCGACTCCGGCAGCATCCGGATCGGCGGCGACACCTTCCTCAACATCGGGGTGATGGTCGCCTCGGTCGAGCTGGTGGAGATCGGCTCCCACTGCATGTTCGCCAACGGCTGCTTCGTCACCGACGGCAACCATCGCTTCGACGACTTCGACACCCCGGTCACCTGGCAGGGGTTCTCCACCAAGGGCCCGACCCGCATCGGTGACAACGTCTGGTGCGGCGCGAACGTCGTGATCACC
Source organism: Thermoleophilaceae bacterium (assembly GCA_035296565.1). Classification (GTDB taxonomy): domain Bacteria; phylum Actinomycetota; class Thermoleophilia; order Solirubrobacterales; family Thermoleophilaceae; genus JACCZR01. The sequence continues at coordinate 12,076 of DATHAQ010000048.1, forward strand.
AGCGGTGTCACCATCGGCGAGCGCTGTGTGATCGGGGCCAACAGCGTGGTCAACGAGGACCTGCCGCCGTACTCGGTGGCGGCCGGCGCGCCCGCCAAGGTCCTCAAGCGACTATCTGAATGACTACGCGGCGGTCGCGAGGCCGGTCGTCGAAGTCGACCAGCACCAGCTGCTGCCAGGTGCCGGTGACCAGCCGCCCTTCGCGCAGCGGGACGGTCTCCGAGGGGCCGACGATCGCCGCGCGTATGTGGGCGTGGGAGTTGGTGTCGGCGTTGAGCCGGTTGTGCTCGTAGTCGCCTCTCCTGGGGATAAGGCGGTCGAGCACCGCGCGCAGGTCGTGCAGTCCACCGGGTTCGAACTCCATGGCCGTGATCGCCGCGGTGGAGCCGGGGACGAAGAGGGAGACCGCGCCCTCGCGGGCGCCGGTCGATGCGACGAAGCGCTGGACACCATCGGTGAGGTCGATGACGTCACCGTCGCCCTGAGTGGAGAAGCGAAGCTCGCCGGTGTGGACGGCCACCGGCCGATCCTACGCGCCGGCCCTCGAGGGACCGGCGCGCCGGGACCGGTACGGACGGTCTTAGTTGACCGTACGCGCGTACATGAAGACGCTGAACTCAGCGTCGTCGGTCTTGCTGCCGTTGCTTGCGTCCTCGACGATCACGCGGAGCTTGATCTCGTTCTCGTTGGCCGTCGAGCGGCTGCGCACAACGGACACAACGGGCTCGAGTGTGGGCTGCGGATCGTTCACGATGCCGTTGACCGCGGACTTCTGGCCGCTGGTCGCGAACGAGAGGTCGTCGACGCTGTCCACCTTGACGAAGCGGCCCGTGCCGGTGTTCGCCCGGAAGGTGACGTCGTAGACGCCCTGGGCGATTCGCGCCACCGAGACGCCTGGGGGCGACGTCGCGGTCTGCTGGCCGCCGAAGTTCAGCACCCGGGGGGCGGCACCAGCGTCGATCGACGCATAGCCCTTCGGAATCGCCAGCAGCGCGTTCGTGTCGCGGTTCTTGATCGTGCCGGTCCTGCCGCCGCCGCCCTGGATGTCGGCGGTGGTGACCGCGTCGTTGACGATGTCGCGGCTGTGGATGGTGTTGGCGGCGTATGCCACTCCGCTCGTGGCCACGAACAGCGCCACCAGCGCGACCACCATTGCCGGCGACGGGCGCCGGCGAAGGATCCTTCGCATTGGGAGTTCCCTCCTAGTCGGGGTATTCCCGGTAACAACAGGGCCCGGATACCCAAGTCGCGGTCGCGCCGCACAGCGCCGCTGCGACGCTCGGCTCGTCGTGCCGGTCCTACAGGCTCGGCCCCCCCGTGAACGGCTCGCCGCTCGGCTCGAGCAGCGCCTGCAGCCGGTCGATCTCGTCGGGGGCCATGGTGTAGCCGTGGTCGGGCTCGGGGTACCGCCGCTTGCGCACATCCTCGGCGAAGGCCGACACCCCCGCGATCATCTGGTCCCGAATGTCCGCATAGCGCTTGACGAAGCGGGCGGCGTGGCCGTCGTAGATCCCGAGCAGGTCGTGGAACACGAGCACCTGGCCGTCCGTGGCGCCGCCGGCGCCGATGCCGATCACCGGGATCTCCATCCGGGGCATGAGCAGCTCGGTCAGCGCGCTGGGCACGGCCTCGAAGACGATCGAGAAGCAGCCCGCCTCCTGAAGCGCGACGGCGTCGCGAACCACGTCGAGCGCCCGCTCGGCGGTGCGGCCCTGCGAGCGATAGCCACCCAGGGCGGTCGCGGTCTGCGGCGTGAGGCCCACGTGGCCCATGACCGGGATGCCGGCCTCGGCGATCGCCCGCGCCCGCTGCACCGAGGTCCCGCCGCGCTCGAGCTTGACCGCATCGCAGCCCGCCTCCTTGACGAAGCGCTGGGCGGTGGCGATGGCCTGCTCGTCGGAGACCTCGTAGGAGCCGAAGGGCAGATCTCCGACCAGGAAGGGCGTGGTCAGCCCCCGGCGCACGGCGGCGGCGAGCATCAGCAGCTCGTCCACGGTGACCGGAACCGTCGTGGGGTAGCCGAGCACGGTCATCGCGCCGGAGTCCCCGACCAGGACGACATCGACGCCGGCCTCCTCGGCGACCTGGGCGCTGGGGTAGTCGTAGGCGGTGACCATCGCCAGCGGCTCGCCCAACGCCTTCTTCTCGGCCAGCCGGGTGAGGGTCATCGGCCGACCCTTGCGCTCGGGTGCGTGGCTCATGACCCGAGCTCCCCGACCGCGCGCTTCAGTGGGACAACCGCGTCCTCCCCCTTCGCGGTCACGTCGACGATCGAGTTCGACTCGTTTACGTGCACGACGCGCGGTTCGTGGCCGGCTTCCAGCTCGGCCTCCTCGTACTCGGCGTAGGAGACCACGATCACCTTGTCGCCCGAGTGGACCAGGCGCGCGGCGGCGCCGTTCACACAGACCTGACCTGAGCCCGCGGCTCCGGCGATCGTGTAGGTCTCGAAGCGGTTGCCGTTGTCGATGTCGAGCACCTGGACCAGCTCGTGCTCGCGGATGTCGGCGGCCTCCAGCAGGTCGGAGTCCATCGTGATGGAGCCGACGTAGTTCAGGTCGCTTCCGGTCACCGTGGCCCGGTGCACCTTGGACTTGAGCATCGTCCTTCTCATGCCTTGCCTCCTGAGTGGTTATCGAGCGTGCGGTGCTCGGCCGGCCGACGCTCGGCCTGCGCTCCGGTCGCCAGCACGACGTTGTCGATGAGGCGGGCGCGCCCGACGCGGGCGGCCACCGCCAAGAGGGTTGAGCCGTTGACCGACTCGACGGGTGTGAGGTCCTCGGCCGAGCGCAGCTCCAGGTACTCGGGCTCGAGTCCCGCGGCCTCCAGCTCGGTGCGAGCCGCGGTCAGCACCGCGGCGGCGTCGAGCTCTCCGCGCGCCACGGCGGCCTCGGCCGCGCGCAGGGCGCCGTTGAGGCTGAGCGCCTGCCGGCGCTCGGGCTCCGACAGGTAGGTGTTCCGCGAGGACAGCGCCAGCCCGTCCGCGTCGCGCACCGTGGGCAGCACCTCGATCCTCACCGGGATGTCGAGGTCGCGCACCATGCGTCCGATGACCAGCGCCTGCTGGGCGTCCTTCTGGCCGAAGTAGGCGACCTGCGCCCCGGCCATGTTCAGCAGCTTGAGCACCACAGTGGCCACGCCCTCGAAGTGCTCGGGGCCGCGGCTCTCTCCCTCCAGGATCTCGGTGATCCCGGTGACGCGCACCGCGGTCGAGAAGCCGGCGGGGTAGACCTCCTCCAGCGGCGGGGCGAACAGCACGTCGGCGCCCTCGGCGACGAGCAGGGCGGCGTCGCGGCCCGCGTCGCGCGGATAGGCCTCCAGATCCTCGCCCTCGCCGAACTGAGCGGGGTTGACGAAGACCGAGACAGCGACCGTGTCGCACTCCTCGCGCGCGCGGCGCACGAGCGATAGGTGTCCCTCGTGGAGGGCGCCCATCGTGGGCACCAGGCCCACCGTGCCGGCGTCGCTGAGCGCGTCACGCAGCTCGGCCACGGTACGCACGGTGATCACGCCGGCATCTTCGCCAGCTCGCGGGTGTGTTCCACCAGGAGGTCGAAGAAGCGGACCAGCTCAGGGGCGGTCTCCGCAATGGCGGCGCGCTGTGCGGCCACGGTGGCCTCGTCGCCGCGGGCCACCGGGCCGGTCAGGGCTCGCTCGGGCCCCAGCGCCGCCCAGTTCTCGACCGTCTGGCGCACCAGCGGTGACAGCAGCTCCCGGGCTTGCGCGGGCTGGAGGTCGGCGCCCGCGGCGATGCGCTCGGCTGCCGCCTCGAGGGTGACCACGAAGTTGGAGGCCACCGAGGCAGCGGCATGGTAAGCGACGCGACCGCGGTCGTCGATCTCGAAGGACTTCATGCCGAGCGCGAGGGCCAGCTCCTCGGCCAAGGCGAGCGCGTCGGGGCTGGACCCGGCGATGGCGCAGCCCGCCCCCTGGAAGGCCTCGGGCCCCTCCTCGCCGGTGAACGTCTGCAGCGGGTGGAGGCCGAAGCCCTCGACGCCCGCGGGCTCCAGGGCCGTCAGCCGGGTGGCTCCGCTGGTGTGGCCCACGTAGGGCGCGGCGGCGGTCACGACCTCGGCAGCGGCCGGGATCTCGGAATCGGGGACGCAGAGCACGATCGCGTCGCCCGCGGGAACCTCGCCGCGACCCGCCGGGCCGTCGACCGTGAGGCCGGCTGCACGCAGCGCACGGCACAGCGACGTGCCGAGGCGGCCGGCGCCGACAACGCCCACGGAGGGGCGACTCGAAGAGCCTGTCCTGAGGTTCATGGGGCTGAGGTCCACTCCCGCACCCGCGGGTAGCGGCCTGTGACAGATGATATCGCCGCCTTAGACCGCATTTAGGATCAAGCCATGCCCGCGCCCGAAACCATGGCGCTGTTCGCCCTCGCGAGCCTGGCCCTGATCGTCTTCCCGGGGCCGTCGGTCCTATACATCCTGGCCCGCAGCTTCGAGGGAGGGCGGCGCGCGGGCCTGGTCTCCATGCTTGGGGTCGAGGCCGGCGGCCTGGTGCACGTTGCCGCTGCCACGCTGGGCCTGTCCGCGCTCCTGGCCTCCTCGGCCGTTGCCTTCGGGCTCGTCAAGTACGCGGGCGCGGCGTACCTGGTCTGGCTGGGTTTCAGCCGTCTGCGCAGCCGCGAGGCGCCCGAGCTGCCGCCGGCGCCGCATGGGCGGCTGTTTCGCCAGGGGGTCTTCGTGAACGTGCTCAACCCCAAGACGGCGCTCTTCTTCCTCGCCTTCCTTCCGCAGTTCGTGGATCCCGGCGCCGGGTCGGCGTCGCTGCAGGCCGCGGTGCTGGGGCTGGTGTTCGTGGGCATCGCGGTGGTGAGCGACGGCCTGTACGCCCTGGTGGGCGGCAGCGTGGCCGAGCGCATCCGCCGCAGCCCGGCCGTGCGGCGGCGGCTCGACCGCGCCTCGGGTGCGGTGCTCATCGGGCTCGGCGCCGTGGCCGCGCTCACCGGCTCGCGGCGAGCGGTGTGAGCGAGCGCCCGGCCGCGGAGCGGCGAGAGGACCTGATCGCGCTCATGCGGGAGATGCAGTCCCGGCACGAGTGCCCGCTGATCGCCACCCGCACCAAGCTCGTCTTCGGGGCGGGGAACGCCGACGCCGATCTGCTCTTCGTCGGCGAGGCCCCGGGCTTCTATGAGGACCAGCAGGGGCTTCCGTTCGTGGGGCGCGCGGGCAAGCTGCTCGATCAGTTGCTGATCGAGATCGGCCTCGACCGTCAGGCGGCCTTCGTGACCAACGTGCTCAAGTGCCGCCCGCCGGACAACCGCGACCCGGCGCCCGACGAGATCGAGATCTGCAAGCCCTACCTGTTGCGGCAGATCCAGCTGATCGAGCCCAAGGTGGTGTGCACGCTCGGCAACTTCTCGCTCAAGCTCCTGACCCGCTCGAACACGGGCATCACGCGCGTCCACGGGGTCCCCCAGGAGCACGAGCTCGGCGGCCGGGTCGTGCAGCTCTACCCGCTCTACCACCCCGCGGCGGCGCTTCGCGGAACGGCCGTGCTCGAGCAACTGCGCGAGGATTTCAGCCGCCTTCCGGACCTCATCGCCGCGCAGGAGCCGGTGCCTCAGCCGGAGCCCGCCCCCGAGCCGCAGCCGGATCCCGCCAGCCAGATGGACCTGTTCGGCTGATCACCGCGAGCTCAGGGGAGACCGAGGCCGCCGGGGCGCAGCTCGCGCGGGAGCTGGCCCCCGGAGACGTGGTGCTGGTGTCAGGCGAGCTCGGCTCGGGCAAGACGACCTTCGTGCGTGGAGCCTGTCGCGAGCTGGGGGTGCAGGGCCCTGTCACCAGCCCCACCTTCACGCTGGGCCAGCTGCTGCCCGGCGCCGGCGTGGAGGTCGCCCATCTGGACCTCTACCGACTGGGCTCGCTCGCCGACGAGGATCCCGGCGTGCTGGAGGACTACCTGACCCCGGAGCGCATCGGCTTCGTCGAGTGGCCGGAGATCGCCGAGCTCGCCGGGCTGCGCGTGGCGGCGCGCGTCCGTCTGGAGCATGGGGGCGGCGACCGGCGACGGCTGACGCTGACCAGGTGAACGTGATCGGCTTCGACACCTCCACCGCGGCCACGGCGGTCTGCGTCGAACGCGGGGACGGCGAGAGCTTCGAGTACGTCCCCGCCCCGGACGAGCTGGACGGCCGGCCGGGCCACGCCAGCGAGCTCCTTCCGCGCATCAGGAATCTCATGGACGAGGCCCAGCTGTGCTGGGACGAGCTCGACGCCGTCGGCGTGGGGGTGGGGCCGGGCGCGTTCACCGGGCTGCGCATCGGGGTCGCCACGGCCCGTTCGCTGGCGCTCGCCCGCGGGCTCGAGCTCAGGCCTGTGTCCTCGCTGCGGGCCCTGGCGGAGGGCATCGAACACCCCCTGCGGCTCCCGGCGATCGACGCGCGCCGCGGCGAGGTCTTCGGCGCGCTGTACGCCGACGGAGAGGAGCGCCTGGAGCCCGCGGCGCGCGCACCCGATGATCTGGCCGAGCACGCCGCAGGTGCACGGGCGGCGGGGACGGGGGCGTTACATTTTCGGGAGGCCCTCGAGGTGGCCGGCGCCACAGTCGAGCCCGACGGGTCGCCGGCCCACGTGGTCCGCGCCCTGAACGTGTGCCGGCTGGCGCGAAGGACCCCCGCGAGCTCGCCCGCCACCGTGCTCCCCTACTACCTGCGACTCCCGGACGCAAAGCCCCGATGACGCCACCGCTCGAGATCCGCCGCCTGGCCTACGCCGACCTGCCCGGCGTGATCGCCATTGAGCGCCGGGCCTTCCCGACGCCCTGGTCGCTGGCCATGTTCGTGCTCGAGCTCAGCAAGCCGTCGGGGATCTGCCTGGCCGCGCTGCGCGGTGACCGACTCGTCGGCTACCTGGTCTGCGCCCGCTACGACCAGGTCTGGCACCTCATGAACGTGGCCGTCGACGACCGCCTGCGACGCCAGCGCATCGGCACCGCACTGATCGAGCGGCTGTTCGAGCTCGCCGACGGCCCGGGCGAGCAGTACACGCTGGAGGTTCGGACCTCCAACAGCGCCGCCATCGACATGTACGGCCGCTTTGGCTTCCGCTCCTCCGGCCGCCGGCGCGCCTACTACCACGACAACCGCGAGGACGCCCTGATCATGTGGCGCACGGCGCCGGACCGGGCCGCCGCGTCCGCGGACGGAGCGCAGGCCGAGCGCTGGCCGGCCGAGCACCGCTCGGCCGCCGAGTGATCCTCGGGGTCGAGACAAGCTGCGACGACACCTGCGCCGCCATCGTGAGCGAGGCGGGGGAGGTGCTGTCGAACGTGGTCTCCTCGCAGGGCCTGGCGCACGCGCCGTTCGGAGGGGTGGTGCCCGAGGTGGCCTCCCGCCACCACCTGGAGTTGATGGACGTCGTGATCGCAGACGCTTTTACCCGCGCGGGGGCTGCTCTGAGCGACGTGGAGCGCGTGGCGGTCACGCGCGGCCCGGGTCTTATCGGCGCGCTGCTGGTCGGCGTCTCGGCGGCGAAGGCGCTGGCCGCCGCGCGTGAGCTGCCACTCACCCCCGTCGACCACCTGCACGGGCATGTGGTGGCCAGCACGCTCGGTTCGGAGCCGATCGAGCCGCCCTACGTCGTGCTGGTGGCCAGTGGAGGCCATACCTTCCTCGCGCGCGTGGACGAGCCGAGCACCTACGCGGTCCTCGGGCAGACCCTCGACGACGCCGCCGGCGAGGCGTTCGACAAGGGCGCCCGTCTGCTCGGCCTACCCTACCCCGGCGGGCCGCAGCTCGACCGCCTGGCCCGGGGCGGGAACCCGGAGGCGTTCGCCTTCCCGCGGGCCGCTCCGGGCGAAGGCCTGGACTTCTCCTTCAGCGGGCTCAAGACGGCGCTGCTCTACAAGCTGCGCGACGAGCCCGAGGCCGATCCCGCTGACCTCGCCGCCTCCTACCAGCGCGCCATCGTCGAGTCGCTGACCCGGCGCGTCGAGCAGGCGCTCGAGCGCGAGAGCCTGGAGCGGCTGGCGCTCGGCGGTGGCGTGGCGGCGAACTCCGAGCTGCGCGGTTCAGCCCGCTCGATGGGGGTATCGGTGTGGGTCCCGCCCGTGGACCTCTGCACCGACAACGCCGCGATGATCGCCGGGGCGGCGCGGTTCCTCGAGCCCGTCGCCTACCCCGGCTACCTGAAGCTCGACGCCGCCGCGCGCCTCGCATGACCCTCGTCAGGCTCTACGGCAAGCCCGGCTGCCACCTCTGCGACGACGCGCGCGAGGCGGTCCAGACCGTGCGCGCGGACGTCGGGTTCGAGGTCGAAGAAGTCGACATCACGCTCGATCCGGTGCTCGCGAACCGGCTCGGGGAGCGGATTCCGGTGGTCACGATCGACGGCTTGGAGGTGTTCGAGTACTTCGTCGACGCGGGGGAGCTCCGCAGGCGCGTCGGTATGGTTCGACCGTGAGCTTCCAGGAGCCCGCCGCGGGCGCTCAGGGGCTGATCGACGGCAACTCCGAGCGGCTCTCGCTGGGGGTGGCCGCGCGCCTCTCGCGCTATCTCCAGGTGCTGACACAGGCCCGCAAGATGGGCAAGCAGACCATCTCCTCCCAGGAGCTGGCCGACTACACGCACGTGAACTCGACGCAGATCCGACGCGACCTGTCGGGGTTCGGCAAATTCGGCAAGCGCGGGGTGGGCTACAACGTCGACTCGCTGCATTCGCAGATCCGCAAGATCCTGCGGACCAGCGGGCAGCACAACATCGCGCTGTTCGGCGCCGGCCACCTGGGCCAGGCGATCGCCGGCTCGGCGGTGTTCGCCGACCACGGCTTTCGCATCGTCGCCCTTTTCGACACCGACCCCGGCCGGATCGGCACACGCGTCGGGGAGAACCTGACGGTGCGCACCTACGAGGACCTCGAGACCGTCATTCGCGACGAGGACGTGGTGGTGGGCGTGCTGGCGGTTCCCACCGAGGCGGCCCAGAGCGTGGCCGACGACCTGGTCGAGGCCGGCGTGCGGATCATCTTCAACTACTCGGAGGCGCTGCTCCAAGTGCCGCCGGAGGTCACGGTCCATACCTCGAGCCCGGCGGTCGACCTCCTGTACGCGCTGTACTTCTACCTCACCTAGCCCATGACGATCGACATGGCCAAGGCACGCGAGGTCTTCGAGGCCTCCGAGGACTTCACGGTGGGCCTCGAGGAGGAGTTCGGGATCGTCGACCCCTCGACGCTGGCGCTGGACAACCGCTACGCGGAGCTCTCGGCGGCCGCGCTGGACGACCCCGTGCTGGCCGACTCGGTGGCGGGCGAGCTGATCGAGTCCGAGATCGAGATCCGCTCCGGCCGGGGGGCGACCTTCGGCGAGGCGGTGCAGCAGCAGGAGGCCGCGCGGCCGCGGCTGTTCGCCCTCGCGGAGGACCACGGCGCGCAGCTGGTGGCCACGGGCACGCACCCGTTCAGCCCCTGGCAGGACCAGCGCATCATCGACACCGAGCACTACCAGCGCCTGAACGCGGACCTCGGCTACGTGGCGTGGCGCAACAACACCTTCTCGCTGCACGTGCACATCGGGATCAAGGGCGCGGACCGGGCGATCGCGGTGTGCGACCGCCTGCGGCCGATCCTGCCCGAGCTGCTGGCCATTTCGGCCAACTCGCCCTTCCTCGACGGGCGGGACTCGGGCCTGCACTCCGTGCGAAGCCAGATCTTCACCAAGAGCTTCCCGCGCTGTGGGATCCCCGACCACTTCGGCAGCTGGCAGGCCTACGCGGACTACGTCGACTTGCTGGGCAGGACCGGCTCGCTCATCGAGCACACGCAGCTGTGGTGGAGCGTGCGGCCGCACCCCGCCTTCGGCACGGTCGAGGTCCGCATCTGCGACGCCCAGTCGTCGGCCGGCGAGTCCACCGCTCTGGCCGGGCTGATCACCGCCTGTGCGGCGCAGTCGGCACTCGACTACGACGAAGGAGTCGCCTTCACCGACCCGCCGCCGCGACTGGTGGAGGAGAACTTCTGGCGGGCCATCCGCCACGGGCTCGACGGCCGCATGATCGACCTCGAGCGCGCCGAGGAGTTCCCGGCCGCGGCGCTGGGCGACCGACTGCTGGCCTGGACGGCCCCGGCCCGCGGCGCGCTGGGGCTCGATCCCGCGCTGCCGAGCCGCAACGGCGCCCAGCGCCAGCGGGCCGCGCTTGCCGAGGGGGCGACCATCGAGGACGTCTTCGCCTCCGAGGTCGAGCTCAGCCGCGATACCTATGCACGCGAGGAGGTCAGGACATGAGTGCCCAGGAGCCGTCCGAGGAGGAGATGCGCGAGGCGCTGAAGCAGCTGCGCGTCAGCGACGTGCTGCTTCAGACAGTGGTGACGCTGGTCAACCTGACCGGCCGCCGGCTGACAGCAGAGGGCGAGAAGGACCTCGAGCAGGCCCATGAGGGCATCGAGGCCGTGCGGGTGCTGCTGCCCCTCTGCCCGCAGGACGAGCTGGCCCCGATCCGAGATGCCCTCAGCCAGCTCCAGATGATCTACGTCCGCGAGACGGGAGGCGAGGCCGGGCCGGAGGCGCCGCAGGCCGAGCAGGGCCAGCCCTCGCCGGAGGCCGAGGAGCCCAAGCCACCGGATCAGCCCTCCAGGATTTGGACGCCTCCGGGGAGCTAGAACCCTCGAGTTCGCAGAGCTCGGCCGGCCAGCCCCCGGCCCGCGCTCCGGAACCGGTAGGGGTCTTCGGCGGGTCGGGCTTCTACCGCTTCCTCGACGACGTCGAGGAGGTGGCGGTGGACACGCCCTACGGGCCGCCCTCGGCCCGGATACGCATCGGCGAGATCGAGGGCCGTCGGGTGGCCTTCATGCCCCGCCACGGCGACGAGCACCAGCTGCCCGCCCACCGGGTCAACTACCGGGCGAACCTGTGGGCCATGGCCGACATCGGCGTGCGCCGGCTCATCGGCCCGTTCGCCTGCGGCTCGCTGACCGCCAAGCTCCCGCCCGGCAGCTTCGTCGTTGTCGACCAGTTCGTCGACCGCACCTCCGGCCGCGAGGACACCTTCTACGACGGCCCGCAGACCACCCATGTGGCCGCCGCCGACCCCTACTGCCCCGACCTCGGGCGGGTCCTCGCCCAGGCCGGGGACGTGGTGAACGGCGGGACCGTCGTGGTCATCCAGGGCCCGCGCTTCTCCACACGCGCCGAATCGCGCTGGTTCGCCGACTCGGGGTTCGACCTCGTGAACATGACCCAGTACCCCGAGGCCTGGCTCGCCCGCGAGCTGGAGCTCTGCTACGCGGGCCTGGGCTTGGTCACCGACTACGACGTCGGGATGCACGGGGTGGAGGCGGTCACTGCGGAACAGGCGTTCGGTGTCTTCGCCGACAACCTCGCTAGACTCCGCGCGCTCTTGTTCCGAGCGGTCCCGATGGTCGGGCCGCAGCCTCAGGACGTCTGCGCCTCTGCTCTCACGAGCGCGATCGTCCACTAAGCCCTCCGGAGGACTCACAGTTGACTGAATTCCTGACCGACTACGGCGTGATCATCGCGCTCGTCTGCGCCGCCGCCGCCGTGGTCTATGGCGTGCTCACGACCCGCTGGCTGCTGGCCAAGTCGCCCGGCAACGAGGAGATGCAGTCGCTCTCGCTCGCCGTGCAGGAGGGAGCGCGCGCCTACCTGACCCGCCAGTACCAGATCATCGGCATCGTCGCCGTGGTCCTGGCGGTGACACTGGCCATCGCGGTCGACGTCCGCACCGCGATCGGCTTCCTCATCGGCGGCTCCTTTTCCGCGGCGGCCGGCTTCATCGGCATGAACGTGTCGGTACGGGCCAACGCCCGGGTGGCGGAGACCGCCCGGGGCGGCGTGGCGCCGGCGCTGCAGGTGGCGTTCAAGGGCGGTGCCATCACCGGCATGCTGGTGGCGGGGCTCGCCCTGCTGGGCGTGGCGGGCTACTACGGGGTCCTGCAGCTGTTCGACGTCGACAGGAAGGACGCCATCGATGCCCTGGTGGGCCTCGGCTTCGGCGGCTCGCTGATCTCCGTGTTCGCTCGTCTGGGCGGCGGCATCTTCACCAAGGCCGCCGACGTGGGCGCTGACATCGTCGGAAAGATCGAGGCCGGCATCCCCGAGGACGACCCGCGCAACCCGGCCGTGATTGCCGACAACGTCGGCGACAACGTGGGCGACTGCGCGGGCATGGCGGCCGACCTCTTCGAGACCTACGCGGTCACCGCCGTCGCCGTGATGCTGCTCGGCGTCCTCACCTTCAACCAGCTCGGCGAGGTGGCCGTGTATCCGCTGGTTATCGGCGGCGTCTCCATCCTTGCGTCGATCATCGGCACCTTCGCGGTGCGCAGCAGCACGGGCAATGTGGAGCGCGCTCTGTACCAGGGCCTGATCGTCTCGGGCCTCATCGCGGCGGTCGCCTTCCTTCCCGTGACGCTGTGGCTCATGGATGACCTCAGCGTCCAGGCCAGCGCCTCCGCTCTGCTGAAGGGCGGCGCCGAGGGCGCGTCGGGCATCGACTTCTACATCTGCACCCTCATCGGCATCGCCGTCACCGCGGGGCTGTTCGTCATCACCGACTACTACACGTCGACCCGCTTCCGGCCGGTGCGCACGACCGCGCGGGCGTCGCAGACCGGTCACGCGACCAACATCATCCAGGGGCTGGCGCAGGGCTTCCAGTCCACGGCGCTGCCGGCGATCCTGATCGCGCTCGGAATCCTGTTCGCCAACGAGCTGGGCGGCATCTATGGCATCGGCGTGGCGGTCATGGCGCAGCTGTCGCTGACCGGCCTGATCGTGGCGCTCGACGCCTTCGGCCCGATCACCGACAACGCGGGCGGCATCGCCGAGATGGCCGAGCTGCCCGAGGAGGTGCGCAACGTCACCGACCCCCTCGACGCGGTCGGCAACACCACCAAGGCCGTGACCAAGGGCTACGCGATCGGCTCGGCCGTGCTGGCGGCGCTCGTGCTGTTCGCGGCCTTCATCGAGGAGCTGCGCGCAGAGGCGGGAGGCACGGCGACGAACTTCGACATCTCCCAGCCGGAGGTCCTCATCGGGCTGCTGATCGGCGGCATGATGGTCTACCTCTTCGCGGCGCTTTCGATCGAGTCCGTCGGGCGCGCCGGGGGCGAGGTTGTCGAGGAGGTGCGCCGGCAGTTCAAGGAGAAGCCGGGGATCATGGACCGCACCGAGAAGCCCGACTACGCAAAGGCGGTCGCGATCGTGACCGCCACGGCTCAGCGGGAGATGATCATCCCCGCGCTGATCCCGATCGTGGTGACGGTGGTGGTCGGCCTCCTGTCCGCCCAGGCGCTCGGCGGCCTGCTCATCGGCGTGATCGTGGTGGGCTTCTTCGCGGCGGTCTCGATGACCGCCGGCGGCGGCGCCTGGGATAACGCCAAGAAGCTGATCGAGGACGGCGAATTCGGGGGCAAGGGGTCCGAGGCACACGAGGCCTCGATCACCGGCGATACCGTGGGCGATCCTTACAAGGACACCGCGGGCCCGGCGATCAACCCGATGATCAAGGTCGCCAACATCGTGGCGATTCTCATCATCCCGTTCCTGGTCTGATACTCGACTCACTTGGCTCCGGCCGCTCGGTGGGGCGTCCGGGGCGGCTTCGCTCCTCAGGAGGCGGGACTGCGCCTCCCTCGGAGCAAAGCCGCCCCGTCCGCCTCTCGGCAGGGTCACACTCCTCGGGCGGGGTCACACTCTTCGGGAGGCGGGACTTGAGCCTCCCTCGGAGCAAAAGCCGCCCCGTCCGCCCCTCGGCAGGGTCAGTTCTTCGAAAGGGCTCGCTCTGGGGATTGCAGCTCGTCCGCGATCGCGCCCAGGCCGAAGCCGCGCAGCGCGTCCACGTCGGCCGGATCGACCGGTGAGCGGGGCGATGCCGCCAGCTGCTCGCGGAAGCGGTGGGCGGCCTCGGGCTGGGCGCCTGGGCCGTCGAGGCGGTAGCGCGGAGGCAGCATCGGCCCGAAGAGCCACGGCTCGGAGAGGTCGGGTCGGGCGACCAGGTCCGGCGCCACGCCGAGCTCCTCGGCCAGCGTGAACGCGAGGGCGTTGTGAGGGTCGAGCGGCGGCCGGGGCTTGGCAATCAACTCGCGCATGTGCGCCTCGTCGGGAAGGGGCACCTCCCCGGCGAACACGCCCACGATCCAGCGGGCCTGTAGCTCTAGCAGCGGGAAGTACGGGCCCTGCGCCAGGTACTGGCCCATTACGCCGAAGCCGGGCAGGTCGGGATGCAGCGTTCGCTGGTAGAGAGCGAGGTCGGGCCCGAGCACACCCCACACCTCGTCGTCCAGGTATGGGATGTCGACGTCGTAGCCGGTTGCGCAGACGATGGCCTCGACCGTCTCCTGTGAGCCGTCGGTGAAGGTCACGGTCCGGTCGTCGATCCCGGCGATTCCGGGCCGGCAGGTGATGCTCCCGTCGGCGACCTGCGCGAGGTAGTCCTGGCACAGCGAGATGCCGGCGGCGAAGAAGTCGGGGTCGGGCCGCGGCGCGCCGAAGTCGGCCGGGTCCCCGGCGACGCGCAGGACCTTCTCCCGCAGCACGCGGCCCACCTCCTCCCGCGGGAGCCCGCGACGCTGGAGCGCGCCGAACATCGTGTACCACTCCCAGTCCGACGAAACGCTGTCGACGACCTTGCTGATCACGTAGCGCGGCTTGCGGAACCCGGAGACCACAGGGGCAACGCGGGCGAGATCCGAGGCAATCTCCAGCCCGCTGATGCCGTTGCCGTACACGAGCGTGGGCCGGTCGGCGAAGGCGTCCGCGCCGGGGTAGTCGAAGGCGTGCAGCAGCTCGCCCCCGAAGCCCTCGAGCGACCGGAGCGAGCAGGGCTTGGAGAAGCGCCCCGAGGCCACCACCACGCCGTCGAAGGGCTCGCCGTCCACCGTCCAGCTTGGCGCGACCCGGCGCACGCGCGCGTTTAGCCGGATGCGGTCGGTCACCCCGAAGTGCGCGGCGTAGTCGCGCAGGTAGGCGTGGATCTGGAGGGCGGTGGGGTGGAGGGGGTGCTCGGCGGGCGCCGGGAAGTCCGAGAAGGCGGTCATGGCCCGACTCGTGTTGGTGCGCATCCCCGGCCACACCCCGCTGTAGGGGGCGCGAGTGCTCCACTGGCCGCCGAGGTCGTCCCCGGCCTCGAAGACCGTGGTGTCGAAGCCGGCCTCGAGCGCATGCTTTGCCACGGCGAGCCCGCTGGGCCCGGCGCCGATGACGGCTATCCGGCCGCCCGAAGGAAGCATCGTGGGCCAAGCTAGCCCATATCCGGCCGCCCCGGGGGCCGCGCAGCGGAGGCTTATCGGGCGGCCGGGGCCCAGCCCACTGATCGGGGCGCCCATCTGCGTCGTAGTACTGGGCGTGCTCGACTCACGCAAGCTCACCCTTGCCTTCGCCACAGGCCGCGGCCTGTTCGGCGTCGGCCTGCTCGCCGTCCCCGAGCGTCTCGCGTCGGGCTGGATTCCCGACGATCACTCGCGTCCTCAGACACAGATGATCGTGCGCGGGATCGGGGGCCGCGACATCGCGCTCGCCGGCGGAACGGTGAGGGCGGTGCTCTCGGAGGAGGACACGCGGCCGTGGCTCCTTGCCGCCGTGGCCTCCGACACGTCGGACATCCTCGCCTCGCTGCTCGCCGGTGACGCCCTGCCGGGTCGGGCGAAGAAGGGCACGCTCGCCCTCGCGGGCGTGGCGGTGGGCTGCGGCCTGGCGCTGGCGGTCGCCGAATCGTGAGGGTCGCCGTCGTTGGGGCCGGCGTGAGCGGCCTGTCCTGCGCGTACCGGCTCGCCCGCGAGCACGAGGTGACCGTCTTCGAGGCCGCCGGGTACGCGGGCGGCCACGCCAACACCGTCCGGGTCGACCTCCCCGACGAGACGCACTGGGTCGACACCGGCTTCATCGTCCTCAACGACCGCAACTACCCGAACTTCGAGCGCCTGCTCGGCGAACTCGGCGTCGCCACCCAGCCTTCGGACATGAGCTTCTCGGTCAGCGACGAGCACGGGGGCCTGGAGTACAACGGCGCGTCGGCCAACGGCCTGTTCGCCGACCGGGCCAACCTGGTCCGCCCAAGGTTCCTGCGCATGCTGCGCGACCTCCTGCGCTTCAACCGCGAGGCGCCCGCCCTGGTAGGGCTCAACGGCAGCGGGCCCTCGCTCGGCGCCTTCCTGGACGACGGCGGCTACTCGCGCGAGTTCGTCGACCAGCTGATCGTGCCCCAGGCCTCCGCGGTCTGGTCTGCCGACCCGGCCCAGATGTGGTCGTTCCCGGCGAGCATGCTGGCCGAGTTCTTCCACAACCACGGGATGTTCGGCCTCGGCGGCCGGCCTAAGTGGCGGACCGTGGTGGGCGGCTCGCACCGCTACGTCGAGAAGATCGCCAAGCCGCTGGGGGAGCGGTTGCGCCTGAGCACCCCTGTCACCCGGGTCGAGCGCTTCGAGGACCGCGTGGAGGTGACGCCCGCCGGGGGCGGGCCCGAGGAGTTCGAGGAGGTGGTGCTGGCCACCCACTCCGACCAGTCGCTGGCCCTGTTGGCCGACCCCACCGACGCCGAGGCCGAGGTCCTCGGCGCGGTGGCCTACCAGCCAAACGAGGCGGTGCTGCACACCGACCGCTCGCTGCTGCCGCGGCGCCGGCGAGCCTGGGCGAGCTGGAACTTCCACCTGCTGGACGAGCCCGTCGCCCAGAGCACGGTCACCTACCGCATGAACAGCCTGCAGTCGCTTCGCTCGGGCCACGAGATATGCGTGACGCTCAACCGCACCGAGCGCATCGACCCGGCAAAGATCATCGGCCGCTACGGCTATGCGCACCCCGTCTTCACCCACGCCGCCCTGGCCGCACAGAGGCGCTGGGAGGAGGTCAGCGGCCGCAACCGCACGCACTACTGCGGGGCCTGGTGGGGCTACGGCTTCCACGAGGACGGCGTGAAGAGCGCGCTGAAGGTATGCGAGAGCCTCGAGCGAGGCGCTATCCCCGCGTGAGCGCGAGCGCGGTCTACGAAGGCGTCGTGCGCCACCGGCGCTTCACGCCGGTCGAGCACTCCTTCGAGTACCGGGTCTTCATGCCGCTGCTCGACCTGGGCGAGCTGCCCGAGCTCTTCGACCGGAACCTGCTCTGGTCCGCGCGCGGACGGGCGGTGGCACAGTTTCGCCGCGAGGACTACCTCGGCGACCCCGCCACGTCGCTCGACGAGTCGGTGCGCGGCCTGGTGGCCGAGCGGACGGGACGCCGGCCCACAGGGCCGGTGCGGGTGCTGGCGGGCGTGCGGACGCTGGGCTACGTGTTCAACCCCGTCAGCTTCTACTACTGCGGCGAGGACCCGGTGGAGGCCGTCGTGGCCGAGGTGACCAACACGCCCTGGGGCGAGCAGCACGCCTACGTGCTCGACCGCGGGGAGTCGCAGGGGCCGGTGTTGAGCGCCCGTGCCGGCAAGCGCCTGCACGTATCGCCTTTCAACGGCATGGATCAGAGCTACAGCTGGAACGTGAGCGAGCCCGGCGAGCGGCTGCAGGTGCACATCGAGAACCACCGCGCCGGCGACCTGCTCTTCGACGCCACCCTCTCCATGGAGCGGCGGGAGCTGACTCCCAAGGCGCTGCGCCGGGTGCTGCTTCGCTACCCGGTGATGCCGCTCGCGGTGTCGGCTCGCATCTACCTCAACGCGCTCAAGCTCAAGCTCAAGGGCGTGCCCTGGCACGCGCACCCGGCCCGATGATCCGCCGCATCGCCCTCGGCGTCATGAGCCGTTTCGAGTACGGCCGGATCGTGATCGACGAGCCCGGCGGGCGGCGGCACGAGCTGGGCCCCGTGGACGCCACCCTGCGCGTGCACGTCAGCGTGCGCGACCCCCGCTTCTGGGGCGCCCTGCGCCGTGGCGGCCTGGGCGCCTCCCAGGCCTACGGCGAGGGCTGGTTCGAGTGCGACGATCTCGTCGCGCTCGTGCGCATCTTCGCCCTCGAGCTGCGCGACGTGGACCACCTGCGCCGGCTGCTCCTCCCCCTCCAACGAGTGGGTGGGCTGGTGCCCCGCAACACCAAGAACGCCGCCCGCGAGCACATCGCCGCCCACTACGACCTCGGCGACCAGCTGTTCGAGCTGTTCCTCGACGAGTCCATGTCCTACTCGAGCGCGGTCTTCGAGCGGGCCGACGCCACCCTCGCCGAGGCCCAGCACGAGAAGGTCGACCGCATCTGCCGCAAGCTCGAGCTGACGCCCGACGATCACGTGGTCGAGATCGGGAGCGGCTGGGGTGCGTTCGCGGTGCACGCCGCCGGCCGCTACGGCTGCCGGGTCACCACCACCACCATCTCCGAGGCCCAATACGCCGCCACCCTGGAACGGGTGCGCGCGCACGGGCTGGAGGACCGGGTCGAGGTCCGCAACGACGACTACCGCGACCTGCCGGGCATCTACAGCAAGCTCGTCTCGGTCGAGATGGTCGAGGCCGTGGGCTGGCAGTACTTCGACACCTTCTTCGAGAAGTGCGCCTCGCTGCTGGCGCCCGACGGGCGCATGTGCCTGCAGGCGATCGTGATCGACGATCGTGCGTACGAGGCCGACAAGGCGGCCAGGAGCTTCGCTAACACGGTGATCTTCCCGGGCGGTTGCCTGCCCTCGCACGAGGTGATCGCCCGCTGCATATCCAAGCGCACCGATATGCGCATCCTCGATCTCGAGGACCTCTCGGCGCACTACGCCGAAACCGTCCGGCGCTGGCGCGAGCGCTTCGCCGCCAACACGGAGCGGGCCGCCGACCTCGGCTACGACCGCCGCTTCCGGCGCATGTGGGACCTCTACCTGGCCTGGTGCGAGGGCGGCTTCATCGAGCGCCGGATCGGCGTCGCGCAGATACTCACCGCCAAGCCGGCGTTCCGCGAGCGCCCGCTGTTCGCGGCGGACATCACCCGCGGCGGCGCGGCGCCGGCCGCGGCCGAGGTCGGCGCCGGCGCTACCGCGGCGCGCGGCTGAAGCCGCCGCCGGTAATGGCGTCGAGCAGGAAGGCGGGGCCGCGCGAGGCTAGCTTGGCCAGCGCGATGCGCCCTCCCGGCCCGACGATGTGATCGCCGCTCTCGACACCCGCCACGACCTTTGCGGCCCACTCCTCCGCAGACACATCCGTCCAGCCGGAGGTGTCGAGGTGGCGCCCATAGGCCTCCTTGGTGTCGTCGAGCATGTCGGTCTTCACTCCCGGCGTGACCATGTGGGTGACGCCCACGCCGGTGCCCTTCAGCTCGCGGCGCAGCGACTCGCTGAAGGCCACTACGCCCGCCTTGGCCGCCGCGTAGGTGGTCGCCGCGGGGAAGTAGGCGTAGCCGGAGATGCTGGCGTTGTTGACGATCCAGCCGCGGCCGCGCTGAACCATCGCGGGCAGGGCCAGCTGGGTGAGGTGCACCACCGCGCTCAGGTTGACCTGGAACATCGCGTAGACGTCGTCGATGTCCTGCTCCTCGAGCAGGCCCCCGGTCATCAGGCCGGCGTTGTTGAACAGGACGTCGACCTCCTCGTCGAGCGCGGCCCAGGACTCCTCGAGCGACTCCTTGGAGGACATCTCCATCCTCACCGGCACCAGCTCGCCGGGATCCTCGAACTTCTCCGGCGAGCGCGCTCCGGCCAGAACGCGCGTGCCCGGACGCTTGGCCACCTCGTACGCCAGCGCCCGGCCGATGCCGCGGTTGGCGCCGGTGATGAGGATGGTCTGGGCGCGGAGGTCCATCAGGGTCGCCACGATGGCAGAGCCCATCGGGCTGGCCGAGGGGGTCTGGGTGTGCTACGTCCGGCTCCCAGCGTGGGATGAACGTGTTCCCCAACGTGTTCCCCCCGGGAGGGCGGCCTCTCGTTGACAGCCTCGCCCGAATGGTCGATGGTCCCTGGCGATGCGCTTCCCCCGGGCCGTAGCGTCGATCGGCCTGGTGGTCGTCGTGGCGCTCCTGCCGGCTGCGCCGGCCTCCGGTGCCACCACCAGCTCTCGCCTCAAGCGCCAGCTGAGCGCGCTGCTGGCCGCCGAGGGCGGCCCGCCCGGAGTGATCGTCACGATCCGGCGGGGTGGGCATACCAAGGTCCTCAGCAGAGGGCGCGGGCTCATCGGGAGCAACCGCCGACCGCGCTACCGCGACCACATGCGGCTCGCGAGCGTACGTAGCGTTCAGCCGCAGGCGCCTGAAGACGAAGCTGCGCAGGAGGCTCGCGTAGGAGCGGCCCGTCACCCTCTCCGCGATCAGCCCGACCACGATGTTGTCGGTGTTCGAGTATCCGTACCGGGCACCGGG
>DATHAQ010000049.1:0-40083 GCA_035296565.1 Thermoleophilaceae bacterium
CCGCGCGACTGCAGGTAGAAGAGCTGCTCGTCGGAGATCTTGCCGACCACGGCCTCGTGGGCCACGGTGACGTGCGGGTTCTGGATCTGGATGTCGGGCCAGGTGTCCGAGCGCGAGCGGTCGTCCATCATCAGGCCGTCGCACTGCACGTGGGACTTCGAGCCCTGCGAGTTGTGGCCCATGCGGACCAGCCCGCGGTAGCCCATCACGCCGCCGTCCTTGGAGATCGACTTGGCGAGGATGTTCGACGTGGTGTTCGGCGCGAGGTGCAGCACCTTGGCGCCGGTGTCCTTCCACACGTCACCCGAGGCCACGCCGACGTTGAGGTGGTCGGCTCGCGCGTGCTCGCCCATCAGGAACGAGCCGGGGTAGAGCATCACCTTCTTGGCGCCCATGGAGCCGCCGACCCACTCGACGGTGCCCTCGGCCTCGACGATGGCGCGCTTGGTGTTCAGGTTGAACACGTCCTTCGACCAGTTCTGCACCGTCGTGTAGCGGGCCTTGGCGCCCTCCTTCACGAAGATCTCCACCACGGCCGAGTGCATCGAGTTGGCCGAGTAGGTCTGCGCCGTGCAGCCCTCGATGTAGTTCACCTCGGAGCCGTCGTCGGCGATGATCAGCGTGTGCTCGAAGGTGCCCTCGCCTGACCCCTCCATGCGGAAGTAGGCCTGCAGCGGCAGGTCGACCTTCACGCCCTTGGGCACGTAGAGGAACGAGCCTCCCGACCACACCGCGCCGTGCAGCGCCGAGAACTTGTTGTCCTGCGGCGGCACGCACTTGGTCATGAAGTAGGGCTCGACGAGCTCGGGGTACTCCACCACGGCCGTGTCCATCGCGCAGAAGATGATCCCGAGGTCCGCGTACTCCTTCTTGAGGCCCTCGTAGAAGGGCTCCTGGCGCCACACGCCGACGACGCCGGCCAGGTGCTCGCGCTCGGCCTGGGGGATGCCGAGCTTCTCGAAGGTGTCCTTCTGCTCGTCCGGGACGTCGTCCCAGGAGTCGTAGCGGCCCGCCGTGGGCGGGGAGTAGAGGACCAGGTCGCTGAGGTCGAGGTCGCTTAGGTCGACACCCCACGTGGGGATCGGCTTGCGCTCGAAGATCTCATAGGACTTCAGCCGGCGCTCGCGCATCCAGTCGGGCTCGTCCTTGATCCTCGACAGCTCGTCGATGACCTCGCGGGAGATGCCCTTCTTGGCGATCAGCTGTCCCTGATCGTCCTCGGCGATCGCGCTTGGCTTGGCGATTCTGGTCTTGTCAGTGGCTGCCATTCAGTACCCCAGATACTTGATCGAGTGGCGGTGCTCGCCCGGCCAACGCCCGGCCTGCGCTCCGTCCACTAATTCCGTTCGAGTGAGTCGGATATCGGCCTCCGAGTCTAGCGCTGTGGTTGGATGCCCACCATGAAGCTCTACGTCTGTTACGGCACCTTCCGGCACGCCCCCCGACCCGGCGGCCACCCCTGCGGAGTGGCTCACGAGGCCCTGCGGGAGGCCGGCTACCACCCGGAGGTCATCAAGTCCTACGGGTGGGGGATTCTTCCCGATTTCCTCAACCCGTCAAGCGGTCGGCGGGAGGTGCGAAAGCTGACCGGCTCCAGCACGGTCCCGGTGCTGGTCACCGAAGACGGCGAGGTCATCCAGGAGTCCAAGAAGATCAAGGAGTGGGCGGAGGCGCACCCCGCGCGGGCGACCTCCGCCGCCTAGGTGTTCGACCGGCTCGACTTCGTCTATCTCCCCAGCGACGACGTCGCCGCCGACATCGAGTACTACACCGCCGGCCTGGGGGCCGAGCTGGTCTTCGCGATCGAGCGCTTCGGCACCCGCGTGGCCATGGTCCGCGCGGAGCCCGAGGGACCGGCGCTGCTGCTCGCCGAGCACCTCGAGGGCGAGCAGCCGGTCCTGATCTTCCGCGTCGACGACCTCGACGCCGCGACCGAGGGCCTACGTGCGCGCGGCGTCACGCTCGGGGCGCCGTTCGGGATGCCCTATGGGGACGGAGTGCTCCTCCCGATGCCGGGCCCCCAGCGTGTCGCGATCTACGAGCGGACCCGCGGCGAGCGCGGCGACGGCCTGGCCGGCCGGCGGGACTTCTGAGCCCTAGGGGACCGGCTGTGGTGCGGTGGTGGGCCCGGCGATCCTGAGGGAGCCGTCAGCGGCGGTCCGCACGGCGTCGATCCGAAGGGCCGCACAGAGCCCAACGGCTGAGGCGGCAACCGACAGAGCTGTGAGGACCCCGCTCGCGTGGAGCAGAGTGTAGGTCTCTGCGTCGCCGCTATTCGGGCCAGGAGGCGTCGCCCGTCGAGGCGCCGCGCATGACCTTCAGCGAGAGCAGCGCGCACTTGCGCCGGGTGGGGGAGATGTCGATCCCCAGCAGGTCGATCAGCCAGTCCGCCGAGAGCTCGGGAAGCTCGTCGACGCGCTTGCCGATCAGCTCCTCGGAGACGATCGAGGCCGCCGCCTGGGAGATGGCGCAGCCCTGGCCGTGAAAGCGCAGGTCGGCGACCCTGCCGTCCTCGACGTGCACGTGGACGCCGAGCTCGTCGCCGCAGAGCGGGTTGTGGTCGTGCCAGTCGAGGTCGTGCGGCTCGAGCGTGCCGAAGTTTCGCGGGTTCTTGTAGTGGTCGAGGATGTAGTCGCGGTAGAGGGCGTCCACTAGAGGGCGAACACCTCCCGGGCGCCCCTCAGAGCGTCCACCAGGCGGTCGACGTCCTCGCGCGCGTTGTAGACGTGGAAGCTCGCCCGGGCGGTGGCCGGCACGTCCATGCGGCGCATCAGCGGCTGGGCGCAGTGGTGGCCGGCGCGGATGCAGACCGCCTGGCGGTCGCACAGCTCGGCCAGGTCGTGGGGATGGATGCCGTCGATGGCGAAGGAGACCACGCCGCCGCGGCGCTCGGGGTCGGGCGGGCCGAAGGCGCGCAGCCCCTCGACCTCGGCCACGCGCTCCAGCGCGTAGGCCGTGACGTCCCTCTCGTGGGCGCGGATGCGCTCCATGCCGATGGCGTCCAGGTAGTCGATCGCCGCCCCGAGGCCGATGCCCTCGGCCACGGGCGAGGTGCCGGCCTCGAACTTGAACGGCAGCTCGTTCCACGACGAGCCCTCGAAGGAGACCGACGAGATCATGTCGCCGCCACCGAGGAAGGGGGGCATCTCCTCGAGCAGCTCGCGGCGGGCGTGCAGCACACCCACGCCGGTGGGCCCGAGGGCCTTGTGGCCGGTCCAGGCGTAGAAGTCCGCGCCGAGCTCGGACAGATCGACCGGCATCTGGGGCACGGCCTGTGAGCCGTCGACCAACGTCAGCGCGCCGACCGCCCGCGCCCGGGCGGCGATCTCGGCGACCGGATTGATCGTGCCGAGCACATTGGAGACGTGGGCGACGCCCACCAGCTTCACGCGGCCCTCGCCGAGCACGGCATCGAGCTCGTCGAGCGACAGCTCGCCGGTCTCGCTGACGCTCAGGTAGCGCAGGGTCGCGCCCGTCTGCTCGCAGAGCAGCTGCCACGGTACGATGTTCGAGTGGTGCTCCATCTGGGTGATGAGCACTTCATCGCCGGCGCCGACGTTGCCCCTGCCCCACGAGTAGGCCACGAGGTTGATCGCCTCGGTGGCGTTCTTCGTGAAGATCGTCGTCTCGTAGGAGTCGCCGACGAAGCGCGCGATGCGCTCGCGCGCCCCCTCGAACAGCTCGGTTGCCTCCCGGGCCAGCGCATAGACCCCGCGGTGGACGTTGGCGTTGGTGCGGCGATAGTGGGAGTCGATCGCCTGGATCACCTGCTCCGGCTTCTGCGAAGTGGCGGCGGAGTCGAGGTAGACCAGCCGCCTGCCCTCGAGCTCGCGCCCGAGAATCGGGAAGTCGGCCCGGACGTCGACCAGCGGCTCTGTGGCTGCGGTTGTCACGCCCGCTCCCCGATGAACTCCCGCACCTGCTCCTCGGCGGAGGCCAGCTTCTCGGCGATGCGCCGGCGCACCAGGTCCTCCAGGCCCGGGTCGTCCAGCCGCATCACGACCTCCTCGAAGTACCCCTCGACCAGCACCCGCACCGCTTCGGCGCGCGTGATGCCGCGGGTCTCCATGTAGAAGATCTGCTCCTCGTCGAGCTCCCCGACGGTGCCGCCGTGAGAGGCCGAGACGTTGTCCACCTCGACGATCAGCGAGGGTATGGCGTCGCCCTTGGCCTTCTGCGAGAGCAGCATGGAGTGCGTCTGCAGGTAGGTGTGGGTCTCGCTGGCCTTCGGAACGATGTGGATCAGGCCCTCGTAGGACGCGCGCGACTCGCCGGTGAGCGCGCCCTTCCACACGGTGTCCCCGGTGGTGTGGCCGGCCTCGTGCTTGTCCGAGGTGAACAGGTCCAGGTGCTCGCCGCGCTCGGTGAAGTACAGCCCCGAGTGGCGCATGTCCGAGCCTTCCTCGGCGGTGATGATGTCGAGCGTCTGCTTGGTGAGGTGGCCGCCGAGGTGGACGGGGACCCACTTCACGCGCGCGTCGCGTGCGACCTCCACCCGCTTGACCGAGACGTCGTGCACCTGCCCGCGGCCCCAGTCCTGGTAGTGGGCCAGATCGACCTGGGCGCCGGGCCGGGCGTAGAGCTCAAAGGCGCCGGCGTGCAGCGCCTGGCCCTCGAAATCAGGCGCCAGACAGTACTCGCGGATGCGGCACTCCGCGTGCTCGCCGACCACTGCCAGCGTGTGCGCGTACTGCGCCGTGCCGGGCTCGTCGATCAGGTAGACGACCTGGATCGGCTTCTCGAGCTGCGTGTTCTTCGGGACGTGGACGAAGGCGCCGCCCGTCCAGAAGGCGGCGTTGGCGGCCGCGAACTTGCCCTCGTCGACGGGCAGGCGGCGGCCCAGCCAGGGCTCGACCAGCTCGGGCTGCTCCTCGACTGCCTGCTCGAGCGAGGTGACGGTGACGCTCGGGTCGTCGCAGTGCGCGTAGATCACGCTCGCGCCTCGCTGGACGATCAGGCCGGCGTGCTCCTCTTCGCCGAGGTGCTCGCGGACGATGTCGGGCAGCTCGTCGACGGCGTCGTAGCGGCGGGGTTCCAGAGCATCGAGCTCCAGCTTGCGCAGGCTCGTGGTCCAGAAGCCCGAGCGCCGCCAGGTGGGGATGGGCTCGGCCTCATAGGCCTCGAGCGCCTTGGCGCGGCGCTCTTCGAGAAAATCGGGCGACCGGCGGTGCTCGGCCGGCCCACGCCCGGCCTGCGCTCCGGCGGTAGTCGGCTCAGGCACCCGCGGAGACCTCCTCGCGGACGAACTCGTAGCCCTTCTCCTCCAGCTCGCCGGCCAGCTCGGAGCCGCCCTCGCGGACGATCCGGCCGTCGAGCATGATGTGGACGAAGTCGGGCTTTACGTAATTGAGGACCCGCGTGTAGTGGGTGATGATCAGGAAGCCGCGCTCGTCGCCCCGCATGGCGTTCACTCCGTCGGCGACGACGCGCAGGGCGTCGATGTCGAGGCCGGAGTCGGTTTCGTCGAGCACGGCGAAGTCGGGCGCGAGCATTGCCAGCTGGAGGATCTCGGCGCGCTTCTTCTCCCCGCCGGAGAAGCCCTCGTTGAGGTAGCGGCTGGTGAAGGCTCGATCGATCTTCAGCAGCTCCATGTTCTGCCCGAGGACCTGGCCGAACTCCTTGACCTTGATGTTCTCCTCGCGCCTGGCGTTGACCGCCATGCGCAGGAAGTTGGCCACCGAGACGCCGGGGATGGTCGCCGGGTACTGGAAGGCCAGGAACAGGCCGGCCCGGGCGCGCTCGTCGGGGTCGGCCTCGGTCAGGTCCTCGCCATCGAGCAGTACCTTGCCCTCGGTGACCTCGTACTGGGGGTTGCCCATCAGCGTGTTGGCCAGCGTCGACTTGCCCGACCCGTTGGGCCCCATGAGGGCGTGGGTCTCGCCGCGCTCGACCTTGAGGTCGACGCCCTTGAGGATCTCGCGCTCCTCGGTGCGCACGTGGAGGTTCTGGATTTCCAAGCTCATACGGGGGTGGGGCTCCTAGTCAGGTCGGCAAGGGTCATGTCGGACAGCGTGCGGACGATCGATCCCTGTACGCGTGTCCACAGCAGCTTCGTTGGGCAGGGCTCGTGGCCGACCTCGCCGTCGCGGGCGCAGATCAACCGGCCGTCGGCGTCGGCGCTGATGCACTCGATGGGGGCGATGTCGCCCTCCAGCGCGCGGACGACCTCCGCCATAGTGATGGCCTCCGCCGGGCGCGACAGCGAGTAGCCGCCGCGCGCTCCCCGGCGCGACTCCACCAGGCCCTCGCGGCGAAGCCGCTGGACCAGGTGCTCGAGGTAGGCGAGGGGAAGGCCCTCGGCCTCGGCAATCGAGCCGAGGGGCACCGGCGCGTCGTCGTCGCGCTTGGCGAGGTGCGCCATCACGCGCACCCCGTACTCGGCTTTGGTGGAGAACATCATCGGCGTGGAATACCTACCGCGCAACTAGGATAACGGCCGGATGTCGGCTCTCCCGGACGAGGTCGAGAGCTATCTGAACGCGCTCGTCGAGCGGCTCTGCGGGGCCCTCGGGGAGCGGCTCGTCGCCGTTTGGCTGATCGGGTCGGCGGCCATGGGCGCCTACCGGCCCGGGGAGAGCGACCTCGACGTGGCGGTGGTGGTGACGGGGCCGCCCGTTGACGTCGACGTGGGGGACCTGCCCGTGCCGGCCACCAAGCTCGAGCTCGTCTTCTACGACGAGGAGATGGGGGTGTTGCTCGACCCGAACCCCGGCTCCGGCGATCACTGGTACGTGATCGACCTGGCGATTGCCCGTGAGCACGGGCGGGCGCTCTTCGGCCCGGAGCCGGCCGAGCTGATCGCTCCGATCCCGCGCGCGGCGGTGCTCTCCGCTCTGGAGAGGTCGGATCGCTGGCACGCCGAGCACGAGCCCGACAGCGCCAACCTCGCCCGTGCGCGGGTCTTTCGCGAGACCGGCCGCTGGGTGCCGAAGGAGCGCTAGGCGGCCTGGCGGGCGAGCTCGTCGCGCACCAGCGGGGCGACCTCGGTACCGAGCAGCTCGATCGCGCGCAGCGCCCGCTCGTGCGGGAGGTCGCCGACGCTGATCTGGGCCAGGAAGCGACTGTGGCCGAACAGCTCGTGCTCGAAGAGGATCTTCTCCGCCACCTCCTCGGGGGTGCCGACCACCAGGGCGCCTCGGCGCTCGCGCAGAGCGTCGAACTGGGGCCGGGCCATCGGGGCCCAGCCGCGCTCGCGGCCGATCCGGGTCATCATGCGGGCATAGGCGGGGAAGTACTCGTCGCCCGCACGCTGGGCGTCGTCGGCCACGTAGGAGTGGGAGTTGATGCTGACCGGCAGCGAGCCGTCGTGGCCCGACTCCGCGAGCGCGCGGCGGTAGAGGTCCACGAGCGGCACGAAGCGCTCGGGCTGACCGCCGATGATGGCCACGGCGAGCGGCAGCCCGTGGGTTGCAGCGCGGACCACGGAGGGCGGGTTGCCGCCCACCGCGAGCCACACCGGCAGCGGCTGCTGGAGGGAGGGCGGGTAGACTCCGGCCGCCGCCGGGTCCTCGCGCAGCTCGAGCAGGCGGGCGAGCTTGGTGGAGAAGAGCTCGTCGTAGTCGTCGAGGTCGAATCCGAAGAGCGGGAAGGACTCGACGAACGAGCCGCGGCCGGCCATCACCTCGGCCCGGCCGTCCGAGAGCAGGTCGACCTCGGCGAACTGCTGGAACACGCGGACGGGGTCGTCGGAGCTGAGGACGTTGACGGCGCTGGTCAGCCGGATCCGCTCGGTGGCCTCGGCGGCGACGGCCGGGGACGACACGGCGAAGTCCGGCCGGTGGTGCTCGCCTACGCCGAACACGTCCAGGCCGGACTCATCGGCCACCCGACCCTCCTCGACCAGGTTTCGCATGCGCTGGCGAGGCGAGAGCGACGGCGCCAGCTCGGCGAAGGTGTAGACCCCTATCTCCACGGGCTCAGGCTCCCGCCTCGAGCAGCCGGAGGTCGTGGGCGATGCGCTCGGGCGTGGCCTGGTCGATCGGGTAGGCCACGCGCTGCAGCCCATTCCCGTCCACCAGCACCAGGCGGCCGGTGTGCTCCAGGTTCTCGCGTTGGGGCTGGACCGAGAAGCCGTCCCATACGGGGCGTAGCTCCCGGCGGCTGCCCAGGACGAAGCGCAGCCGCTTGCGCATGCGCTGCTCGGTGAGGAAATTCTGGGCCCGGGCCGGGGTGTCGCGCGGCGGGTCGACGGCCACGGCCACGGCGGGCAGGTCGCGCCCCAGCTCGGCGAAGGCGCCCTTGATCACCTGCGCCTGGCCGGGGCAGGTGTCCTCGCAGGTCGTATAGAGGAAGGTGACCACCGTCGGCCGCCCGCGGAAGTCGGCCATGCGGACCCGGCGTCCCTCCTCGTCGTGGAGGGTGAAGTCCGGCGCCCGCAGGCCGGCGGGAAGCGTCGAGCCCTCGAAGCGGCGAGGGCGCGCGCTGCGCTCGGGGTCGTTGCTCACCGCTGAGGCGGCCAGGACGACGGCCGCCAGGGAGGCGACGCCCACCAACGTCAGCGCGACTACGACCCGAGGGTTCACCGCCCCCGAACGCTAGCCGTGGCGAGTTGACCGCACGGTGCGCCGTGAACTCGCCAAAGCCGGCGGGATCAGGGCTCGATCAGCCCGCGGCGGATCGCGTAGCGGACCAGCTCGACGCGGTCGCGCATGCCCAGCTTGCTCAGCAGGTTGGCCCGGTGGGACTCGACGGTCTTCTCCGACAGCATCAGCGTCGCGGCGATCTGGCGGTTCGTGTGGGCCTCGGCGATCAGCTTGAGCACCTCGAGCTCGCGCGGGGTGAGCGAATCGTCGGTCTCGGCCGTGCCGGCCTCCCACTCGCGCAGCAGCTCGCGCTGGGCGGAGGACGTGAGGAAGGGGCGTCCGCCGGCCACCGAGCGCAGGGCGTCGACCAGGTCGGCGTCCGCGGCCTTCTTGAGCACATACCCGGAGGCCCCCGCGTCGAGCGCCTCGAGGAAGTAGCGGTCGTCGTCGTGCATGGACAGCATCAGCAACGCGATCCCGTCGTCGTGGGCGCGGATCTCGCGCGCGGCCTGCAGGCCGGTCATGCGCGGCATGGACACGTCGTGTCCACCTCGCCGGCCCCCGAGTGGCGGCCGGCGTTGGTCATCGCCTCTTGGGCGATCCGGTAGACGGCTGTTTGGCGGTCGCCGTCCAATGCGGTCGCGTCGCCGCGGGCGATCATGCTCGTGCGCACGCCGCTGCGCCCGCCGAACAGCTTGAGCTGGGCTTCGATCGCCGAGGCGAGGCCGTGGTCGTCAAGCGCGGCCGGACGAAGCTGGCGAGCCAGGCCGATCAGCTCCTCCATCGCCTGGTTGGCCAGACGTTTGAGCTCGGCCACCTCGGGGGCGCGCTCGGGCGGTGAGTCGTAGGCCAGCGCCTCCAGGCGCAGGAGGATCGCGGTGAGGGCCTGGTTGACCTCGTCGTGCAGGTCGCGGGCGACACGCCGGCGCTCCTCCTCCTGGGCGCGGAGCACGAGACGGCCCGAGCGCCGGCGCTCGTCCTCGATGCGCCCCAGCAGCGCCCTGAAGCTCTGGGCCAGACGGTCGATCTCCTCGAAGGGCTCGTGGCCGGGCTCGAAGGTGGCGGGCTCGGCGGGGTCGACCCGCTCGATGCGTTCGATCAGCCGCTCCAGCGGCCGAAAGCGGCGCTTGAGCATGACCATGTTCACGCACAGGGTGAGGACCATGGCCATGGCCAGGACCAGGAACTCCCAGCGCTGGCCCTGCACCTCCAGGTCCAGGCCGGCCGCCAGGCTGGCCGCCAGGATCGTGAGGACCACCAGCACCACGTTGGCCGCCAGCACCTGCCCCAGCAGGGAGTCGGTGCTTCTTGTCATCCGGGGTCGGTGCATCGCCAAATGGGGTCCAGACCCCATATCGGCAGAAGCTCGCCCGGCCGACAATCTCGGTAGAGCTTGAGGGCTTGACTGGTGTGACTGGGCGGCCGGGGCGCTTCTCCAGGAGGGGCGTCCTGGTCGCTATCCTTTCTGAAGCAATGGCTTCAGGAACCGATCTGATCAAGCAGGCGAAGGAGCGCATCCGCGAGGTCGACCCCCGCGAGGTGCACGACGTCGTCGAGCGCCGCAACGGCGAGTACATCGTCGACGTGCGTGAGCAGACGGAGTTCGAGGAGGCCCACCTCCCCGGGGCCATCCACGTGCCCCGTGGGTATCTGGAGTCGCGGATCGAGATGGCGGTCCCCGAGAAGGACGCCCGCGTGATCCTCTACTGCGCAACCGGGCAGCGCTCGGCACTCGCCGCCGACGACATGCAGCAGAAGCTCGGCTACGGGACGGTCGAGTCAATGACCGGCGGTATCACCCTCTGGAAGGACCGCGGCTTCGACGTCGAGGTGCCCCGCGCGCTCACCGCCGACCAGCGCGAGCGCTACTCGCGACACCTGCTCGTGCCTGAGATCGGCCTCGAGGGCCAGCTCAAGCTGCTCGACGCCAAGGTGCTGCTCCTGGGCGCCGGTGGGCTGGGCTCGCCGACGGCGCTCTACCTGGCCGCGGCCGGCGTGGGCACCCTGGGGATCGTCGACAACGACGAGGTCGACCTGTCCAACCTCCAGCGCCAGATCATCCACACCCAGGACCGCGTGGGCACCTCCAAGGTGGACTCCGCCGAGCAGTCGATCAAGGACATCAACCCCGACGTGAACGTGGTCAAGTACCCCGTCCGCATCGGCCCGGAAAACATCATGGAGATCATCGAGGGCTACGACGTCATCGTCGACGGCCTCGACAACTTCCCCACGCGCTACCTGCTCAACGATGCCAGCGTGAGGCTGCAGATCCCGGTGGTGTCGGCCTCGATCCTGGGCTTCGACGGACAGATCTCGGTCTTCGCGCCCTACGAGGGCCCCTGCTACCGCTGCCTCTATCCGACTCCGCCTCCGGCGGAGCTGGCCCCCTCCTGCGGCGCCAACGGCGTGCTGGGCGCGCTGCCGGGCGTGATGGGCGTGCTTCAGGCGATCGAGGTCGTCAAGCTCGTCACCGGCGCGGGCGATCCACTCATCGGCCACCTGCTCCTCTACGAGGCGCTCGGCACCAGCTTCACCGACCTCAAGGTCCAGCGGGACCCGGACTGCCCGATCTGCTCGCGCGACCCCGGCGAGATCTCCGACGAGGAGATGGGCGTCTTCCCCGATTACGAGGCCTTCTGCGTCGCCGCCGGCTGAGCCGGCTGCGAACCGTCACTCTCCTGCGTCCTCGGTCGCTCGCGTGCCGAGCACGCTTCGCTCCCTGCGTCCTTGGATGCTCGGTTCTCGCCGGCTCCGCCGTCGCCGTTTCCCCCCTTGGGAAACGCTCAGCCGTCTGACGAGTTTTCGCGGCGATGCGCGCATGCGCGGCGCCGGCGAGGCGGCCTGCGTTCGTCGTGGGGGCGCTAGGCTGCCCGCCGTGCCGACGATCAAGATCCCCCCGGTCCTCCGCTCCTCCACGGCGGGCGAGAAAGAGGTCCACGCCGAGGGCGAGAACGTCGGTGAGCTCCTACGCGCCCTGGCCAGCCAACACCCCGCCACCGAGGGTCAGCTGTTCAGCGACGAGGGTGAGCTCAACCGCTACGTCAACGTCTACCTCAACGACGAGGACGTGCGGGTGCTCGGCGGGCTGGAGACGGGTGTCCAGGTTGACGACACCCTGGTCATCCTCCCGGCGATGGCCGGCGGCTAGAACAGGCGTCGAGCTGGTTCGCCCGCGGGGGAGCGGGTACTACACTTTCTGAAGCGATGGGTGCGCCGGACCTCGACACGCGTCCCTGCGGGGGCAAGTACGGCGACATCGTGAGGGCCATCGGCAACACGCCTCTGGTCGAGCTCAAGCGCATCTCGCCCAAGCCGGGCGTCCGGATCTGGGCCAAGCTCGAGAGCCACAATCCAACCGGCTCGGTCAAGGACCGAGTCGCCCGGGCGATGATCGAGGACGCTGAGGCGCAGGGGGCGATCCGCCCCGGCCAGACCATCCTCGAGCCGACCTCGGGGAACACCGGAATCTCCCTGGGGATGATCTGCTCGCGCAAGGGCTACCCGCTCAAGGTGGTCATGCCCGACAACGTCACCGCCGAGCGCACGCAGCTGCTGCAGATGTACGGCGCGGAGGTCGTCTACTCACCGGGCGAGCAGGGGAGCAACGGGGCGGTCGCCAAGGCCCTGGAGATGGCCGAGGGCGACTCCACCTACTACATGCCCTACCAGTACGGGAACCAGGCCAACCCCGACGCGCACTACCACGGCACCGCGGTCGAGATCCTTGAGGAGCTCGACGAGGTGAGCGCCTTCGTGGCCGGGCTGGGCACCGGCGGCACGCTCATGGGCAACGCCCGCCGCCTCAAGGAGGAGGACCCCGACACGCTCATCGTCGCCGCGGAGCCGCTCCAGGGCGAGCTGGTGCAGGGCTTGCGCTCTCTGGAGGACGGCTTCATCCCGCCCATCATCGACCTAGCGATGCTCGACCGGAAGATCTTCGTCTCCAACCGCGACTCGGTGGTCTGGACCAAGAAGCTCCTCGCCGAGGAGGGGTTGTTCGTCGGCGTCTCCAGCGGCGCGATCGCCTCGATCGCCGTCCGCGTGGCCGAGAGCCTCGACGAGGGGAATGTCGTCTTCGTCGTCTGCGACGACGGCTGGAAGTACCTCAGCTCCGGCGTCTACACCAAGCCCATCGAGGAGCTGGAGGAGACGATCGAGACGGCTAGCTTCTGGTAGCGGTCTCCGGCTCCTCGTCAGCCACTTCCTCCTCTTCCTCCTCCTCGTCTTCCAACCGCGCGCCGGACATGGCCGCGCGCATCTCGCGCAAGCCCTTGCCGACCGAGCGGGCAGCCTCCGGCAGCTTCTGCGGGCCGATGACCAGGAGGGCGATGACGGCGAGCACCGCGACCTCCAGGGGACCGACGGAGAAGAAAGCCAACACGCTTACGAGGCTACCGGCCCGTCACGAACGCCACGGGAACCGGGTCCTCGCCCAGCAGCCCACGCAGGAAGGCGAGGTGCTGGGCCTCGTTGGCCATGGTCCCGGCCGCGCCGGCGAGCAGCGTCGGCGCCTTGAGCGTGACCTGGCCTGAATGGTAAGAGCGGATGCACCGGAGTTCGTGGTCGATGGCAGTGCGGATCATCTCGCGAGGCGCGCCCGCCGGCTGCTCGCCGGCCGAACCGGGCGCGGGAACGGCCGCGTTCATGGTGACCAGCGCCTGCTTCAGCGCCTCGACGTGCCGGCGCTCGTGGGCAAGGAACAGGTCGGCGGCCGCCGCGGCACGGCCGCGCAGCTCGGCCGAGCTCGCGAGCGCTTCGTAGATGGCCACCGACCGGCGCTCGAGGCGCAGCAGGCCCTCCACGACGTCCTGATCCCTCACGCCCGCACCCGGCCGGTGACGAAGGGCTCGGGCACCGAGGCCCTTGGGTCCCCGTCGCTCCGCGCGCCCAGGAGGACCGTCGCGTGCTGAGCCTCGTCGCAGAAGATCGACGAGGTGATCTGGCGCAGGCGAGCCTCGCGGAGCTTGGGGATGCCCTCGGCGTAAGCCGAGATCGCCACGTTCTCCAGGTCGCTCGCGAAGCGCAGGAACGCGGCCTGGTCGGGCAGCCGCGGAAAGGCGGCGCGGTACTCCGCCGGTGGCTTGGGGCGGTTGGGCTCCCCGCCCATGTCGCGCACCAGGCCGGCCAGGGCGGAGGCGTGCTCGCGCTCCTGGGCCAGGAAGCGCTCGGCGTGGCGGCGCACCTCACCGCGCAGGAGCGGCAGCCCGGTGGCGTAGGCGGCCACCGCCGTGTTCTCCAAGGTCAGGGCGCCGTTGACGATCGCGCGGTCGCGCTCCGGGGTGGCGCGCGGGTCGCGCACGCCGACGCCCGCCCGGTCCTCGCCTCCGCAGGCGGCGAAGCCGACGCTGCCGGCCGTGCTCAGGGCCAGGCCCGCGAAGCGCAGGAAGTCGCGCCGGTTCCAGGACGGCTGGTTCATCTAGCCTCAGAATGCCTATGCGGATCGCTCGGCGGCACTGGGACGAGATGGTCGCGCACGCGCGCGAGGATGCCCCGAACGAGTGTTGCGGCTTGCTGCGCACGGACGGGAGCGAGGTCCAGGAGCTCGTGCGCGTGGAGAACGAGCGCCATTCGCCCTATGGCTTCCAGCTCGGCTTCAAGGCGCTGATGACGGCGAACGAGTGGGACGACGAGGGGCACGGCGTGGCCGTCTACCACTCCCACCCCCGGAGCGCCCCCGAGCCCTCACAGACCGACATCAACCTGGCGCAGTACCCGCACTGGCTGTGGCTGATCGTCTCGCTGGCGGGCGAGCCCGCGATCCGCGCCTGGCGGATCGACGACGGCAAGGTCGCAGAGGAGGAGCTCGACGTCGTCTGAAGAGCCCCTCGTGTGCCCCTCGTGCGCGACGCCGCACGAGCCCCACGAGCGCTTCTGCGAGCGCTGTGCGATGCCCCTCGTCCTGCCAGGCGGAGAGACGGTCGAGGAACCCCGCGACGAGCGCCACGCCCGGCTTCGCAAGATCCGCCCCGAGTTCGCCGACGGCCCGCTGGTGACGGTGGCCGGCGCCCGCCACCTGGCCGAGGCCGAGCTCATCCAGGGCCTGTTGCTGGAGGAGGGAGTGCCCAGCGTGCTCAAGCGCACCGCGGGCTTCGACGTCCCGGACTTCCTGGCCGCCGGACCGCGCGACGTGCTCGTGCCCCAGACCGGCGCGAGCTTCGCGCGCGAGCTGCTCTTGGGCACCGAGCTCGCTCCCACGCAGGGTGACCCGCCGGCGCGGCGGCCGGTGCTGCTCGCGCTCGTGGTGGGTGGGGGAGCGGCGCTGTGCGCGCTGCTGGCCTGGCTGCTAATCGAGTCCGCCGGGTAGGCTGCGGGCCGATGGACTTCCGTCCCTCGGACCGCGTCGCGTCGCTGCTCGAGCGCCTGCGCACCTTCTCCGAGGAGCACGTGGTGCCCGTCGAGAATGAGCTGCTCGCCGCGCTCGACCAAGAGGTCCGGCCGGGCGTGCCCTACCCGGCCGCCCTGGTCGAGATCCGCGAGCGCGCCAAGGCCGAGGGGCTGTGGAACCTGTTCCTGCCCGACGAGGAGTACGGGCCCGGCCTGACCAACTGGGAGTACGGGATGCTGTGCGACGAGATGGGCCGCTCGCAGGTCACGCCCATGGCCTTCAACTGCTCGGCGCCCGACACCGGCAACGCGGAGATCCTGGCCGAGCACGGCACGCCCCAGCAGCGCTCCCGCTGGCTCGACCCTCTGCTCGAGGGCACCATTCGCTCCTGCTTCTCAATGACCGAGCCCGAGACCTCGGGCTCGGATCCGACGGGGCTGGCCGCGCGCGCCGAGCTGCGCGACGGCGAGTGGGTCATCAACGGCCACAAGTGGTTCACATCGGGCTACAACGGGGCGGAGGTGGCGATCGCGATGGTGGTCACCGACCCCGACGCCGCGCCGCACAAGCGGGCGAGCATGATCTGCGTGCCGATCGACACGCCGGGCTTCCACGGCATCCGTCCGGTGTCGGTCATGGGACACGACGGCGGGCCCGGTCACTGGGAGGTCCGCTACGAGGACGTCCGGGTCCCCGAGGACAACCTGCTCGGACCGCGCGGCGCCGGCTTCCCGATCGCCCAGGACCGGCTCGGGCCCGGTCGCATCCATCACTGCATGCGCGCGATCGGCTCGGCGGAGCGGGCCTTCGAGCTCATGTGCGAGCGCGCGCAACGGCGGGAATCCTTCGGCGGCAAGCTCGCCGACAAGCAGTTCGTCCAGGACTTCGTGGCCAAGTCGCGCATGGAGATCGACTCCGCCCGGCTGATGGTGCTGCACGCCGCCTGGAAGATGGACACCGAGGGAAAGCGCGAGGCGCGCCAGGAGATCTCGATGGTGAAGGTGATCGCCGCGCAGATGCACCAGGAAGTGGTCGACCGCGCGATGCAGGTTCACGGCGCGCTGGGCATGTCCGACGACGTGCCGCTGGCGCTGGCCTGGCGCCAGGGCCGCTGGCTTCGCATCGCCGACGGGCCCGACGAGGTGCACAAGGCGAGCATCGCCCGCCGCGAGCTGAACCGCTTCAAGCCCGAGAAGACCTCGGCGCAGGGCAACGGCGCGAATGCGAAGGTGCCCGGCTGATGGCCACCGCCACCGGGCCCGACACCGACCTCACCCCCGAGCAGCGCGACTTCGTCGACGCGCTGCGTGACTTCGCCGACCGCGAGCGGTTCGAGCTCGACGGGCAGGACGACCACCACTCCGACGAGGCCGCGGCCAAGATGGGCGAGCTCGGCTGGTACGGGCTGACCATCGGCGAGGAGTACGGCGGCTCGGGCGGCTCCTTCCTCGACGCGACGCTGTTCCTGGAGGAGACCGCGCGCGGACAGATTCCCGTCGCCGCCTACGGCGTCACCCTGATCGTGGTCGGCGCGCTGAACCGCTTCGGAGCCGAGGAGCAGAAGCGCGAGCACTTCGCACACGTCGCACAGGGCGGCACGCTGGCCATCGCAATGTCCGAGCCCGACTCGGGCTCCGACGTGGCGTCGCTCACGACGCGCGCGCGGCTAGAGGAGGGCGAGTGGGTGATCGACGGCGCGAAGATGTGGTGCTCCTACGCCCACCGCGCCAGCCACGTGCTGATCGTCTGCCGCACGGGCGAGGGCTCCGAGCGCCACGAGGGCCTGTCCATGATCCTGGTGCCGCGCGACGCCGAGGGCTTCACGATGACCCCCATCCCGACCATGGGCGGCGAGGAGACGAACGAGCTCCACCTCGACGGCGTGCGCGTCCCCGAGGAGGCGCTGCTGGGCAACGAGGGCAACGGCTGGCTCCAGCTCATGGCGGGGTTGAACGTGGAGCGCATCATCCTCGCCGCGAGCGCGCTGGGCATCGCGCAGCGCGCGTTCGACGACGCGCTCGAGTACGTCAAGGAGCGCAAGCAGTTCGGCCGTCCGGTGGGGTCCTTCCAGGCCCTCCAGCACCGCTTCGCCGACCGGGCCACCGAGCTGGCGCAGGTCCGCCTGCTGGTCCGCTGGGTCGCGCGCATGACCGATGAGGACCCCGATCGCATGCTGCCTCAGGAGGCCTCGATGGCCAAGCTGGCCGCCACCGAGCTGGCCAAGCGCTGCGCGCTGGACGGCGTGCAGGCTGCGGGCGGCTACGGCTACGCCTCGGAGTACCCGATGGAGGGCCACCTTCGCAGCGCGATCGTGACCACCATCTACGGCGGCACCTCGGAGATCCAGAAGAACATCATCGCCAAGACCCTGGGTCTCTAGAGGTCGCCGGGGCCGCGCTGCGCGGCAACCGCACTCGGGCTGCGCCGTGTCACGCCCGGCCGATGCCCAGCGCCGGCCCCTCGGGGCGAAGGCCGCCGCGACGCTCGGCCGCGCGCTCGGCCAGCAGCGCGCGCCGCGTTTCCAACTCCAGCTCGGTCAGGCGCAGCTCTTCGGCGAGCTCGCGCAGTGTGTCGGCGAAGAAGGGATCCAGCCGGCGGCCCGCCTCGGCCGTCAGCCACTCGAGCGCCCCGGGCTCCGGCTTACGACCCGTCCCCAGCCGCTCGCAGAACGCGTGCGCGGCACTGAGGATGCGGGCGGGGGCGGGGATCTCCTGCCCGGCGAGCCCGTCGGGATAGCCACCGCCGTCGTAGCGCTCGTGGAGT
Organism: Thermoleophilaceae bacterium; assembly: GCA_035296565.1. Lineage (GTDB taxonomy): Bacteria > Actinomycetota > Thermoleophilia > Solirubrobacterales > Thermoleophilaceae > JACCZR01. The sequence goes on from DATHAQ010000049.1 coordinate 17,614, forward strand.
GAGCGGACTAACCGGGCCACCGGCACGAGCGCCGGCGCGGCGGTGAGGATGCGCTCGGCGATCAGGGTCTGCTGCGCGACGAGCGGGTCGTCCTTGCTGCTCGCCGCCAGGCCGGCGGGAAGCGCCGCCCGGCCGACGTCGTGCAGCTCGGCGGCCCGGACCAGGTGGTCGAGGTCGGGCTGGCCCAGCCCCTGGCGCCTGGCGACGAGGTAGGCGAGGTCGGCCAGCTCGCGGTGGCGCGCCGAGGCGGCCGGAGAGCTCTCGTCCAGCAGCGCCTGCAGGGCGGCCCGGGTCTGCTCGGAGGGCGAACTGCGCCGGCGGTCCTTGTGCGCGTACATGCGCCGGTCGGCCAGTTGGAGCGCGAGCTCGGAGGAGCGCGCCTCATCGGGCATGCTCACGGCGCCGTTGGAGGCGGTGATCGAGAACGCCTCGCCGTGCTCGACCAGGGCGGCGGAGCCGGCCTCGACCACCGCCTCGGCCTTGAGGCGGTCGGCGGCTATGAGAACGCAGAACTCGTCGCCGCCGACGCGATAGGCCTGGTGCGGCGCGACCGCATAGCCCAGCCGCGCGGACAGCCGGGCCAGCAGGACGTCGCCTGCCGGGTGCCCGAAGGCGTCGTTGTAGGCCTTGAAGCCGTCGAGGTCGAAGAGCACGAGCGTGTGTGGGGGCCACTCACCCTCGATGCCCTCCAACTCCTGGAAGTCGCGCGCGAGCTGGCGGCGGTTGCCCAGGCCGGTGAGAGCGTCGGTGACCGCCTCGTGCTGCGCGCGGTCGAGCAGCCGGGCGTTGTCGCGGAAAGCCAGCAGCGTGCGGGCCACCAGCACGACCAGCGTCGCCGCGGCCAGGGCGACCGCGACCGGGTTCGTATCGACCCCGGCGAGCACGAGCACGCCCACCGCCACGAGCGCGAAGGCGGCCGGCCAGAACAGGCGCCGGCGGTCGGCCTGTGCGCCCGCCGCGTGCTCGAGGGAGAAGAAGGCGGCCACCCCGAGGGTCAGCGCGCTGGCCACGAACAGCGAGTCGACGGGGCTGCCGCTCTGGAAGGTGCCGTTCGCGCTCTCGACCACGAGCGCGCAGTTGCCCGCGGTGTTGAGCACGATGCCCCCAGCGATGAGGGTCCAGCCGAGGCCAGGCCGCCAGCCCGTGAGGCCGGTGACCACTACCACGAAGGCGAGGATCGCCAGGTCGGCGAGCAGGAAGAGAGCGGGAGGAGCGGCCTGGGAAGCGGAGGTCGTCTCCTCGCCGAAGAGCGGGATCGCGGCCAGGGCCGCGATCGCGAGGCCGCCGATCAGGCCGTCGAGCAGCAGCCGTGGCTCGACCTCGCGCACGCGGCGCCGGGCCAGCAGCGCGATGGTGGTCGCGGCGACCGTGAAGCTCAGCACCAACAGCGCGCGCGTGGCCGGCGGGTACGCCGCCATCGGGTCGCTCTCCGAGACCCGGTAGACCACCTCGGCGGCCAGCCACGTCGCGACCCCCACGCTGGCGAGCGTCCATGGGACGCGCTCGCCGGGGCTGCGGGCCGCCCGCCACGCGCAACTGGCACTGGTGGCGGCGAAGAGCGCCCCGTAGAGCCAGTCCTCGATCGGCGCGCCGCCGGTGCGACCGGCGAGGGCGAAGCCCAGGTGCACGGCAACGCCCGCCGCCGCAAGGACGGCGAACGCCATCGCGGGCGCCCTCATCAGCGCTCCTGAGGCGCGGCGATCACCAAAAGGGCCACGTCGTCGCGCAGCTCGACGGGCGGCAAGAGGGCGCGCCGCACGGCGGTCACGATCGTCTCGGCCGGCTCGCCCGCGCAGGGATGCAGCGCCTCGATGAGGCGCCCCTCTCCGAACAGCCCGCCCTCCACGCGGGCCTCGGTCACGCCGTCGGTGAACAGCACGAGCGCGTCGCCGGGCTCGAGCTCCAGCCCGACCTCCTGCGTGAGCCGGCTCGTGGAGACGCCGAGGATCGAGCCGAGGCTCTTCGGCGAGGCGATCGTGCCGTCGGCCCGCACCACCAGCGGCGGCGGGTGCCCGGCGTTCGCGACCCGAAGGCGGGCACGTCCGTGGGCGACGGACGCGCTCACCAGGACGGCGCTGCACAGGCGGTCCTCCTCCTCGGCGTCGAGGATCTCGTCCGCGAGGGCCAGAGCCCGCGGGAGCCGCCCCTGGCCGCTGGCGGCCGCCCGCAGCGTGTGGCGCATGAGCGCGCTCGAGGCCGCGGCGTCGATGCCCTTGCCCGAGACGTCGCCCAGGACCGCGACCCACGACCCGTGACCGCCGGGGAAGAGGTCGTAGAAGTCGCCACCGGCCTGCGCCCCGTCGCCCACCGGCTGGTAGTGGACCGCCACGTCGAGCCGGGGTACGTCGGGGAGCCGCCCCGGGCGCAGATTGCGCTGCAGACGCGCGGCGGTGCGCTGCTGTTCGCGGAACAGGCGGGCGTTGTCGAGGGCCAGCGCGAAGCGACCGGCCAGGCTCTCGAACAGCTCGAGGTCGGCCGGGGAGTACGCCCGGCCGGACTCTGCGCTCGCCAGTGTCATCGACCCCAGCAGCCGGCCGCGTGCGCGCAGCGGCACGATCGCCGCCGACTCGAGCTCCAGCATCGCCAGGGCGGCCAGCCGCCGCTCGTCGCCCCGCGCCTCGGCCGCGATCCACGCCGACAGCTCCTGGACCAGGCCGGCGGATTCGAGTCCCCCCAGCCCCGGCGCCGTGGCCGCGCTGGGAAAGCGGTGGGGATCCCCGGCGGCCCAGCGCTCGCGGTCGGGATCGGCATGGGCCAGCGCGCGGCGCGCCAGCCGGCCCGATCCTCGACGCAGCTCGATCGCGCACCAGTCGGCCAGGCGCGGGACAGTGAGCCGCGCCATGTTGCGCAGGGTGCCCTCCACGTCGAGCGAGCGCGACAGCTCGTCGGCTGCCTGGGCCACGAAGCGCTCACGGTCGCGCTCCCAGCGAGTTCGCGAGACGTCCTCGAAGACCAGCAGCTCCAGCGGCTCCCCGCTGCGGTCCCTCACCGGCCGGCGCTCGGCCCTCACCCAGCGCTCTTCGCCCGCGGCGAGGCCGACCAGCTCCTCCTTGCGACCCTCGCCAGAGACGAGCCGCAGCCAGGCGTCGCGCTCCACCCTCAGCGCAGGCAGGTCTTCGAGCGGCACGTCGAGCAGCTCAGAGCGCGACGTCAGCCCGAGCATCTCGACCGCCGCGGGGTTGCAGTACAGCGTCCGACCGGCGGAGTCGCGCACGACGAGCCCCTGAGGAAGCGCCTCGAGGACGGCATCGGACCCCAGCGAAGCCCTATCGAGTCCATCCTGCATTCTCTGCTCTACTAGGCCAATGGCACCTCCAGAGAACAGTGCACCGTGAGCGCTGTCAAGCACGCAGTTCGTCGAGGTAATCCCGCCAGTCGCGGCTGAGCTCGCCGAAGGGGCGGCCGAAGGCGTGCACTAGCGCGGTCTCGGGGCGCTCGGCGGGTATCGCGCGGGTCAGGGCGACGGCCGCCCTGGGCCCGGCCTCCTCGTCCAGCATGGAGAAGACCGTGCCGCCCAGGATCAGCGCGTCGCGCGGCGCGGGGGGGAATGCGGGCCGCTCGCCCTCGCGCAGCCGCCGGGCGATCGCGGGCCGAAGGTGGGGCACCTGCCCGGACAGCCAGGCGGCGGCGCCCTCGGCCAGCCAGGCCAGCCGCAGGTAGCGCCTGAAGCTGCGTGGGCGGAAGGGGGGTGGCAGGCCCGGATTGTGCGCTCCGATCACCAGGTGGGCGTACTCGTGGCGGGGCGAGAGCAATAGCGCCTCGGTCGAGCCATCGCCGCCCGAGGCCCGCGCCCGCAGTGCTCCGGGCGCGAGGACGTGAATCTCTCCCTCGGAGAACCAGCCCGCGTAGTAGCGCCGGGCCGCCGGTGCCGACAGCCGCCGGGCGAGGGGAAGCCAGGGATGGGCGAGCGCCAGCGCGACCGGCCGTGGGTGCATGACCACCGTCACCTCGCCCGGGGTGGAAGCGAACGCGCGCCCGAGCCTCGCCCGGAAGACCTCCAGGTCGTCCAGCATGCGCGCGGCGTCGTCGGACTGGGAGGAGTCGTGGCGGGCGGAGAACGACGGCGAGAAGCTCTCGACCCAGGGCACCGACGGCACGCTACCCAGCGGAGCAGCGCGGGCCGAGCGTACCGGCGTTTGGCTAGGCGAGCGCCGGCAAGGCGTCCGAGGCGATGGCCTCGATCTCGCCTGTGGCTCGGTCGAACTCCTCGTCGGAGAGCACGGGAGTCCCCTCGAACGGGAGCTCGCGGTGGAGCTCGATCCAGGAGCGGCAGCCCTGGTACTCGGGCAGGACCCGCACCGTCACCGGGCGCGGGATGCGGTAGGTGCGCAGCACGATCACGTGCATCGGGTGCCGGCGCTTCCAGGCCAGCCGCTTCTCGGCGTAGTCCGTGGTCCAGATGTAGTAGGGCGAAAGCGCGTCGATGCAGCGCGGATCGCTAATCAGGTAGCTCGCCGCCACCTCGGCCCACGCGCGGAGGCGCACCCGGTCGGGCTGGGAGATGCCCCCGTCCTGGGTGAGCGCCTCCACCGGCGGCTCGGCGTCAGGCCACACGCCCTCCTCCAGCGCCCGCCCCAGCTCGGGCATGTGCGACTCGCGCACCAGGTCGTTACGTTGGTGATCGAAGGTCGGGTAGAGGAAGAAGCGGTCGTGCTCGATCTCGAAGTGCTTGTTCTCCTCGCGGATCCCCCCCTTGCGCAGGGTCAGGAGCTGCTCGCCTTCGGCCAGGGCACGCACGGTGACGGCCCACTCTTTGAGTGCGGTTGGCATCAGAGGAGAAGAACCTCGTTCGCGCCCGGACAAGGCCTGCCGGCGCGGAGCGGCCATTCTTACTCAGGGGCAACTTCGTTTCAAGGCGATTTTCGACGCTTGTGTCAGACCTCACCCGCCACTACGCAAAGGCCTGCGACCTACCCGACTTCGGGGACCCGCGCCTGCTCGACACCCTGCGCGGCATCCTGCCCGAGCGCGATCCGGCGACGCACGCCGAGCGCAAGGTCTGGGAGTTCGCCCAGCTGGCGATGTTCCTGGCCGACCTCGGGCTGCTCGACGACCGCTCACGGGTGCTCGGGCTTGGCGCGGGCGACGAGCGGATCCTCTTCTGGCTCGCGAACCACGTCGGGCAGGTGGTGGCCACCGACATCTACGGGGAGGGTGACTTCGCCGGGCGCGAGGCCGGCCACACGATGCTCAGCGACCCGGCGGCCCACGCCCCGTTTCCCTATCGAGAGGACCGGCTCCAGGTCCGCTGGATGGACGCGCGGCGCCTCGAGTTCCCCGACGCCGGCTTCGACGCCGTCTATTCGCTCTCGTCGCTGGAGCACTTCGGGGGGCCCGGCCAGGTGGACCGGGCCGCGCGCGAGATCGCGCGTGTGCTGCGCCCCGGCGGAGTGGCCCTGCTGTGCGGGGACGTGCTCGTCCGCCGCCACCCGCTCAACGCCGCCCCCGCGGACCTGGCCGCCCGGGTGGTGTCGCTGGGCCGCAAGCGCCGCGACGCGCGCCCGCGCCACCGCTCGGTGCTGGCCGAGAGCTTCACGCCGCGCGAGCTGCTGCGGCACGTGGTGCGGGCCTCGGGTTTGGAGCTCATGCAGCCGCTCGATCTCGGCGTGTCGGCGTCCTCGTGGGAGAACGTCTGCCGGCTACTCCCCGACGGCCGCCAGGAGCCGGCGAGCGGCTCGTTCTTTCCCCACGTTCTGGTGCGCATCGACCGCTCGGTGCTCACCTCGGTGTGCATCCCGCTGCGCCGGCCGCGGTAGCTGGTCTCAGCCGCCCGGGAACGGGTAGACACTAACCATGGATAAGAGAATGCTCGGGGGCCTCGAGGTGTCGGCCATCGGCCTCGGCTGCATGGGAATGTCCGAGTTCTATGGCGACGGTGACGACCACGAGTCGATCGCCACGATCCGCAGGGCGCTCGATGCCGGCCTGACCTTCCACGATACCGCCGCCATGTATGGCGCGGGGGCAAACGAGCGGTTGGTCGGCCGCGCGATCGAGGGACGCCGCGACGAGGTGGTGCTGGCCACCAAGTTTGGCATCGTCCGTGATCCCGAGGACCCCCACGCGAGGGGCATCGACGGCCGGCCCGAGCACGTCAAGCAGTCCTGCGACGAGTCGCTGGGCCGGCTCGGCGTCGACCACATCGATCTCCTACTCCAGCACCGCGTGGACCCTGAGGTCCCGATCGAGGAGACCGTGGGGGCCATGGGCGAGCTGGTCCAGGCAGGCAAGGTGCGACATCTGGGCCTCTCCGAAGCGGCGCCCGACACGATCCGCCGCGCCCACGGAACCCACGCGATCACCGCGCTGCAGACCGAGTACTCGCTGTGGACCCGCGACGTCGAGGAGGAGATCCTTCCGACGGTGCGCGAGCTGGGGATCGGCTTTGTCGCCTACAGCCCGCTGGGCCGCGGTTTTCTGTCCGGGCGCTTCCACAGCCCCGACGACTTCGAGGAGGGCGACTTCCGCCGCAACAACCCGCGCTTCCAGGGGGAGAACTTCGAGCGAAACCTCGAGCTGGTGAGGCGGGTACGCGAGATCGCGGAGGAGAAGGACGCCACCGCCGGCCAGCTGGCGATCGCCTGGGTGATGGCCCAGGGCGAGGACGTCGTCCCCATTCCCGGCACCAAGCGCGTGCGCTACCTGGAGGAGAACCTGGGCGCCGCGGACATCGGGCTATCCGACGAGGACCTGCGCCGGCTCGACGAGGCCGCGCCTGTAGGGGCCGCCGAGGGCAACCGCTACCCGGAGGCCCAGATGGCGACGGTCAGCCGCTAGCTGCCGCCGACCGCGCGGATCACCGCCGCGAAGTCCTCTTCGCCGAGTCCCTCCGCGTCCGCCAGGGCGTAGCGGGTCTCGGCGGTGCCGGCGACCTCGAGGTCGAGCCCCAGCTCCTGGGCCTCGGACAGGCAGTGGCGCACGTCCTTGAGCATGTGCTCGAGCTTGAACAGCGGCTCGAAGTCGCCCTCGCGCATCGGGCGCGCCTTGAGCTCGAGCATCGCCGAGTTGCCCGAGCCCGCGCCGACCACCTGTTCCATCGCGTCGAGGTCCACCCCGGCGGCCCGGGCAAGCGTTATCCCCTCGGCCAGCGCTGCGGCGTTGACCGCGGCGAGCGTGTTGTTGATCAGCTTCACCATCGACCCGTGGCCGTGAGGGCCGGCGTGCACGACCAGTTTGCCCATGGCCTCCAACAGCGGCCGGGCCCGCTCGAGATCCGCTGCGTCCCCGCCCACCATGATCGTCAGGGTGCCGTCCTCCGCCTTGGGCCGCGAGCCGGTCACCGGCGCGTCGAGGAAGGCCACGCCGCGCTCCGCGAGTTGCTCGGCGATCGCCCGGCTCGCCGTGGGGCGGATGGTCGACATGTCGACGACCAGCGAGCCCTCGGGCGGCTCGGCCCGGTCGATGACGGTCTCGACTTCGGGCGTGTCGGGCAGCATCGTGATCATCACGCCCGCCTCGGCCGCGGCCTCCTTCGGCGATTCCGCCGCGGTCGCACCGTGCTCGGAGGCGAAGCGCCGCGCCTTGGCCCGGTCGCGGGTCCATACGGTCAGCTCGTGGCCGGCCGCGCGCAGGTTCGCTGCCTGCGGCCAGCCCATGATCCCCAACCCCAGGAAGGCCGTGCGCTCAGCGCTCACCGTGCCCTCCTCCGCCCGGTGTCTCGATCCTCAGGCGCGAGCCCTCGCGCAGAGTGCCCGACCACTTCGGCGGCAAGTCCTCGCCGTCGAGCGAGTTGCGCCCCGGCTCGCCCGGGTCGCCGCCGTCGGCCCCGGCCGGCGCGTGGCGGCGGCGCTCGGTGATCAGCGAGGCGCGCATCTCCTCGCGGGCCTCGAGCTCGCGCACGACCCCGTCGCCGCCGCGGTGGCGCCCGCCGCCGCCGGAGCCGCGGCGCACCGAGTACTCCACGGCTCGCACCGGAAACTCGAGCTCCAGCGCCTCGACCGGGGTGTTCAGCGTGTTGCTCATCGCCACGTGAACGGCGCTCGGCCCGTCGGAGTCCGGGCACGCCCCCTGGCCGCCGCCCAGGGTCTCGTAGTAGGTGAAGCTGTCGTTGCCGAGGGTCATGTTGTTCATGGTTCCCTGACCGAGGGCCCTCCCGAATGCCGCCAGCACGAGGTCCGCCACACGTGAGGAGGTCTCCACGTTGCCGCCGACCACCGCGGCGGGGTAGCGCGCGTTGAGCAGCGAGCCCTCCTCGGCGACCACCGTCAGCGGTCGCTGCACGCCCGCGCAGGGGGGGACGTCGGGGTCGGCCAGCACCCGCAGGGCGAACAGCGAGGCAGACAGCGTGACCGCCAGCGGGCAGTTGAGGTTGCCCTCGCTCTGCGGGGCCGAGCCGCTGAAGTCGAGCGTCAGGTCCTCGCCCTCCACGGTCGCTGCGAGGCGCAGCTCGAGGTCGGCCTCGGCCGCCTCGAGGAGGTCCTGCGCCTCGCGCCGGCCCTCGCCGAGGGCGGCGATGCCTGCCCGCGTGCGGCGCTCGGCGTAGTCCTGGGTCTCCTCGAGCCCGTCGCGCAGCGCGTCCGCTCCCATCCATTCGGCCAGCTCGGTGAGCCGCTCGGCCCCGGTGCGGTTGGCCGCCAGCTGGGCGCGCAGGTCGGCCACGCGCTGGCGCGGGTTGCGCATCCTCGAGGTGAGGTCGTCGAGCAGCTCGCGGTCCAGCTCACCGCCGCGCGCAAGGCGCGCGGGCTCGATCACCACACCCTCCTCCTCGAGCGAGCGCGAGTCGGCGGGCATCGAGCCGGGCTCCTCGGCCCCGATGTCGGCGTGGTGCGCGCGGCTCGCGGCGTAGCCAACCAGCTCGCCCGCCGCGAAGACGGGGGAGACCACCGTCACGTCGGGCAGGTGGGTGCCGCCGCGGAAGGGGTCGTTGAGGATCCAGGCGTCGCCGGGCGCCTGCTCCTCGTCGACCACCTCGGCCACGGCGAAGGGCATGGCCCCCAGGTGCACCGGGATGTGCTCGGCCTGCATGACCATAAGGCCCCCGGGGTCGAACAGCGCGGTGGAGGAGTCGCGGCGTTCCTTGATGTTGGCGGAGTGCGCCGAGCGCACCAACACCTCGCCCATCTCCTCGCAGGCGGCGTGAAGGGCGCCGAGCATGACCTGGAGGGCGACGGGGTCGAGGCTCACCGGAGCTCCATGGTGACCGCGTCGCCCACCGCGCGGGCGGTCCAGTCCGGGGGCACCACCAGGGTCGAGCCGGGCAGCTCGATCACCGCGGGGCCTTCCGCCCGCTCCTCGCCCGAATCGGCGAAGCCGAGCACGGCCGCCTCGGCCTCGTCGCTCCCGAAGCGGGCACGCCGCGAGCCGCGCCTTTCGAGCCCTCCGTCGCTGCCCCGAGCCTCGGCCCCGGGCAGCGCGGCGGCCACTCGCACGGTGACCAGCTCCAGCTCTGCGTCCTCGTCGGCGTAGCCGTAGTGCTCCTCGTGGGCCCGGTCGAAGGCGGCGCGCAGGTCCGCGGGGTCGGGCTCGAGCTCGCCGGGCACCGTGAGCTCGAACGCCTGCCCGGCGTAGCGCAGGTCGAAGGCAGCGCGCAGCTCGGCCTCCGGCGCGCCGAGCTCGTCACGCCCGCGCTCGCCCAGCTCGCCCACCACGCCCGCCGCGGCATCGGCGGTCAGGTCGTCGCCTCCGAGCAGGACGCTCTGGGCGACGTCGCGCCGGCGCTCGGAGACGACGAGCCCGAGGGCGGAGAGCACGCCCGAGGACACCGGCGCGATCACCCGGCGCATGCCCAGCTCGCCGGCCACGGCAGCGGCGTGCATGGGCCCCGCGCCGCCGAAGGCCACGAGGGCCAGGTCGCGCGGGTCGATGCCGCGCTTGACGGTGACCACACGCACCGCACCCGCCATCTCGACCGCCGCCACCCGCGCGATCCCCGCCGCGGCGTCGGCCGCGTCCAGGCCGAGGCTCTCCCCGAGCCCGGACACCGCGGCACGAGCGGCCTCGGCATCCAGATCGACGTCGCCCGACAGCGGCGAGCCGGCGTCGAGGTGCCCGAGCAGGAGCGCGGCGTCGGTCACCGTCGGCTCCTCACCGCCGCGCCCGTAGCAGGCGGGCCCGGGCTCGGCTCCCGCCGAGCGGGGGCCCACGCGCAGCGCACCGCCAGCGTCGCGCCAGGCGATGCTGCCGCCGCCGGCGCCCACTGTGTGAACGTCGACCATCGGCAGCGCCAGCGCCCGTCCTCCCACCTCGCGTCCGCCGCCGACGGCCACCTCGCCGCCGAGCACCACCGACACGTCGCAGGAGGTACCGCCCATGTCGAGCGCCACGGCGTCGCTCACGTCGGCCTCGCCGGCGGCGCGGGCGGCTCCCACCGTGCCGCCCGCCGGCCCGGAGAGAACGGTCCAGGAGGCGTGCCTTGCCGCGAGGCCGGCGCCGGCAACGCCGCCGCTCGACAGCATCACCTGCGGGTCGGGCAGGCCCTCGTCGCGCGTGCGCGCGGCGAGGTTCTCGAGGTAGCGGCGCAGCAGCGGCGACAGCGCGGCGTCGACGACCGTCGTCGCGCAGCGCTCGTACTCGCGGAACACTCCCGCGGTCTCGTGCGAGCTCGAGACGTGCACGTCGCCGCCGAGCGCGCCGGCCGCCCGCCGCTCGTGCTCGGGATGGCGAAAACCCCACAGCAGGCAGACCGCTGCGGCCTCGACGGCGTCGTCGAGGCCCTCCAGCCGCCGCGCGAGCAGCTCGTCGTCGAGCTCGCGGATCACGCCCTCCGGGCCGGTGCGCTCGGGCACCGCGACGCGCAGCTCGGGCGCCACCAGGGGCGGCGGGTGGCCCGCGCACAGGCGGTAGAGCTCCGGTCGCGCCTGGCGGCCGAGCTCCTCGAGGTCGGTGAAGCCCTCGGTGGCCAGCAGCGCGCAGCGCGCGGTCTTGCCCTCGAGCAAAGCGTTGGTCCCCACGGTCATGCCGTGCACGAAGCGCTCCACGTCGCCGGCTTCGGCGCCCGCCGCGCTCAGCGCCTCGCGCACCGCCGAGAGCACGCCTTGGGACTGGTCCTCCGGAGTGCTCGGCACCTTGGCCGTGACGAGGCGGCCGCCGGCGAGCAGCGCGGCGTCGGTGAAGGTGCCACCGACGTCGACGCCCAGGACCACGGGGCGATTCTTACCCCACGTCGCGCCGCAGTGCAGGCCGGCCGTCGGCCGGCCGAGCACCGCGGATCGGCCCCCTCAACGCCCGAAGGCGGCCCGGGGGCCGCCTTCGGTCTCTCTCCCTCCATCCCCGTCCCTGCACCCACGGCCTCCTGCCAGGGCTCGCGGGAAGAAGATGCAAGCTCTCACGCGGCGGTCGTTGCCAGTTCCTCCTCGAGATGCTTGTGCGAGGGGCAGTACTTGCTGCCCGGCAGCGGCACGCGCTGGCACGAGGTGCCCTTGCGCGTCGTGGCGTGGCAGCACAGCGGGCTGCCGTCGAAGGTGACGCCCGAGCGAGCCTGCGTGTCGACGTACTCCGAGGCCAGCGCCACGTGGCGCTCGATCACTCGAAGCACTCGCACCTGCGCCTCGATCGGGAACAGGTCGCGCACCTCGTTGAACAGGGTGCGCGTGGGCCGGGCGAAATAGTGGCGATCGGTGGCCAGCCGCTCCATCGTGCGCTCGCACGCGCCGAGCAGAAGCTGGCGGGCCGCGCAGGTCTCGTCACGCCTCGCACTCACGACCTCCGCGGACAGCTCGCGGTAGATCGAGCGGCTGAACTGGTACATCCTTGCCTCTGCTCCTGTCCCTCGTGAAACTACGACGCGATTAGAACAATCCCGGTTTGAGGCCCTGGGAAGCGCGCGTTAAGCGGTGGTTAACCGGCGGAAGGCGCTACTTCAGCGACCAGTTCATGCGGCGGCGCGCGTAGAGCAGCGGCTCGCCGTGGTCGTGCCGGCCGTCTTCGAGGTCACCGATGAGGATCGAGTGGTCGTAGCGAGCGAAGGTCTCGCTGCGCCGGCAGCGCAGGTAGGCCATCGCGCTGCTGAGCTCGGGCACGTCGTCGTCCCAGCGCCAGTCGAGCTCGGCGAACTTGTCGTCCACGCGGCTGACGAAGACACGTGCGTCGGGTTCCTGGTGAGCGCCGAGGATGTGCACGCCGAAGTGCTCGCACTCGGCCAGCGTGTCGTGGCAGCGCGAGGCGTGCGCGATCGAGACCATCACCGAGGGCGGGTCGGCCGAGAAGGCGGCGGTCGACGTGGCGGCCAGACCGCAGGGCCGGCCGTCGCTGCGGCGGGCCGTGATCACGGTCACTCCCGAGGCCAGCGCGGCCATGGCTTCGGCGAAGAGCTCGTGCCGGTCCACCGAGCCGACCTTACGTCCAGCGCTCGAAGCGTGCGCCCCCGTCGCGTGTGACGACAGCGTGGAGGCCGTCGAGGCCGGGGTCGGTGTCGGGGTGGTCGCGTCGCTGGTGGGCGCCCCGGCTCTCCTCCCGGGCCAGGCAGGCCGCCGCCACCGAGCGCGCCAGCGGGAAGGGGTCCTCCAGCAGCTCGGCCAGCCCCGCGGCGTCGCGCTCCAGGCCGGCCAGCCGCCAGAGCGCGTTGCGGGTCTCGCGGGAGGGCAGGGCCGGCGCCTCGGCCGCCGGCGGCTCGCCGGGCTCGGCCGGCGGGGTGGGCTCGTCGAGGGCGGCCAGCGCCGCGCGGCGGCCGAAGACGAAGCACTCGGCCAGCGAGTTCGACGCCAGCCTGTTGGCGCCGTGCAGGCCGGTGCAGGCGCTCTCGCCGACGGCGAGCAGGCCGGGCAGGGTCGAGCGCCCGTGCAGGTCGGCGGCGACGCCGCCCATCGTGTAGTGCGCAGCGGGGGCCACGGGAAGCGGCCGGCGCGGATCGAGCCCCACGTCGTCGAGGGCCGCCGCCACGTTCGGGAAGCGCGCCAGGTCCACCGAGCTCACATCGAGGCCCACCGAGCCGGCGCCCTGCTCGCGCATGCGCGCCTGGACGGCCAGGGCCACCTGGTCGCGCGGAGCGAGCTCGTCCACGAAGCGTTCGCCGCCCGCGTCCAGCAACCGCGCGCCCTCTCCGCGGATCGCCTCGGTGACCAGGAACCCCTCGCGGCGGCCGCCGGTGACCAGGGCCGTGGGGTGGAACTGGGTGAACTCGAGGTCGGCGAGAGCGGCGCCCGCGGCCAGCGCGAGGCTCAGGCCCGTACCGGCGGCGCCTGGGGGGTTGGTGGTCCGCGACCACAGGGCGGCCGCGCCGCCCGTGGCCAGCACGACCCCGCGCGCGGACACGGCGACCGGCTGGTCGTCGCGCCCCACCGCCACGAGCCCGACGCAGCGGCCCTCGTGGCACCACAGCGCGCCCGCCGCGAAGGGCTCGAGCACCTCGATGCGCTCGTCGGTGGCCGCCAGCGCCGAAAGCTCGCGGGTCACGCGTCGGCCCGTCGTGCTGCCGCCGGCGTGCACGACCCGGCGGCGCGAGTGCCCTCCCTCCAGTCCCAGGGCCAAGGTGCCCGAGCGGTCGGAGTCGAAGCGCACGCCCAGCCCGATCAGCTCGCGCACGCGGTCGGGCGACTCCTCGCAGAGCACGCGCGCGGCTTGCTCGCTGCCCGCCCTCCGGCCCGCCGCCACCGTGTCGGCCCGGTGCAACTCGGGCGAGTCGTCCTGCGCCAGCGCTGCCGCGATGCCGCCCTGGGCCCAGTAGCTCGCGGTCTCGGCCAGCGGCGACCGCGAAACCAGCACCACCTGCGCGCCCTCGCGGGCCGCGGTCAGGGCGGTCTGGAGCCCGGCGGCGCCGGCGCCGACCACTGCCAGGTCGGCTTGCACGCGGGTACGGTAACGCCATCGCGGCGCCGCTCCTGTTCTCTCATCCGTCGTCGCTGGAGCACGACACGGGGGCGCACCCCGAGAACGCACGGCGCATCCAGGCCATCGAGGCCGAGCTGTCATCGCGCGACTGGCTGGGCTGGGAGCGACGCGAGGCGCCGCAGGCCGAGCTCGAGCAGCTCCTGCGGGTCCATCCCCGCGAGCACGTGGAGCTCGTGCGGGAGACCTGCTCGCGCGCCGCTGCCTTTGACCTCGACACGCCCACCAGCGAGGGTTCCTGGGACGCGGCTCTGCACGCGGCGGGCGCGGGCTGCGCGATGGTCGACGCACTGTTGGGCGGCGAGGCGCCCACCGCGTTCTGCGCGCTGCGTCCGCCGGGACACCACGCCGAGCCGGCGCGGGCCATGGGCTTCTGCCTGTTCTCCAACGCCGCGGTGGCCGCACGCCATGCGCTGGCCTCGGGGGTGGAGCGGGTGATGGTCGTCGACTGGGACGTGCACCACGGCAACGGCACCAACACCGCGCTGCACGACTCGGCCGAGGCGCTGTTCGTCAGCCTCCACCGCTATCCGTTCTACCCCGGCACCGGTCCGCTCTCGGACGTCGGCTCCGGCCCGGGCTCGGGCTTCTCCCTCAACCTGCCGCTACCGGGAGGCTCGGGCGAGGAGGAGTGGCTGTCGCTCATGGAGCACGTCGTGGCGCCGGTGGCGGCGCAGTTCCGCCCCGAGCTGGTGCTCGTGTGCGCAGGCTACGACGCCCACCGAGACGACCCGCTCGGCGGCTGCCGGCTCGAGACCTCCTCCTACGGGGAGCTCGGGCGCTCGTCGCGGCTGCTCGGCGAGCGGGTGGGCGCTGCGGTTGGGTGCCTGCTGGAGGGCGGCTACGACCTTGGCGCCCTGGCCGGATCGGTGGCCGCGACGATGGAGGCGCTCACCGATGACGCCGAGCCGCGCTCGGTGGTTGCAGGCGACCTCGTCGACCACGCGGCCGACCAGGTCGGCCGCTTCTGGTCCTTGTAACCCGGCTACTTGCGGGCGCCGACGATCACGACCAGCTTGGCGTCGCCGGCCCGCGCGGCCACCTCGGGCTCGATCGCCTTCACATCGGCGATGCCCTCCTCCTTGGCCAAGGCCCGGGCGGCGTCCTCGGAGCCGTCCGCGTACTGCACCGCGAAGCTCCCGACGCCGCCGGGCGCGTTGGTCACCTCGCCCAGCTTGAAGCCCTGTCGCTCGAGGCCGTGGGCGTACCCGGCCGCCGCGCCGGGCTCGGGCACGCCGCTCAGCACCGCGACGGGCCCCTGCTTGGCAGTCGCCAGCGCCGGGTCCTGAGCCGGCTTCTCGGGCTCGCTCTGAGGGGAGCGCTGGGGCCGGTCGGCCTCACGTGCCTCCTGACGGCTCGCGGGACCGCGGGCCACCTCGCTCTGGGCGTCGTCGGAAGCCGCCTGCAGGGCGAAGAAGAGGGCCGCCGCCGCCAGGGCCACGACCGCCACGGCCAGCACCACCGGGAGCTGCCAGCGAGGCGGCCGCTTGTACCGGAGGCCGACGCGCCCGCCGCAGTTCAGGCAGACGAGCTGTGCCCGGTCCACGGGGGCGCCGCAGATGGGACAGCTGCTGCCCGCGGGGGGTGTCTGCGCCTCGCCCAAGCGATCGAGCGTAGCTAGCCGTCGCGGCGCCGCTTGAGCCACCCGCGGGCGCCTCCGGCAGGCTCCTCGGAGCCGTTCTCGGCGGCCTTGGGCACGGGCGGGGCGAGGGGCTCATCGTCCATGGGTGGTCCTTCCTGCATGACGGCCTCGTCCTCGTCGAGCGGTGCCTCCTGCACGAAGGTCTCCTCCTCGTCGAGCGGTGCCTCCTGCATGACGGTCTCGTCCTCGTCGAGCGGTGCCTCCTGCACGAAGGTCTCCTCCTCGTCGAGCGGTGCCTCGCCAACGGGAGGGCCGGGATCCGCCTGCTCGAAGTCGCCCGCCTCCAAGGCGGCGCGCTCCTCGGTGGGGATCTCGCTCGTCGCCTCGCCCTCCTGAGGCGGGAGCGGCGGGGTCTCGACCGGCGGATCGAGCGGCGTCGAGGGCTCCGCGAGGGCGGGTCCGAGCGCCACCTGGGCGGGCGCCCCGCAGCTCGAGCAGTAGCGGACGTCCAACGGCATGATCGCCTCGCACTGCGAGCAGCTGCCGGCGATCCCGGCGGCGGTGAGCTCCAGGACGCTCGTGCCGGCCCCCAGAGCGTCGTCCAGCGAGCGCACCTCCTCGTCGACGGCCAGCAGCTCTGCCGCCTTCGCCTGCAGCAGCTCCGGCTCGCGGCGGCCCTGGCGGTGCAGCTCGAAGACCAGCGCGCCGAGGTCGAGCAGGAGCGCCTCGCGGACCTGGCTTTGCCGGCGCAGGCGGCGGCGCATTCGGCCGCGCTCGAGCGCTCCCGGCCGGTCAGGGTCTCTGCGGAGCAGGCCCACGACGGCGCGACTATAGCGTCGGCCTCAGGAGCGCCGGCGCGTCTCGCGGACCACCCGCAGCAGCTCTTCGCCGCGGCGGTGCAGGGGAAACGCGGAGACGATCCGCTCCCGGGCGCGGCGCCCTCCCTCGGGGCCCAGCTCCAGGGCTCGGCGGACGCCGTCGGCCACCTCTTTCGGCTCCTGGGAGGAGACGAATACGCCGGCGTCGCCCACCACCTCGGGCATCGCGGTCACATCCAGCACCACGGGGACACAGCCCGCCAGCATCGCCTCGGCGACGGCCAGCCCGAAGCCCTCGTGACGCGAGGCCTGCACGTAGGCCGCGGCCCGCCGGTACCAGTCGAGAAGCTCCTCGTCGGAGGCCCAGCCGGTCAGCTCGACGTTCGGGCCCGCTCGCTCGCGCAGGCGCTCCACGGACTCGTCGAGCCACTTGCCGACCAGCACGAAGCGCACGTCGGGCAGCTCAGCAGCCGCCTCGACGAAGGGGAGCTGGCCCTTTTGCACGAGCGTGCCCTCGTCGACCGCCCCCACGTTGAGCGCCACTCGCTCGCCCGACGAGGGCTCGCCGAAAGGGTCGGGGACGCCGTGGTGGACGACACTGATGCGGCTCGTGTCCAGCGGGGTGTTGCGGCCGATCTCCTCGAGTGAGTAGTTCGAGTTGGTCACCAGGCGCTTAGCCCGGCGCATGATCCACAGCGCGGCGTGACGCCTGAGTCCGCCCTGCTGGTGGCCGTAGCCGATGTCCGGCATGTTCGCCGTGTCGAAGCCGCCAATGATCATCACCGACGGCGTACGGGTCAGCCAGGCGAGCGTGATCGGGAGGAACGTGTGCCAGGAGGCGAACCAGCCCACCACGACGTCGGCGCGCAACACGCCGCCGAGCACCTTGAGCGGGTTCGGCCAGCGCCCCGGCTGGTAGAGGTCTTCGATCTCGTACTCGGTCGCCAGGGCCTCGCGATCGATGGCCACGAAGCTCGCCTTGCGGCTGTGGACGTACAGCAGCCTCATCCCTCGATGAACGCTCCGTGCCACTCGGACAGCTCGAGCAGGCAGAAGAGGACCCAGCGGTGGTCGGCGCGGCCGGAGCGGTGAGCCTCGACCAGCTGCTTGGTGGCCTGGGGGTCCACGAGCTTCGACAGCGCTCCGCCGGGCGCGTAGCGCTTCTCGATCTCTCGCCCCAGCGACTCCCTCAGCCAGTCCTCCCATGGGCTTGAGAAGCCGTGCTTGGGCCGGCGCGCGATCTCCGGGGGCAGAAGGCGCTCCATCGCCTGGCGGTGCAGCCGCTTCCCTGCGCGCGGGCGCACGCGAGCGCGCGGGGGAATGCGCTCCACGAAGCGCATCAGCTCCACGTCGAGGAAGGGCACGCGCTGCTCGAGGCTGGCCGCCATGGACATCTTGTCCCCGCAGATGAGCAGGCCGGCCGGGAGGAACATGCGCGTGTCGAGGTAGAGGGCCTGGCCCAGCAGGTCGCGGTCGGGGACGTCGCCCAGCAGGTCGCCCGCCTGCGCCGTGCGCTCGTGCTCGGCCTCCTCGCCGTCACGCCCGGTCAGCCGCCTGCGCAGCCCGCCGTCGCTGATCTCGACCAGGCGCACGAGCCGCTTGGCGTCCTCCATCGGGCCGAGCAGATGGCCCAGCCGGCGCGCGCGCTCGTTGGGCAGCCGCGCGGCGAGCGCCGCCAGGGGCCCGGGCAGGCGAGACAGGGGACCGAGCAGCGCCGCCGCCTGGTGGCGGTCGTAGCCGCCGTGGGGCTCGTCGGCCCCCTGGCCGGAGAGCACCACCTTCACGTCACGGGCGGCGAAGCGCGAGAGCTGGAACAGCGCCGGCGCCGAGGGGATCCCGCACGGCTCCTCCATGCGCCGCACGGCGCCGGCCAGCTTGCTGAGGTAGTCGCCCTCGGTCATCGCCGTGTCGTGGTGGTCGGAGCCCAGCAGCCGTGCGCTGTGCGCGGCGGCCTCGCGCTCGTCGAGGACCTCGCCCGCGCCGGGGAAGCCGACGGTGAAGGTCTTGGGCGGCTCGTCGGAGCTCCGGGCCATCGCGGCGACGATCGCCGCCGAGTCCACGCCTCCGCTCAGCAGGGCGCCGTAGGGGACGTCGGACATCATCTGACGCTCCACTGCCGCGGTGAACTGACCAACGAGCTCGTCGGCGAGCCCGGCTTCGTCCAGCTCCGGGCCGGGGGCCTCCCGGAAGCTGTGGAGCTCCGGAGCGCCGTCGGGCCTCGCGACCAGCATCTCGCCCGGCGCGAGCTTGCGAACGCCCTCGAAGAGCGTGCGCGGGCCGGGCACGAAGCGGCACGCCAGGTAGTGGTCGAGTGCGACGGGGTCGATCTGCGGCCGCACCAGACCCGCGGCGATGAGCGCGCCCACCTCCGAGGCGACCGCCGTGCGCCTTCCGTCGCTCCACCAGTACACAGGCTTGACACCGAACGGGTCCCGGGCGGCCACGAGGCGGTCCTCGCGCGAGTCCCACAGCGCCAGCCCGTACATCCCGTTGACGTCGCGCAGGAAGTCGAGGCCGCGCTCCTTATAGCGGTGCACCAGGGGCTCGCAGTCGGAGCCGGTGGCGAAGCGGTGGCCGATGTCCTCGAGGCTCCGGCGGAGGTCGACGTGGTTGTAGATCTCGCCGTTGGCCACCAGGGCGACCTGCCGGTCCTCGGAGAAGAGCGGCTGGTCGCCGCCCTCCACGTCGATGATCGCCAGCCGGGTGCTGACCAAGGTCGTCGGGCCGAAGCGCTCCACCGCGCGGCCGTCGGGGCCGCGGTGACGCAGGGCGTCCGCCATCCGCTCACCGGCGTCGGCGGCCGAGGCCCCGGCCGGGTCGAGCAGCGCTGCGATGCCGCACACGCGGCGACATCTTCGCAGTAGCGTGCGCTGTCCTTGCTCTGCGGCCGACTTTTGTCTGCTGGTCCTGCTCCTCGCCGTCGCCGCAGTGGCGCGCCGTCGGCCGCTGGCCGGCGGGCAGTCCCCGGGGTCGGTCTGATCTGGCTCCGGGCTCGGCCTGACGGGCGCGCGACCGCGGGCACCCTTACGGGAAAACCGTCAGGCGACTGAGCGTTCTCGGGGCTTGTGCGACGCCTCCGCGCGGACCACCTGCCCACGGCGCTCCCGCTCCGCTCCGGACACCCTGCCGGCACGACACGACCCTCCTCTCGGAAAAATCGCTCGGGCGCTGACGACTTTTCTGAGGTGTGACCGTCCTGCGCGCCCGCCTGCGAACCGGCGCACTTCCCTCGCCATCTCGTAACACGCAGGTCTGGTCTCGTAACCAGCCCCGGCGGACGATCTCCCTCCGATCAACCGAAGGAGGAACGAGTGATGTACCGCCTGTTGGGAGCCGTCCACGCCAGGGGTCTGCGAGCCGCGGCCGCGCTGCGCCGTCAGCGGGGTCAGGGGACCGTCGAGTACGTCGCCCTGATCCTGCTGGTCGCGCTGGTGATGGCAGGCGTCGTCGCCGCCATGCAGGGCTTTCGCACCGACGAGGGCAAGGAGCTCGGCGACGCGATCCTGGCCAAGATCAAGTCCGCGGTGAAGAAGGTGGAGTTCTGAGGGGCACCCCGGCCCAGAGCCTGATTTGGCTTTCTAGAGCGGTTTCGACCGCTGGGGAACCGCTCAGAACCGCCAGGATGGGGCCCTCGACTGCAGCGCAACTGCAGCGCACCCCTCATTGTTCGAATGTTCTACCGATGACGTACCTTGGAAGGTATGGACAACGGTGACGACCCGCGCGAGCTACTGAACATCGCGGAGGTGGGGATGGTGCTCGGGCTCTCCCGCCCCACGTCAGACGCTTGATCTCCCAGGGCATCGTCCCCACGGTCCAGCTCGGAGGCCCCGGCCGCGCAATACGCGTCAAGTGGGAAGACCTCCACCGCCTGCTCGAGGCAAGGCCGAGGGACGCGGCAGCGTGAGGTCCCTACTCCGACAGGCCCACGGCTTCGAGGGCCTCTTGCTTCGTCTGGAAGACGCGCAGGAAAGTGCCCCGGCCATCTCGTGCTGCCCAAGCTGCACGAGGTCCCGTTCCAACGAGGCCCCCGTCTCGCGCATCGTCGCCGTCTCGTGCAAGACGAGGATGACTTGCTCGCCCGCCTCAGAAACCTCCTTGATCTCGGCGGCGTAATCATTCCACCCGCTCAGGTAGGTGCCGAGCATGTCGGTGACGAACGCCTCGCGCCCCTGGCCCCGGTTCGGAACGTCCGGGAGCGGGTGGGCCGAGATGTCCCACCCGATCTCAGGGTCGATCGTCTCGAGCCAGCCTGCGAAGTCCCCGCGCAGCCACAGTTCGGTCCCACGTCGAACGATCTCCACGTTCTCCTGCGACATCGCCTACCCAGTATCCCCTGCTCGAGCGGGGGTGGGGAAGCCCGGGTCGAGACCGGCGAGGGGACACCGCCTGTCCCGGTTTCTGGGAGAGAAAATCGAAGGCGGTCGCAGGGAGGAGCCACCCGGGGAGGGGGGACCGGAACCCCAGACGGCATTCCTACACCGCCCACAACCCAACTCGCGCGCGCCCATGGGATTTTCCGAGCGGATTCGGCTCTGTGAGCAGAGTGGAGCGTGGCCGGCCGAGCAAGATGCCTGAGGCGCGACGGCTGGTACGTGCGGCGAGGCGTCACCTGGCCCTCCAGAACTCGCCAAAACCCCGGACCTTCGCCCCGGGCGCCGGCAGCACCCGCGACCCGTGGAAGACCGCGGCCATCGAAGCCGCTGCTGAGACGGGTATCAGCACCCGCTCAGTCGAGAGGGCGCTTGCTCTTGAGCGCCACCTGGAGGCGAGGGCGAAGGCACCCCGCGCTGTGACCGACTCGGAGGCCGCGCCACGCACCCCGGCTTCCAGTCGCCGCCACCGCAAGTTGGCCGCGATGGCGTTGCCGGCGAAGGGCAGGCCGATTCCGAAGCATGGAGCCGGCGGTGACGACTCGGCGCTCGAGACCCGCTTCTCGAGGCGCGACTACTTGGAGTTCGAGACGGAGCAGGCTCGCTTCTTCGACCAGCTCCACCGCCCATCGCCCTACGCCCCGTTGCCAATGCTGAAAGTTCGAGGACAGGAGTAACCCGATGAACCACGACGACGCGCTCGAAGCTGCGCTCGGCGCGACAACCCCACAGGACGTCGACCGCTTGGCCCGCGAGCAACCCGACGAGCCCCCGGCCCCCGACGACCCGGCGGACGTTCTTCGCTGGGTCGCCCGCCTGGAGGACGGCGACCCCGAGGGCGCCGCCGAGGTGGCCGGCGATGCCAAGCCCGAACCTCTGGACCTCGAGGACCTGTCGCCCCGTGACATGAGGAAGTGGCACGAGGCCCTAGGGCGCGGCGAGTTGACCAAGTTCACCCGCGAACACCACAACAAGAGGAGCTAGGAAACGCATGGAAGAAGCGAACGCATTGCAGGAGTGGGAGCGCTACGCGCTGCTGAGGAGCAAGAGCGCGCGTTTGTGCGGGCGAACGCGGGAGCATCGTCGCCGACCTGATCCCGCTGGCCGAGGAAGCTGGGGAGCAGGTGGTCGAGGCCATCCGCGGCGTTTACCGCGCCGATCGTCGGTGGGGCGAGGTCAGCCTGCTGCTGGGTGCGCTCAAGCGGGCAGCCGACGACGGCAGCTTCAGCCCTGCCCGGGCACTGACGCTTCCGCCGCATCCTCTCCGCGGAGTGGTCGAGGCCGCGGGCAACGTGCTCGAGTCCCCGACCCGACGCCGACGTCTGCCTGACGAGGGCGAGGAGCTGGTACGTCTGGACCTTCGCCCCCGCGCTTCAGGCCGGCTCGTTCTTCCTCCGCGCCCGAGCTACTGGAGGAGGTCATGGGCGTCGAGCAGACCGGCCCCGAGTGGGCGCAGAAGCTCGAGCCCAGGGAGCGGAAAGAGAACGGCCCCACCGGCCGACACGATTCGGACGTGCGCCCGAGGGTACGGGCGGGGCGAGAGTCCGGTCACGTGCGCGGCGGTGGGGCCTGAGGACAGAGTGGCCCAGGCCCGCCTCCTCCGCAATACCACTGTTGCAGTAGAAGGTCGTTCTTGCCCGGCGCCGTACGCCGCCTCGCGCGAATCGAGGAGGCGTTGAACCTCGACGTTCCATCGGCCCATCTGCCCCAGGCCCGTCTGCGGCGCTGCAAGGAGGCGGCGGCGTAATAGCGACACTCGAAAACTCCGGCGAGACCCTCAACATTCGGTCTACACAGTGGTGCCAGCACCTTTGCCTGAACTCCGCTTTCCCCCCAACATGGCGACGATGACCACCTGGGAATACACCACCTCAGTGCTGACTCACGGCTTCATGGGCCGGCATAGCGGCGAGCTCGACCGCAGCGAATTCCAAGC
>DATHAQ010000050.1:0-2088 GCA_035296565.1 Thermoleophilaceae bacterium
GGCGTGTCGGGCTGTGGCCTGAGGGCGCTGCGCCGCCGCCTCCGAGCAGCTCGTCGCCGTCCAGCACGGCTGCGCTGAGGGTAGCTCGGCGCGGCTTGTCCACGAGGGGTTCGCGAAAGAGCGGTATGGCTTATCCCGTTAGTTCCTGCCTACCAACATCTGGTAGGTGGTGGGCTGGAGGGTGAGGCTGAGGCCGAGGAGACGCTCGAACGCCCCGGCGGGGTCGCGCCGACGGTCGGAGCGGAACACGAACTCGTCGAGCCCCGGGTCCGGCTCGCCGGCCCGAGGCCAGGGTCCGGCCTGGAGGTGCGCCGACCGCAGCCCGTGGTAGACGCCCATCGCCCACCGCTTGGCGTTGGCGAAGACGCGGTGCACCCAGGGCAGCACCTGATGGGCCGGCGCGTCGCCGATCACCTTCGGGTCGTGCTTGACGTCCTTGAGCCTGGCGTAGCCCGACCAGCCGTCGCTCACCACGGTGCTGCCGGCGGCGATCGCGGCGGCGACGAAGGCGCCGAGCGCGACCGCCGAGTAGTCCTCGATCGCCGCGAGCCGAATCCGGCCCGGCCCCTTGCCCTTGATCTCGACCGCGCCGGCGACGAGGAGCTTGCCGTCGTGCGACCGGCCGGGCCGGACCGGCTCATCCTTGGCGCGAAAAGGGATGCTGCTCTCGTCGACCTCGACCAGGCCGGCGAGCGGCTCCCGCTCCGGGTCGACCATCGCCCGGCGCAGCTTGCGCACCAGCAGCCAGGCCGACTTGTAGGAGCCGAGCCCGAGCTGCTGCCACAGCTGCCGGGCCGAGATGCCGTTCTTGTGCGTCGCCGGTGGATTCCGGAGCGAAGCGCAACGGGTTAAGCGAAGCAGATCTGGACATCTCTGCCAAGCTCCCCGAGCAGCGCCTGGAGCGGGGTGAGGAAGCCGAGGCACTTCCGCGGCGTCAGGTTGTGGCTGAGCACGATCTCCTGCAGCTCCGCGTCGGTCAGGCTGTCGAGGTCGAGGTCCCGCGGCAGGTCGCGACGCAGCCGCCCGTTCGCGTTCTCCACCGCCCCTTTCTGCCAGGAAGCGTAGGCGTCGCAGAACCAGGTGGTCATGGCGCAGGCGCTCGCCAGCAGCCCGTGGCGGGCGAACGCGGTGTCGTTGTCGAAGGTGATCGAGGACCGCAGGCGCGGGTCGAGCCGCCGGAACACCGCCATCATGATGGCCACGGTCTCCGCCGCCGACTTGCCGGCGAGCCTGGCCGCGAGCACGAACCGGGTCTTGCGCTCCTTGAGGACCAGGACGGGCCGGGTCCGCTTGCAGATCAGCAGGTCGCCCTCCCAATGTCCCGCCTCGCGGCGCCCTTCGACGGCCTCGGGCCGGTCGTGGATGGAGCGCCGCCCGGCGATCGTGGTCCGCGGCGGGCGGGCCCGCCTCCGGCCGCGCCTAGCGCGCCCGCGCGGCAGCAACCGCCAGAGCTTCTCGGCCTTCTGCCCGGCGCGGTGGACGAAGGCGTAGATCGTCTCGGCGGAAACGGCGCGCAGCCCGCGCTCCTCGCCCCGCTTCAGCCAGCCGGCGATCTGCTCCGGCGTCCAGCCCTCGAGCAGCCGCTCGCGGACGAACCGGGCGAGCTTGGCGTCACGCTCGAGGACGGCGGGGCGTTGCCGCCGCTCGCGGTAGCAGCCCTCCGCGTGCACCGGCAGGTAGCCGCCCTTCGGCAGCGCGTTCCGCCGCCGCTCGCGGCTGACGGTCGAGGCCGCCCGGCCGAGTGCCCGCGCGATCGCCCGCAGGCTCAGCCCCTCGGCCTTCAGCACGGCCAGCCGCTCCCTTTCCTCCAGACGAAGATGCGTGCCGCCCGACATCGCCCCATCCCGGATCGTGGTTCCCGGCCGGGGCGTTACCACGACGCCCCGGGATGTTGCGCTTCACGCCGGACTCCGCCCCCCGTCAGGACCATGGCGAGACCCGCCGTCGGGCGCTCGGTCGCGTGGACGACGATTACTTCCTGGTCACCTACACGTGGCGTGGGGCGAACAGGCGGATCATCAGCGCCTGGAAGGTGAGCGAGGATGGCCGATGACGATACGAGAGAGTCCTCGCTGGCGGAGCTGCGGG
>DATHAQ010000051.1:0-72403 GCA_035296565.1 Thermoleophilaceae bacterium
TACCCGCGGGGCATCGAGGACAAGGGCTTCTTCCAGCAGCACGCGTCCGACCACTTCCCCGACTGGGTCGACCGCGTGGAGGTTCCCAAGCAGGGCGGCAGCGTCGTACACGTGATGGCCAACCGGGCCGAGACCCTGGTCTACCTGGCCGGGCAGAACGCCGTGACCGTTCATCACTGGCCGAGCCGCGCCGACCGCCTCGACCAGCCCGACCGCATGGTCTTCGACCTCGACCCGCCCGAGGGAGACTTCGGTGCGGCGCGCTCGGCGGCGCTCGCCCTCGGCGAGCTGCTGCGCGAGCTGGGCCTGGAGCCCCACGCTATGACCACCGGCTCGAAGGGCATCCACGTGGTGGTGGCCCTCCAGCGCCGCCAGGAGCACCCCGCGGTGCGCGCGTTCGCGCGGGGCGTCGCGGAGAAGCTGATCGAACGCGAGCCCGAGCTGGTGACGCTCGAGTGGTACAAGGACAAGCGCGGCGGGCGGATCCTCATCGACGTGCGGGCCACGCGCGGGATGAGCGTCGTCGCGCCCTACTCGGCTCGGGCCAGGCCCGAGGCTCCGGTGGCGGCGCCGCTGCCCTGGGAGGAGCTGTCGGACGAGAAGCTCAGCGCCCGGCGCTACACGGTCGCCAACGTGCTGGACCGCGGTGCGGACCCGTGGGCCGACATCGCCGCTTCGGCACGCGCCCTCGGCGAGCCCGCCAAGCGCCTGGAGCGCCTCTAGGCATCCCGCGGAGCCGAGGCCAGAAGGACGCGCGCCCGGGACGGGCTAGGCGGCGTTGCGCAGCGCCTGCGTCTCGGCCAGCGAGGCCAGCTTGCGCAGCGCGCCGTCCTCGATCTGCCGGGTGCGCTCGCGGGTCAGCCCGAAGATCCGGCCGACCTCGTCGAGGTTGCGCGGCTGCTCGCCTCCGAGCCCCCAGCGCAGCGCGATGACGCGGCGCTCGCGGTAGGAGAGGTTCTCCATCGCCTCGGCCAGGCGGTCGCGCGAGAGGCGCTCCGCGGCGAGGTCGAAGGGCGAGCCGGCGCTCTGATCGGGGATGAGCTCGCCGAGCGTGGCGGCGTCGCCATCGTCGCCGACCGGCTTCTCCAAGGAGACCGGGGCCTGGGCGGCACGCATGATCAGGTCGGCCTCCTCGGGGTCGATGCCGACCTCGGCGGCGATCTCCTCGATCGTGGGCTCGCGGTCCCCGCCCTCGGCCTGCAGGCGGCGCTGCACCCCGTCGAGCTTGTTGAGCACGTTGTTGATGTGGATCGGGATGCGGACGGTGCGCGACTTGTCGGCGATCGCGCGGGAGATGGCCTGCCGGATCCACCAGGTGGCGTAGGTGGAGAACTTGAAGCCCTTGCGGTAGTCGAACTTCTCCACCGCGCGGACCAGGCCGATCGAGCCCTCCTGGATCAGCTCCATGAACTCGAGGCCCTGGTTGCGGTAGCGCTTCGCGATCGAGACCACCAGCCGCAGGTTGGCCTGCACCATGTGGTCCTTGGCGGCCAGATCGCCGCGCTCCACGCGCTTGGACAGCGCGACCTCGTCGGCGGCCGTCAGCAGCTTGGTCTTGGCGATGCCGTCCAGGAACAGCTGCAGCGAGTCGGTGGTCTGCTCGGTAGCCGGTGCCTCAGCGGTGGTGGACACGCCGGGCAAGCTACGGCCGTGCCCTAAATGGTGCCTAAGACTTCGCTGGCCTTGCCAAGGAGCGCCGGCTCTCATACTTTGGACCCGTGGAATCCGTCGATCTTGAACTAGAGAGCAACGAAGCCTCCGACCTCGCGCCGTGCACCTCCAAAGAGGTTCTCAAGGCCAACGACTGGGACATCGCCTACTTCATCTTCCTCGACGAGGGGCACCTCGACGAGGCCGTCGGCCTGCTCGGCCACAAGAAGGGCAAGAAGCTCACCGAAGGCTGGGAGCACCGCCACGTGCCCATCGACTGCGGCGACGACACGGGCAAGACCGACGACTCAGAGGCTTCGGCGACGCACGGCGACTACACGTACGTGATCGCGTCCCACTACGGCAAGAAGCGCGGCCCGCTTCAGGTCGAGCGCCAGTGGATGGCTCGCTTCCGCCAGGACGACGCGGTCTCGGCAGGCGAGAACGGCGGCGTGCAGATGCACGTGATGAGGGACAAGTTCCGTCTGCACCGCGCCATCAACGACGCCCTTGCGGCCAGCGACATCGAGTTGATCCGCCCGTCGAAGGAGATGCAGAAGGCCTTCGTCAACGGCGCCCGCAAGGCGGGCAACAAGAAGGGCAAGAAGTGGGCCAAGCGCCTGAAGAAGGGCGATTACGCCTTCAACATCGAGGGTGCCGCCTTTCGCCCCAACGGGAACCTGCTCCTGGGCCTGCGCTTCCCGGTCACAGCGACCGGAGCGCCGGTCTTCATCGAGCTGGCCGGCGTGCCCGATTGGTTCGAGGGCAAGAAGTTCCCGGTCGTCGCGGGCGTGTGGCAGCTGGAGGGCCCGGGCTCGGCCGACGAGCCCGTCGGCTTCCGGGCCATGACCTACCGGGGCAACAACGAATACGACTGCGTGGTCGGCAACCTCGACGCCGTCGACAAGAAGTCGATGCTCATCGACAACTACCCCGAGGGCGCCGGGGCGCTGTCCCAGCACTGGCGCTTCAAGATCAACGACCGCTCGAAGAACAAGGTCGCCAAGGCCAAGCACGTGAAGACCATGGGCGGCGGCGAGCAGCGCATCGAGGGCATCGCCGAGGGCCCCAACGGCCGTACGCTCTACGTGAGCGACGAGGACGGCCGGGTGGGCATGCGGTTCTTCCGCGTCAGCTAGAGAACGGCCGCGCTGGGCGGCACACGGCCGCCCGGCGCTAGTTGTCGTCGCCCAGCTGCAACACCGAGAGGAAGGCCTCCTGGGGAACCTCGATGCGCCCCACCTGCTTCATGCGCTTCTTGCCCGCCTTCTGCTTCTCCAGCAGCTTGCGCTTACGCGAGACGTCGCCGCCGTAGCACTTGGCGATCACGTCCTTGCGCATCGGCTTGACCGACTCGCGGGCGATGATCTTGGTGCCGATGGCGGCCTGGATGGCCACCTCGAACTGCTGGCGCGGGATCTGCTTCTGCAGGCGCTCGGTGAGGGCGCGCCCGGCGGGATAGGCCTTGTCGCGGTGGACGACCATCGACAGCGCGTCGACCTGGTCGCCGGCGAGCAGGATGTCCAGCCGCACGAGGTCTGAGGGCCGCAGGCCGATCAGCTCGTAATCGAGCGACGCATAGCCCTTGGTGCGCGACTTCAGCTGGTCGTAGAAGTCGAGCACGATCTCAGCCAGCGGCAGGTCGTACTGGAGCTGGACGCGCCGCTCGGAGAGGAAGGTCATGCCCGCGTGTACGCCGCGGCGGTCCTGGCACAGCTCCATCACCGCGCCGACGTGCTCCTTGGGGGAGAGCAACGTCGCGCGGATGTAGGGCTCGCGGATCTCGGCGATCTTCGTGCGGTCGACCGGCATCTCGCTGGGCGAGTGCACGGAGATCGTCTCACCGTCGGTCAGCTCCACCTCGTACTCGACGTTCGGCGTGGTGGCCAGCAGCTCGAGGTCGTACTCGCGCTCGAGGCGCTCGCGGACGATGTCCATGTGCAGCAGGCCGAGGAACCCGCAGCGAAAGCCGAAGCCCAGCGCCTGGCTGGTCTCGGGCTCGTACGACAGCGCGGCGTCGTTGAGCGAGAGCTTCTCAAGGGCGTCGCGAAGGTCGGAGAACTGGTCGGTGTCGACGGGAAACAGCCCGCAGAACACCATCGGCTTGACCTCCTGGTAGCCGGGGAGCGGCTCGGCCGCCGGCTCGCGCTCGGAGGTAAGGGTGTCGCCCACACGCAGCAGGGAGACGTCCTTGATGCCGGTGATCAGGTAGCCGACCTCGCCCGCCTTCAGCGAGTCGGCCGGCGTCATGCGGGGGCCGAAGAAGCCGATCTCGTCGACGTCGGCCTGGGTCCCGGTCTGCATGGCCCGGATCGCCTCGCCCTTGCGCAGCTCGCCGTCGACCACCCGGATGTAGGCGATCACCCCGCGGTACTGGTCGAACTCGGAGTCGAAGATCAGCGCGCGCGGCGGCGCGTCGGAGTCGCCCCCGGGGGGCGGAACCCTCCGGACCACGGCCTCGAGCAGGTCGTCCACGCCGTCGCCGGTCTTGGCCGAGAAGCGCAGGACCTCGTCGGCCTCCTCGCCGAGCAGCTCCGCGATCTCCGCACCCACGCGCTCCGGCTCGGCGCCGGGCAGGTCGATCTTGTTCAGCGCGGGAATGAGCTCCAGCCCGGCGTCGACGGCCAGGTAGGTGTTGGCCACCGTCTGGGCCTCGACGCCCTGCGAGGCGTCGACCACCAGCAGCGCGCCGTCGCAGGCGGCCAGCGAACGCGAGACCTCGTAGCTGAAGTCCACGTGGCCCGGCGTGTCGACCAGGTGCAGGCGGTACAGCTGGCCGTCCTGAGCCGTGTACTCCACGCGCACGGCCTGCGCCTTGATCGTGATACCGCGCTCGCGCTCGAGCTCCATCGAGTCGAGCAGCTGCGGGCGGTGGTCGCGCGCATCGATCGCTCCGGTTACCTCGAGGATGCGGTCGGCCAGGGTCGACTTGCCGTGGTCGATGTGCGCGATGATCGAGAAGTTGCGCGTGTTGGGAGCCGGCGAGGCCATCCCGCCGAGGCTAACGCCGGAGCGCAGGCCGGGTGTCGGCCGGCGGAGCACCGCCGTTCGTCCGTTACGTGCGGCGCAGGAGCACCCGGATCTGCCTCGCCTCGGGGATGCGAAGCGCCCAGACCGACGCCGCGTAGGCGGCAAGGCCGGCCAGGAGCCCCACTCCGACCGATGCGACCTGCGCGGGCAGCGAGCGTCCGAGCACCTCGTCGAGGAGGTGCCAGCCCAGGTACGCCACCGCAGCCAGGGGCAAGCAGGCAAAGAGCATCAGGGCCGCGCCACCGATCGTCCGCGCGCCCTCTACCCCGCCGAGGTCGCCGCGCAGCACAACTCCCTGGGCCACGCACATGACCACCGTGCCGGCGACGGTCCCGAGCACGATTCCAGCGATCCCCAGCGGCGCGTACAGCGCCGCGGCCACCGCCGCGTTGACCACGAGGTTGGCGCCGCTGAGGGCGGTGGTCAGCCACGGCCTCTGCAGGCTGAAGAAGGTGCGCGAGAACAGCAGGCTCACGCCCTGGAAGGGAAGGGAGATCGACCACCAGACCAGAGCCTCAGTCACCAGGTCCGTGGCCTCCGCGTCGAACACACCGCGCTGGAAGACCAGCCGCGTGATGGGCTCGGCCAGCACACCCATCAGCACCGCGCTGGGGATCAGCAGCAGGCAGATCTGGCGCACGCCGTTGCCCATCGTCCGGCGCAGGCCGTCGCGGTCCCCGCGCGCGGCCAGCCGCGACAGGGTGGGAAACAGGATCGTCGCGATGGAGATCGAGAACAGCCCCTGGGGTAGCTGGTAGATGCGGAAGGCCTTGTCGATCGCGGCCGGTGCGCTCTGGGAGACGAGCGTGCCGAACAGCGAGTTGATCAGCAAGCTGAGGTTGATCAGCCCCAGGGCGATCGTCACCGGGAACATCAGCTTGAGCACGCGCCGCACGCGCTCGTCGCGCCAGTCGATGGTCAGGCTGATGTGGCCCCCCCTGCCCCTCAGCCACGGCAGCGGGAGCACGAACTGCACGACCGTCCCCGCCAGCACGCCGATGGCGTAGGCGTAGATCTCGTCCTGCTCCGAGAGCACCGGCTGCAGGCCGAGGATCGAGGCGATGATCACCGCGTTCCACGCGATGGGCGCGAGCGCGGGGACGCTGAAGTGCTCGAAGGAGTTGAGCATCCCAACCGTCACGCCGCTCAGCGCGAGCAGCATCACGATCGGGAACATCAGCTGGGCCAGGCTCACCGTCAGGTCGGCGAGCGCGGGGTCGTCGTCGAAGCCCGGTGCGAACAGCCCCATGATCGGGCGGGCGAACAGCACGAACACCGCCGTCACCACCCCGAGCAGGATCATGATCCCGAAGAAGAGGCTGGAGGCTATCCGGAACGCCTCCTTGCGCTCGCCCTTCTCCAGCAGCTCGGTGAAGACCGGGATGAAGGCGCCCTGCAGGGCGGAGTCGGCGAAGAGGGCGCGCATCAGGTTCGGCACCTGGAAGGCGATCGTGAACGCCGACATGGCCCCGGAGACCCCGAACAGGCTCGCCGCGACGACCTCCCTGACCAGCCCCATGACCCGCGAGAGACCCGTGGCGAAGGAGAAGAAGGCGGTGCTGCGCGCGAGGCGGCGCCCCTCGCCGCTCTGCGTCTGAGAGGGCAACGGGTGTCGCTAGACTCGCCGGGCGCAAATGGCCAACATCGCGTCACAAGAAAAGCGGATCCTCCGAACGGAACGCGAGCGCGAGGAGAACCGCCGCTACACCTCGCAGGTGAAGACCTCGTTCCGCCGCCTGCGCGACGCCGTCGAGGCCGGGGACTCCGAGAAGGTCGAGGCCGAGCACAGGCTGCTCACCTCGCGCGTGGACAAGGCCGTCAGCGCGGGCGCCCTGCACCGCAACTCAGGGGCCCGCAAGAAGTCCCGCGCCGCCCACCTGGCCCGCGGCGACTGAGTCCACCTGAATTTGGGTAGGTCTCCCTCAGTCAAAGGGAGGAGCCCCAAACCGTGGTAATCGGCGTCGTAATCGGAGTCTGTGTCTTGCTGTTGATCCTGGCCTTTCTGGTCCCGCGCCTGTCGCGAGGCCCACAGCGAGGCGTAGACCGGACGCTCGGCGCCGGCCAGCGCGCCGGCGGCAAGGCGCCGGGGCCCATCGGGCGCCTACTCCAGAAGCCGTTCTCGTCGTCGCGCAAGGCGACCAACAAGAGCGCCTCCAAGGGACGTCGGGCCCGGGGCAAGAGCCCGATGTAGCCCGAGCAGCCGGTGGAGACCCGGCTGCTCATAGGCGGAGAGCGAGTGGCGGGCGAGGGCGCTGCGCGCGAGGTTGAGAACCCG
This sequence comes from Thermoleophilaceae bacterium, assembly GCA_035296565.1. Classification (GTDB taxonomy): domain Bacteria; phylum Actinomycetota; class Thermoleophilia; order Solirubrobacterales; family Thermoleophilaceae; genus JACCZR01. Next base: position 6,956 of record DATHAQ010000051.1, read on the forward strand.
CCCCCGAGGAGACGGTCGCGCGCTCTAGCCGGCGGCCTCGACCAGCGCCAGCGAGAAGGCCGTTTCCTCGTCGAGCGGACTGTCGCCGCGCAGCCCGACCTCGAGCTGGGCGAACACGCACAGCGCGCGCTCGAGCGCGGCGCGGTCGGCGCCGCGCGCCTTGGCCAGTGTCTTCTTGGCCAGCCAGGGCGGCATGCCGAGCTTCCCGGCGGCCTGCCTCTCCGAGGCCCCGGAGTCGAGCAGGCGCACCGCGCCGTGCACCTGCCGTAGCGAGCGGACCACGGGGAATACGAGCCCGGCGGGACGCTCGCCCGAGGCGACGAGCTCCTCGCCCAGCGCGAGCGCCGCCCGCACGTCACCGGCCGCCACCGCGTCGGCCAGGTCGTAGGCCCGGGGCGCGGCACCTCCGGATGCGTGCTCGGCGATGTCCTCGGGCGTGATGGCCGCCCGCGGGTGGATCGCCAGGGCGAGCTTCTCGAGCTCGCGGCTGAGCGCCTGCTGGCTGGGCCCGGCGGTGTCGACGAGCGCCCGGGCGGCGTCCTTGTCGATCGTCAGCCCGAGCTCGCGTGCGCGCTCGACCGTCCAGCGGGGCAGCTCCCAGGGCTTGGGCGCCGGGTACTCGCGACTCTCCCCTCCCGTGGCCTCGACGATCTTCGTCAGCCCCTTGAGGGCCTTCCCGCGGACCACCAGCACGAGCACCGTGTCGGGCACGGGCCGGGCCAGCGCGCGCTCGAGCGGCTCGAGCTGGCCGGCCTTCCAGGCGCCCGCGTCGTCGACCAGCAGGTAGCGCGTCCCGGTGTCGAACGTCAGCTCGGAGAGGGCCGCGGCCACCTCCTCGGGCGGGTTCTGGCGGGCGTCGAAGCCCTCCAGTCCTCCGGGCCCGCGTTCGTCTTCGGCACGCATCCGTACCCGCGCCCGCCAGGCGTCGACCTTGGCGTCGTCGTCGCCGCAGACGAGGTAAACGGGCTTCAGCTCGGCCACGTGGTGAGCATAGGCCCGGGCGCCGACGCCTAGCGTTCGGACGCGGCGTCGAGGCGACCGCCGTGGAGGCCCACCTTCACCGTGCCGTCGCGGTCGTTGCGAAAGGTCCGCACGCCGGCGGCCCGCAGGGAGCGCAGCGTGGACGAGGTCGGGTGCCCGTAGGTGTTCTCGCCCACCGGGATCGAGGCCACGCGGGGCCGCAGCCGCCGCAGTACCTGGGGAAGGCCGGGATCGGCGCTGCCGTGGTGGGGGACCTTCATCGCGTCCACCGCCGGGAGGTCCAGGGGCAGCAGGGCCTCGCTCTCGGCGTCGGCCGACAGGAACAGCCGCATCCCGCTCACCTCGACGAGCGCGACCACCGCCCGCGGGTTGGGGTCCTCGGGCGGCGGTCCCGGCGGGCGCGGCGGCGGCGAGAGCACCCGCACGGCGATCGAGCCCGCGCGCAGGACGAGCCCGGCCCGTGCCGGGATACTTCGGATGCGCCGGCGCGCCGCCGTTCGCTCCAGCGCGCGAAAAGCGGGGTCGTCGGTGCCGTCGCCTCCGTTCAGGAACAGGTCCACCGGGAGCTCGGACAGCACCGCCGGCAGGCCGCCGTGGTGGTCGCGCGAGTGGTGGGTGGCCACCACGAGCGACAGGCGCCGCACCCCCGCGCGACGCAGGCGGCGAACCACGCCGCCCTCGGGGGGGCCGCCGTCGAAGAGGACCGCCGACCCGTCGGGCGCCTGGATCAGCGTGGCGTCGCCCTGCCCGACATCGAGGAAGGAGACCGTTGGCTCATCCGGGGGCGGGTCGCGTCCGAGGCCGACGACGCCCAGGAGGATTGCCGCGGCGCCGAGCAGGCCGAGCAGCGCGCGACGGGTGCCGCGGGAGAGGGAGCCCCAGAGGGCCTCGGCCGCGGCGCACCTCGCGCCGAGGCGGCGGCCGAGGCTCCTCTCGAAGCTGCGTGCCGCACCCCGAGCCGCCCAAACGCCCAAGGCGCTGAGGAGATACGCCGCGGCCACCGCCGCGCGCGAGCCCAGCGGCAGCGGCAGCTGAGCGCCCGGAAGCTCGGCGAAGCGCTCGGCCAGGTTCGCCAGGAAGCCCAGCAGAGGTGCGGCGAGCTGGCCCAGCACGGCCGCTGCACCGTTCCCCAGGACATCGAAGGGAGGGCCCAGGACGGCGAGCTGGCCAGCCGCCGTGGCGAGCATCCCGGCCCACATGATCACCGGGACGACGGGCAGGGCCAGCACGTTCGCCGGCAGGCTGACGGCGGAGAAGGAGCCGAAGTGGTGCGCCACGAGCGGCGCGGTGGCGAGGGTCGCGGCCACCGTGACCGCCACCCCCTCGGCCAGCGGTCGGGGCAGGCGGCCCAGCCGCCGCCGCAGCTGCGGCGCCAGCACGATGATCCCCGCCACCGCCGCTAACGACAGCTGCCAACCGACGTCGCCCGTTGCCCGCGGGTTGAGGGCCAGGGTGGCCGCGGCCGCCAGCAGCAGCGCATAGACTCGCGAGGCGGGCCGCGATGCCGCCATGGCCACCAGGGCGGCCGCGCCCATGACGCCGGCCCGCTGCAGGGACGGCCCGGCCCCCGCCAGCGGGACGTACACCGCGATCAGGCCGAGCAGCGCGGCCACGCGGACGCCAGACCCGGCGCCGAGCGCCGCCACCAGCGGCAACGCCAGCGCGCACAGCAACGCGACGTTCTGACCGCTCACCGCCAGTAGATGGGCCAGGCCGCTGGCGCGGAAGCTGTCGCGCACGTCCTCGTCGATGGCCTCGTCCTGGCCGAGGACCATCCCGCGCAAAAGGGCCGCCTCGGACGGCGAGAACCCCCGCCCGATGGCCCGCTCGGCGCGACCGCGCATGCTGTCCACGGCGCCGGCGAGCCCGCCGCGCGAGCGACCTGAGGCGGCCACCGCGTCCAGCTGCAGCTCACCCGCGAGCCCGCGCGAGCGCAGGTAGGCCCCGGCGTCGAAGCCACCCGTGCCTCGCGGGCGCCTGCTCACGGCCGCGACGGAAGCGAACCGTCCTCGTACTCGCAGCTCCCAGCCGGGATCGGCGCCCGCCGGCCAGCGCAGATACTGGTGCGAGCGGGCCTGCAACCGCATCCCTGCGCCCGAACCGGCAATCAGCTCGACCGCGGCGCGGCTGCCGAAGGCCGAGCGTCGCGGGCGTTCGAGCAGGTGCGCCCGACCCTCGATGCGAGCGCCTTCGGCCAGGCGTTCGCCGGCCCGGTCGACCGCGGCCAGGCGGAGCGACCCGAACGCCGCGCCGGCGACGAGGGCGGCGGCCAACGCCACCGCCAGGCCCTCCGCGCGCAGCCCCGCCCCGGCGGCGATCAGGAGAGCGGCGCCCAGCGCCAGCGCCTCGGCGGGCGCCCCGCACACGAGCAGGCCGGCGACGAAGGCGGCGAGCGCGGCATGGGCGGGCCGCCGGCGGGGATCGAGCGCCGACCGACGCGGCGGCGCCCCGCGCGGCGATCGACGGGGCGGCGCATCGCCGGCGACCGCCCGCGCCGGCCCCTCGGCGGCGCTCAGGGCCCCACCGCCTCCCGCAGCGCAGCGAAGCGCTTCTCACCGATTCCCTCGACGTCGCGCAGCTGCTCGACCGAGCGAAAGCCTCCTTTCCGCTCGCGAAACTGCACGATGCGCTTGGCGAGAGTCGGGCCGATTCCGTCCAGCTGGTCCAGCTGCTCGACCGTCGCCGACGCCAGGCTGAGCTTCGCGCCGGCGGACCCGCCGGCTCCGCCCGCGGCGGCTCCCGCGGCGTCGCCGGGCGCCGCGGCCGGCGCTCCCGCCGGCCTCTCCCCCACCTTGGGCACCTTGATCTGCTGCCCGTCCTCGACCGAGGCCGCCAGGTTCACGGCCGAGAGGTCCGCGCGGCGGAGTGGGCCTCCCGCCCGCTCAAGGGCCGCCCCCACCCGCGCGGAGCCCGGCAGCCGGTACAGCCCGGGCCGGCGCACCGCTCCTGCGACGTGTACGTACAGGCCCTGCTTCGCCGGGCCCGACGAGGGGCCGACCCTTACCGGCGGCGGCTGCGAGGGCGAGCCCCCGCCAGGGGCCAGCAGGCGCACCGCCGCGAAGACCGCGATCGCCGCGGCCACGGCCCAGGCGACCAGCTGTCCCCGGGTGAGCTCGACCACGGCGGCGAAGCTACGGCGGCGTCCGTGCGCCGAGGGTGAACGGGGTTACGAGTAGGCCAAAAGCGTCACAATGGCGCGGTGCGCCGGACCCTCGTGGCCCTGACCGTGCTAGCCGTCGTAGCGCCCGCGTCGGCGGCCGCTGCCCCCATCCCCGACGGACCCAGGGGAGAGGCGTCGGACTTCAGCGGCGCGCCGTTCGACTCGCGGCCGCTGCGCTCCCCCGCCCCGCCGCGACACCCGTTCATGGCGCGGAACGACCGCTCGAACCTACACCAGGACGCCTACCAAACCGACACCTCGCGCGGCCTGGGCCCGCTCGGCCACGGGATGCGCCAGACCTCGACGCTCAAGACGGCGGACTGCGGCTCGGTCACCTTCGACTCGCGCGGGCGCATCGTGACCGTCTGCGTCGGGTTCCTGCGGCCCACCCTCGTGGTGATGGACCCCAATTCGCTGGCGGCGATCGAGGAGATGCCGCTGCCGCTCCGCCAGCCCAGCGCCAACCCGTTCCAGGACTTCACCGGCGGCGGCTACTTCTACCTCGACAACCGCGACCGGGCCGTCCTTGCTACCACCGACCGGCGCATCCTCGTGGTCGCCGGGGCGCGGGACGTCCAGGCCTCCTACGACATCCGCGGCGCGGTGCCGTCGGGGGACGGCGTCATCTCGACGCTGCCCGACTGGTCGGGACGCCTGTGGTTCGCCACCAAGGGAGGTGTGGTCGGCTGGGTCGACCCGCGGACCGGAGCCGTGCGCAGCCGTGCGCTGGGCGAGCCGATCGGCAACTCCTTCGCCGTCGACGAGGAGAACGGCGTCTACATCGTCACCGACAAGGCGCTGTACCGCTTCGAGGCGACCCCGGGCGGCATCGACACGGTCTGGCGCGAGGGCTACGCCAACGACGATCAAAAGAAGCCGGGCCAGACCCAGCGGGGCTCGGGCACGACGCCCACCCTGTTCGGCCCCGGGTTGGCGGCGATCACCGACAACGCGGACCCGATCCGCGTCGTGGTGATGCGGCGCGGGCGAAGCACGGGCGGCCGGTCGCGCACGGTGTGCGCCACGCCGGTGTTCAGCAAGGGCGCCAGCTCGGACGACCAGTCGCTGATCGCCGTCAACCGGTCGCTCATCGCCGAGAACAACTACGGCTACACCGGGCCGCCGTCCGTGCAATCCGGGCGCACGACCCAGCCGGGGCTCGAGCGCGTGGACGTGCGGCGCGGCCTGCGCCGCTGCCCGAAGATCTGGAGGTCGGAGGAGCGGGCGCCGTCGGTGGTACCCAAGGTCTCGCTCGACGGCGGGCTGGTCTACACCTACACCAAGCCCCCCGGCCGCAGCGACGACCCGTGGTACCTCACTGCGCTGAACTTTCGCAACGGCCGCACCGTGTGGAAGCAGCTTGCGGGGTACGGCCTCGGCCACAACAACAACTACGCCCCCGTCACCATCGGACCCGACAACGGGACGGCCTACGTGGGTGCGCTCGGCGGGCTGATCGCCCTGCGGGACTCCACGCCTCCGCGTCTGCCGCGCCGGCCGCGGCTGAAGGTCAAGGCGCGCTGCGGCAACCGCCGCGTGCGCGGCCGGCTCGCCGGCATCGACGAGCCCCTGGTCCTGCGGGCGCGCATCGCGGTGCGAAAGCGCACGAGGACGGACCGCAAATCGCCCTTCCGCATCCGCTGGAAGCTGCGGCGCACGCCGCGCCGCGTGCGGGTGCGGATCGTGGCTCGGCTGCGCGACGGCCGCCTGCCGCGGCGCACGAAGACCGTGCGCTGCAGGCGCTAGCGGCGACTACCGGACTTCGAAGCCCGACAGGCCCTCGGGCTCCTCCTCGCCGGCCTCCAGCTTGGCCACCTCGGCACTGTCCGGGCCGCTGCCGCAGAGGTCGACCATCGCCTGCACGGCGTCGGGGTCGCCCTCGAAAACGGCCTCCACGGTGCCGTCGTCGCGGTTGCGCACCCACCCGGCAACGCCTCGGCTCTCGGCCTCGCTGCTGACGGTGTCGCGGAAGAACACGCCCTGCACTTGTCCGTGGGCCACCACCCGGCGGCGCACCCTCTGATCGTTCATGGCGCGGACAGTACCCGGAGCGCGAGCATCTCCCATACCAGGTTCGAGGCCAGCACCGCCGTGGTCTGCGCGGGCCCTTCGCGCTCGGGGGCGTAGCCCGTCAGCTCGAAGCCGGCGAAGGCCGTCCCGGCCAGCGAGCGCAGCAGCGTGATCGCCTCGTGCGGGAGCAGGCCGGCCACCTCGGGGGCGGCGACGGCGGGCGCGAAGGCGGGGTCGATCACATCGAGGTCGACGAGCAGCACGGCGGCCGCCCCCGCGGTGCGGGCGAGCACGCGCTGCGAGTACTCGCCGGGCCCCTGGGCGCGAAGCTCGTCGCCGGTGAGCAGGTCGAAGCCGAGCTCGCGCACGGCGTCGAGCTCCTCGGGGGCGGGCAGCGGCCCGCGGGCGCCGGCCACCACCGAGCGGTCGGGGTCGACCGTGTCCCCTCGCACCCACTCCGCCAGCCGGTCGGCCTCGGGGTGCGCGTCGAGTGCGAGCAGCGCCAGCGGTCCGTGTCGCGCGGCGTGAGCCCCGAGCGTGCCGCCTCCCACGCTGAGCGCAACGGCCCCCGCGTCGAGCCAGGGCCCTGCGTCGCCCGCGCCCCCGTCGACCGCGTCCTCGAGGACGTCGAAGGCGAGCGTCGGGTGCCAGGGCCGAAGCCCCGCCGACGCCCGGCGCAGGTCCTCGGCGCCCAGCACCACTGCGCCGGCCCGGGTGGGCTGCTCGGCGAGCGGCAGCCCGGCGAACGTGCTCAACCCGCCACCACGCGAACGGTGCGCGGCCGGCGGTCGTCGATGGTGCTCGACTGCGCCCAGGAGGCGGACACGGAGCGAGTCTAGGTCTTCGATGCCAGCGCCCGGGCCACGGCGTCGGCCGGGGAGGCGCCCTGGACGACCCCTTCGATCTCCCACGTGCCCAGCCCGATCACGGGCACGTCGTCGCGCAGCGCGAGCGCGATCTCCGAGAGCGTCCCGTAGCCGCCCGACACCGCGATGAGGGCATCCGACGCGCGAACCACCAGCGCGTTGCGCACCTCGCCCAGGCCCGTGGCCACCGCCACGTCGACCCACCTGTTGGCCGCGGCGCGGTCGGCGCCGGGCAGGATGCCGAGCGTGGTGCCGCCCTCGGCCTTCGAACCCCGGCACGCCGCCGCCATCACGCCGCCCCCGCCGCCGCAGACGAGCACCGCGCCGGCGCGCGCCACCTCCCTGCCTACCTGCTCGGCCGCCTCGGGCTCCTGCTCGGACGAGCCGACCACCGCCACGTAGGGGACGTGGCGCCGGGGTGCACGCCGGGCACTCGCCGGCCCGGCACCGCCGCTCGGCGGCACCTCAGTCGACCACGAAGTTCACGAGCTTGCCGGGCACGACGATGGTCTTCACGATCTGGCCGCCGTCCAGGCGTGACGCCAGGCGCTCGGAGCCGCGCGCGTGCTGCTCGAGCTCTTCGCGAGTCGCGCTCGCGGGCACCATCAGGCGGTCTATCAGCTTGCCGTTGAGCTGCACGATCAGCTGGATCTCGTCGTGGGTCAGCAGGTCGGGGTCCGCCTGCGGCCAAGGCTGCTCCCAGACACGGTCGCCGGCGATGCGCTCGTAGACCTCCGACCCCAGGTGCGGCGCGAAGGGGAAGACCAGCGAGGCGGCCGTGGCCAGCGCGAAGCGCACGTGCGAGGGGTCCACCTCTTCGCGCAGGCGGTAGAGGTCGTTGACCAGCTCGATCACGGCGGCGAGCGAGGTGTGGGTCGCGAGGCGCTCGCCCAGGTCGCGCGTCACCTTGTCGATCGCCCAGTGAGCCTTTCGCACCAGGTCGCTCGGCTCGCCCTCGGGCTCGTCGGGTCCCTCGGGCGCCTCCTCGGCCGCCCGCCACAGCCGTGACAGGAAGCGATGGATGCCCTCGATCCCCTCGTCGGCCCAGTCGCCGCCCTCGGCGGGATGGCCGACGTAGAGGATGTAGCAGCGCGTGGTGTCGGCCCCGTAGCGCTCGACGTAGTCGCTGGGCGAGACCACGTTGCCTTTCGACTTGGACATCTTCGCGCCGCCGCGGGTGACCATCCCCTGGGTGAACAGCGCTTCGAAGGGCTCCTGCACGTCGAGCAGCTCGAGGTCGGCCAGGGCCTTGGTGAAGAACCTTGCGTACATCAGGTGCAGGATCGCGTGCTCGACGCCGCCGATGTACTGGTCGACGGGCATCCAGCGCGCGAGGACCTCCCGGTCCCACGGCGCCTGCTCGTTGTTGGCGTCGCAGTAGCGCAGGAAGTACCAGGACGAGTCGACGAAGGTGTCCATCGTGTCGGTCTCGCGCTCGGCCTCCCCGCCGCACCTCGGGCAGGTGGTGCGCACCCAGTCCTCGGCCGCGGCCAGCGGCGAGCGTCCCTGGGGCGCGTAGTCCTCGACGTCGGGCAACTCGACCGGCAGCTGGTCGTCGGGCACCGCCACCTCGCCGCAGTTCGGGCAGTGCACGATGGGAATCGGGCAGCCCCAGTAGCGCTGGCGCGAGAGCAGCCAGTCGCGCAGGCGGTAGTTGACAGCCCGCTCGCCCTTGCCCTCCGAGGCCAGCCAGTCGACGATCTGGTCGAAGGCCTCGCGGTTGTGTAGGCCGTCGAAGCGGCCGCTTTTCATCATCGGCCCCTCCCCGGAGAAGGGCAGCTCCTCGGCGCCGCCCACCACCTGGCGCACCGGCAGGTCGAAGCGCTGGGCGAACTGGAAGTCGCGCTCGTCGTGCGCGGGCACGGCCATGATCGCGCCGGTGCCGTACTCGGCCAGCACGTAGTCGGCCACGAACACCGGCAGCTCCTCCCCGTTGACGGGGTTGGTCACGGTCCGCCGGAGGGCCACGCCGGTCTTCTCGCGGTCCTCGGCGCCGCGCTCCTCGGCCGAGGCGGTCAGCGCGCGCTCGACGTACTCGCGCACCTCGGGGGCGTCGGACATGCGCAGCACGTCGGGGTGCTCGGGAGCCATCACGAAGAAGGTGGCGCCGAAGAGCGTGTCCGGCCGCGTGGTGAAGACCCCGTAGTCGGTGCCCAGCTCCTCGCAGCGAAAGCTCACCCGGGCGCCCTCGGAGCGGCCGATCCAGTTGCGCTGCATGGTCTTTACGTGCGCGGGCCAGTCGATGTCGTCCAGCGACTCGAGCAGCCGGTCGGCGTACTCGGTGATGCCGAAGAACCACTGCTCGAGGGAGCGCGACTCGACCATGCTGCCGCAGCGCTCGCAGCGCCCGTCGATGACCTGCTCGTTGGCCAGCACGGTCTGATCCTTGGGACACCAGTTGACCGCGGCCTCGCTGCGATAAGCCAGGCCCTGCTCGTAGAGGCGCAGGAAGATCCACTGCGTCCAGCGGTAATAGCGCGGCTCGTGTGTGCCGAACTCGCGCGTCCAGTCGATCGAGATGCCCCAGCTCTTGAACTGGCGGCGGAACTCGGCGATCGAGGCCTCGGTGGACTCGCGCGGGTGCTGGCCGGTGCGGATGGCGTGGTTCTCGGCCGGCAGGCCGAAGGCGTCATAGCCCAGCGGGTGCAGGACCCGGTAGCCGTTGCGGCGCCGGAAGTGGGCGATCGCGTCACCCACCGAATAGACCTTCAGGTGCCCGATGTGGGGCTCCCCCGATGGGTAGGGCAGCATCTCCAGGACATAGGACTTGGGCCGTTCGTCGGGCTCGTTGGTGACTTCCCAGGTGTGCTCGTCGGCCCACAGCCGCTGCCACTTGGGCTCGATCTCCTTCGGGTCGTAGACGGCGCGCGTCAAGGTGCGCCGAGGGTACTGACGGTGCCTCCTGGCACAATCAGGGTGCCATGAGCGCTGGAGAGAGGCCGCGTGTGGCCGATGCCGCGGCGCAGCAGGTGGAGAGCATCGTCTCGGCTGCCCAGGCCGCCGCCGAGAAGATACGCGCCGAGGCCGAGCGCGACGCCGAGCAGATGCTCGCCGAGGCGCGCAGCGCCGGCCGGCGCGAGAAGGCCGAGGCGCGCGAGGAGGCGATCGCGCTCAGCGAGGAGGCGCGGCGGTCGGCGGACAAGCTCGTGGCCGACGCCCAGCGCGAGGCCGCCCTCCTGCGCGAGAAGACGCGCCGCGCCAGCGAGGAGCAGACCGCCTCGGCGAAGAAGGCCTCCGCGGAGGTGCTGGCCGAGGCTCAGGCCCTGTCGTCCGGCCTGCGGCGGCTGGGCGAGTCGCTGGGCTCGCAGGCCGAGCGCATCCTGCGCGACGTGCAGGCGGCCCATCGGCGCATGCAGGCCGACCTGCGCCTCGAGAGCGGCGCCGGCGCCTCCTCGGCCGGTTCCGACATCCCGGAGTTCTCGCCGCGGCCCACCGCCGAGTCGCTGCCCGTGTCCTCCGACCGGCTGCGGCGCCACGAGACCACCGACCCCGGCGCCCTGACCGCCGACGAGTCCGAGCGCATCCAGCGCGCTGCCGCCGCGGCGGCAGCCGAGGAAGAGCGCCCCTCCTCGCGCCGCCCGCGCAAGCGCGGCTCTTCAGACGACCTCGACGTGCCGTCGTGGGTTGGCCGGGACACTGATTAGAGCCTGACCAGCCGCGTAGCGGTCGCCTTGAAGACAGCCTCCACGCGCCTGCCCGGCGCCAGCCCGAGCTCCCGCGCCGCGGGCTCGGTCAGTTCGGCGGCGAACGGCTGAGGGGTCGCTAGGCCGACCCGCACCCGGTTCCCCACGGCGGTCACCGACAGCACCTCGGCGGCCAGGCGGTTGCGGGCCGAGCCCGCCGGGTGCGAGCCCGCCGGGGCCAGCTCGACCTCCCAGGGAAAGACGGTGACGGCGACCGGTCCCCGGCCGGCGTCGGTGGTGGCCACCTCACCTCCCCCGTCGAGCGCCACTGGCGTCAGCCCATTCTCGGGCTCGCCCGCGGTGCCGGTCAGGACCGCGGCGCCCGTGAAGTCGGCCACGAAGGCGGAGGCGGGCGCGGCGGCCAGCTCGCTCGCGCTTCCCCGCTGGACCACTCGGCCGGCGTCGATAACGCCCACCTCGTCGCCGAGCAGCGCCGCCTCGGCGAAGTCGTGGGTCACCAGCAGCGCCGGCACCTCGGCCTCGGCCAGCACCGCGCCCAGCTCGCGCGAGGCGGCCGCGCGCGTGCGTGCGTCGAGGGCGGACAGCGGCTCGTCGAGCAGCAAGGCCGCCGGCCGGCGCGCGAGCGCACGCGCCAGCGCCACGCGCTGGCGCTCTCCGCCCGAGAGCTCGCGCGGCGGGGCTCCCGCCCTGCCCGCCAGCCCGAAGCGCTCGAGCAGGGCCAGCGCTCGCCGGCGCCGCTCGGCGCGCGGGCCGTCCAGCGCGAAGGCCACGTTGCGCCACGTGCTCAGGTGGCCGAAAAGCGCGTAGTCCTGGAACACGTAGCCGCAGCGGCGCTCCTCGGGCGCCAGGTCCACGCCGGCGACGGTGTCGAGCCACACCCGCCCGCCGCACGCCGCGTGGCCCCGCTCGGGGCGCAGCAGCCCGGCGGCGACGCGCAGCGCGCTGGTCTTGCCCGCGCCCGACGGGCCGGCGAGCGCGAGACAGCGGCCGGCCGGCACGGCCAGCTCGATGTCCAACTCGAGCCCCCCGAGCCCCGTCTGCGCCGAGAGCTCAAGCACCGGCCAGCGTGGAGCTGCGGCCGACGAGCTTGACCGCCAGCAGCAGCGCCGCCGAGATCAGCACCAGCACAGCGGCCAGCGCGAGGGCGGCATCGAAGTCGGTGGCAAAGCGGGCGTAGATCGCCAGCGGGACGGTCTGGGTGACCCCCTGGAACGAGCCGGCGAAGATCAGCGTCGCTCCGAACTCGCCGAGCGCGCGGCCGAGCGCCAGCGCCGTGCCCGCGGCGAGCCCGGGCAGCGCGGCGGGCACCGCCACCCGCACGAACGCGCCGGCCTCCGAGGCTCCGAGGGTGCGGGCGGCGTCGAGCCAGCTGCGGTCCAGCGCAGCGAAGGCCGCCTGCGCCTGACGGATGTAGAAGGGCGAGGCCACGAAGGTCAGGGCCACGACCACCCCCGCCGTCTGCAGCGCGAGGCTGTCGCCCGTGAGGGAGCCCAGAAGGCCCGTGGGCCCCACCGAGGCCAACAGGGCGATGCCGGCCACCGCAGGCGGCAGCACCAGCGGCAGCTCGACCAGCGTGACCACCACCGCCTTGCCCCGGAAGCTGCGCGTGGCCAGCAGGTAGGCAGCGGGCGTGCCCACCAGCACGATCAGCGCGAGGGAGGCCGCGGTGGTGCGCAGGCTCAACATCAGCGCATCGCGGGCTTCCGGTTGGCCTAGGCTGGCGATCAGCTCGGTGGGGCTGGTGTCGAGGAAGATCGCGGCCACCGGCAGCCCGAGAAAGATCAGGACCGCGGCCAGCGACAGACAGAGCAGCGCCGCGAACCAGGTGCCGGGGCCCATCAGGGCGGCGGCCCGACGCCGGCGCGACGTAGCGCCCTCTCGCCCTGTCCGTCGAGCAGGCTCCGGATGAAGGTGCGCGCGGCCTTGCGCCGTCTGGCCCCCTTGACCACCGCCGCGCCGTAGGCGACCCGCGGGTCCAGCCGCGCGGGGAGGGAGATCGCCCTCAGCCGGCCCGACGCGGCGTCGGCGTCGCTTCGGTAGACGAACCCTGCGTCCGCCGCGCCCTGCGAGACCTTCCCGACCACGCCCGTCACGTCGGGCTCCTCGGAGCGGACGTTGGCCAGTATCGCCTTCGCTCTCTCCGGGCCGAGGCCGGAGAGCAGCTCGCGGGTGTACTCGCCCACAGGCACCGACTCCGAGCCGATCGCGAGCTTGACCCCAGGCCGGCCGAGGTCGTCGAGCGAGGACACCTTCGCGCCATCGGCGGGCACGGCGAGCACGAGGTCGTTGCTCGCGAACACCATGGGCTCCTCGACCAGTCCCTCCTTCGCCAGGGCCTCGGGGAGCTTCGTGTTCGCCGCGGCGAAGACGTCGGGCGTGACGCCCTTGCGGATCTGCGCCGCCAGCTCGTCGGAGCCGGCGAAGGAGAAGCGCAGCTCGGCGGCGGTGTAGTCGCGCTTCAGCGCCTCGAAGGCGCCGGTCAACGACGCGGCGGCCGAGACGGTGAGGACCGGCCGCTCGGCGCTCTTCTCATCGTCTTCGCCGCAGCCCGCCAGGGCGAGCACGATCGCGGCGGCTGCCGCGATGGGTCTCAAGCGCGATCCACCATCACCGACGTCGCCTTGACGGTGGCGACGGCGGGCACGCCCGCCGCCAGGCCGAGCTCCTCGACGGCGTCGCGGGTCACGGCGGCGGTGACCCTGTGGGGACCGGCCTCGATCTCGACCAGCGCCATCACTCCGTCGGATTCGACCGAGCGCACGACGCCGGGGAAGCGGTTGCGGGCAGACAGCGTGTCGCCGGCCTGGTGCCGGGAGGGGTGGCCGGAGAGGCGCTCCACCTCCTCGGCGGGCACTCGGCGGCGGTTGGCCGAGTCGCGCGACGTACGCAGCTTGCCCGCGCGCTCCCAGCGGCGCAGCGTGTCGGCGCTGACACCAATCGCACGCGCGGCCTCACCCAGCGAGAGGTCTCCGGCCGTCATTGCCTAAGCATTGCATAGGCAGACTTCGAGGGGCATAGGATCCGCACGTGAACGCGCACGAGGTGGTGGAACGCCACCGCAGCCTGGGCCGGCCCTTCGACGCCGGTCCTATCCGCAGTTTCGTGCGCGAGGAGGGCTCGGGCGAGCCGGTTGTCTGCCTCCACGGAGTACCCGTGTCCTGCTTCCTCTACCGGCGGATGCTGCCGGAGCTGGCCTCCCGCGGGCTGCGCGGGGTGGCCTTCGACCTCCCGGGCCTGGGCTTGGCTGACCGCGGGCCTGCCCTCGACTACACCTGGACGGGGCTCGGGCGCTTCGCAGTGGCGGCAGTCGACGCTCTGGAGCTCGACCGCTTCCACCTGGTCGTGCACGACATCGGCGGGCCGGTGGGGTTCGAGCTGGCCGCGGCCGCGCCCGCTCGCGTCCGCTCGCTGACGGTGCTCAACACCATCGCCGACCCCGACGGCTTCAAGCGGCCCTGGATGATGGAGCCGTTCGCCGTACGCGGCGTGCGGTTCGCCTGGCTGCGCACGATGACCCGCCCCAGCTGGCGCCTGCTCTACCACTTCGCCGGCGTCCGCCGCCACCGGGCGGTCCCGGCCGCCGAGATCGACGCCCACCTGCTGTTGCTCAAGCGTGTCGACGGCGGGCGCTCCTTCCTACGGGTCATGCGCGGTTTCGAGCGCACCGCCGAGAAGCGCGAGCTGTACGCCCGGGCGCTGACCGGGCCCTACCCGGTGCAGGTCGTCTGGGGGGAGCACGACCCCGCCCTGCCGCTCTCCGACCAAGGCGAGAGGGCCCGCCGGATGGCCGGCCTCGACGAGATCCACACCGTGCCGGGCAAGCACTTCATCCCCGAGGACCAGGCCCCCGCGATCGCCGAGCGGGTAGCCGAGCTGGCGAGGTGGAGCTGAGGGGACTCGAACCCCTGACCTTTCGGCTGCCAGCCGAACGCTCTTCCAACTGAGCTACAGCCCCCGCGGGGGCAAAGGCTACACGCCGAAGTCCGCGCTCCGGGGGTTCTCGGCGAAGTCCGAGAGGGCGGTCCGTCCGCGGCCGATGATCGGCTCGCCGTGGGCCAACAGCAGGTGATCGAAGTCGAGGGTGAGCAGCTCCTCGATCCGCTTCACGGTGTCCTGCTTGACGCGCTCGGGGTCGTCCATGAGGAAGTCGGGCTGGAAGGACAGCTCGCCGTTCCAGACCAAGAGCGCGTCGGCGAACAGCAGCAGTCCCTCACCCCGCGTGCGGATGTGAAGCACGTTGTCGTCGGGCGCGATCGTGCCCATCGGCTGGGCGGTCACGCCCGGTGCCACCTCCTCGCCGACGGCGTAGCTGCCGATCGCCCCGTCGCCCGCGAACTCGTGCATCCCCGCCTCGGGCGCGAGGATCGGGACGCCACCGAGCCCGGCGGCGAAGCCCTCGGCGTCGCGCAGGTGGTGGCGGCAGCCCAGCACGATCCGGGTGGGCGCGGGCTCGAGCTCGGGCATGCCCTCCGGCGGCTCGATCGGGTCGAAGACCGCCCCGGCGTCGGAGAGCCAGTGCGAATGCACCCGGAAGCCGATCCGGGGGTGTGGGGCGCTCCAGTGCCAGACGCCGGGCAGCAGCTCCTCCATGCCGCCGCCCTACCCCACCGAGCGCGCGGGAACCTCGCCCCAGAGCTGTTCGAGGCGGTAGTACTCGCGCGCGTCGGGCGTGAAGATGTGGACCACGCAGTCGAGGTAGTCGAGCAGGATCCAGCGGGCCTCCCTCTCGCCCTCAGCACGGCGGGGCAGCAGCCCATGGTCGTCCTTGAGCCCCTGGTAGACAGCGTCGCGAATGGCGCGCGCCTGGCGCTCGGTGTTGCCCGAGCAGATCACGAACCAGTCGGTGTAGGAGACGACCTCGCGCACGTCGAGCACGCGGACGTCGATCGCCTTGCGATCGGCCGCCAGCGCCGCGATCCGCTCGGCCAGCTCCGCTGACTCGCGCGTGCTCACCGGGCTCCCGCCGGCGCCCGGGACCCGTACAGGCCACGGGCCGCCATCGCCTCCAGCACCGGGTCAGGCACCAGGTGGCGCAGCGGCCGCCCGGCGCGTGCCCGCTCGCGCACGAGAGTCGAGCTCACGTCGAGACGGGGCATCCCGAAGAACTCGACCGCCTCCGCCCCGGCCAGGGCGGAGAGCCGATCGCGGACGCGGTCGGCCTCGTGGTCCTCGCGCTCGGCCACCGCCACCGTGGCGAGCGCGAGCACGGTCTCGGGCTCGTGCCAGCTGGGCAGCGCCGCGGCCTGGTCGCCGCCCAACAGCAGCACCAGCTCGTCGCGGGGCGCCTGCTCTCGCCACGCCCTCAGGGTGTCTGACGTGTAGGACGGACCTGCGCGCTCGAGCTCGATCCGCGATACCTCGAGATTCTCCTCGTCGCGGGCGGCCAGCCCGCAGAGCTCGGCCCGCACCTCCGGGCCCGGGTCCTCCTCCAGCGTGCGGTGTGGCGCCTGGTTCACCGGCACCAGTACGACGTGGTCGAGGCCGAGCTGAGAGCGCGCCTCCTGTGCGCACACCAGGTGCGCGACATGGGGCGGGTTGAACGCCCCGCCGAGCAGGCCGACCCTCACCCCGGGCGGACCTGCCCCGATCCCTCGATCACGTACTTGTAGGTGGTCAGCTCGCGCAGGCCGATCGGACCCCGGGCGTGCAGCTTCTGTGTCGAGTTGCCGATCTCCGCGCCCATGCCGAAGACGCCGCCGTCGGTGAAGCGGGTGGACGCGTTGACGTAGACGCAGGCGGCGTCCACGCCACTCGTGAAGGCCCGCGCCGAATCGGTCGAGCCGGTGACGATGGCCTCCGAGTGGCCGCTTCCGTAGCGGTTGACGTGCTCGATCGCCTCCTCGGCGGAGTCGACCACGCGCACGGCGCAGATCAGCGCCAGGTACTCCGTGGCCCAGTCGTCCTCGGTCGCCTCGCCCAGCGTGTCGGCCAGCGGGCCGGCCAGCGAGCGGGTGCGGCCGTCCACGCGCAGCTCGACCCCCGATTCGCGCAGCTCGCGCAGCACGCGCGGCAAGAGCTCAGCGGCCACGTCGGCGTGCACGAGCAGCGTCTCCATGGCATTGCACACACCCGGCCGTTGCACCTTCGCGTTCACCGCGATCGCCACGGCCTCGTCGAGGTCGGCGGTGTCGTCCACGTAGACGTGGCAGTTGCCCGAGGCGGCGTACATCACGGGCACGGTCGCGTGCTCGACCAGGGCGGCCTTCAGGCCCTCGCCGCCGCGCGGGATGACCAGGTCGACCAGCCCCTCCTGGGTGGCGATCTCGCGGAGCTCTTCGCGGTCTCCGCCCGCGACCAGCGAGATGGCCGCCTCGGGGATCCCGGCGGCCGCCAGGGCCCCTTGGGCCACGGAGGCCAACACCGCGTTGGAGTGGGCCGCCGCCGAGGAGCCGCGCAGCACGATGGCGTTGCCCGACTTCAGGCACAGCGCCGAGCAGTCGATGGTCACGTTCGGGCGTGCCTCGTAGACCACAGCGACGACCCCGAGCGGCACGCGCACCCGGCGCAGGTCGAGGCCGTTGGGCAGCCGGTGGCCATCGATGGTCTCCCCAACCGGGTCGGCCAGTGCGCGGATCTCGTGCACCGCCTCGGCGATGGCCTCCACTCGTTGCTCGGTGAGCGTCAGCCGGTCGACCAGGGCGGCGGACAGCCCGGCCTCGGCCTCCGCCTCCACGTCCCGCGCGTTGGCCGTGAGGATCTCGTCGGAGCGGTCGCGCAGGGCGAGGACCATCGCCTCCAGCGCGGCGTCCTTCTGCGCCGTCCCGGCGCGCGCCAGCGCGAGCGACGCCGCCCGCGCTCCGGCGCAGATCTCGGCTACCGACTGAGCGGTGGCGGCCACCCAGAGGAGGGTACCGTCCCCTCGTGCGCTCGGAGCGCAGGACGGGCGACGACAGGACGGGCGGCGCCGCGCGGTCCGCTACGGCTGGAAGACGATCTTGACGGCCCCGTCCTGCTTTTTCTGGAACGTCTCGTAGGCCTGCGGCGCATCGGCCAACGGGACCTTGTGCGTGGCGAAGCTCTCGACGCCGAGCACGTCGTCGTCGTCGAGCAGGGGCAGGATGTCCTCCACCCAGCGCCATACGTTGGCCTGCCCCTGGTTGATCGTGATCTGCTTGTCGAACAGGGTCAGCATCGGCATCGGGCTGGCCATGCCGCCGTACACCCCGCTGAGCGAGATCGTCCCGCCCCTGCGGACGATGTCGATGGCCAGGTTGATCGCGCTCATGCGGTCGGCGCCGGCGGTCTTCATGATCCGCTCGGCGAGGGCGTCGGGCAGCAGGCCCGTGACCTTCTGGGCCAGCTCCCCGATCGGCGCCCCGTGGGCCTCCATACCGACGGCGTCGATGACCGCGTCGGTGCCGCGGCCGTCGGTCATCTCGCGGACGACCTCCGCGAGGTCCTTCTCGTGGTCCTCGAGGTTCAGCACCTCGATGCCGGTCTGGCGCGCGCGCTCCAGGCGCTCGGGCACGAAGTCCACCCCGATCACGCGGTAGCCGAGGTGCTTGGCGATCCGCGAGCTCATGTCGCCGATCGGGCCCAGGCCCAACACGGTCACGCTACCGCCGTCCGGGATGTTCGCGTACTGCACAGCCTGCCAGGACGTGGGCAGGACGTCGGAGAGGTAGAGAAAGCGGTCGTCGGGCGGCCCGTCGGGCACCTTGATCGGCAGCGTGTTGCCAAAGGGCACGCGCAGGAACTCGGCCTGCCCGCCGGGCATCTGCCCGTAGAGCTTGGTGTAGCCGAACAGCGAGGCGCCCATGCCCTGGTCGCGGTTCTGGGTGGTCTCGCACTGCGAGTTGAGCCCGTGCTCGCACATCCAGCACTGCTGGCAGGAGACGTTGAAGGGAATCACCACCCGATCGCCGGGTGAGAGCTCGGTCACCTCCGAGCCCACCTCCTCGATGACGCCCATCGGCTCGTGGCCGAGGATGTCGCCCTCCGAGAGAAACGGCCCGAGCACCTCGTAGAGGTGCAGATCCGACCCGCAGAGGCCGGTCGAGGTGATGCGGACGATCGTGTCTGTGGGCTGCTCGATCTTGGGGTCGGGAACGTCGTCGACCCTCACGTCGCGCCTGCCGTGCCATGCCAGTGCTTTCACGGCGAGGCGACTACCCATTGACGGGGCGGCGAAACGAGGGCGCGTACCGCCGGGAGCGCAGGCCGGGCGTAGGCCGGCCGAGCACCGCCCGTCGATCGGCTCACTCGAGGACGAAGTAGTCGCGGTGCACGGCCTCGTCGACCGCGCGGGGCAACAGCGCGCGCACGTCGGCGGTCTTCATGCCCTTGATCCGCTGTAGCTCGACCGCGGAGTAGTTGACGATCCCCTTCCCAACGCCGGCGCCGCCGCCGCGGACGTCCACGGCGTCGCCGGCCTGGAAGTCCCCCTTCACCGCGGTGATCCCGACCGGCAGCAGGCTCGTGCCGCGCTCGCGCAGGGCACGCTCGGCGCCGTCGTCGACGGTGAGCACGCCGCGGCTCGGCTTGGCGTAGCGCAGCCAGAGCTTGAAGCTCGACACCCGCGGGCCGGCGGCCGGCTGGAAACGGGTCCCCGTGTGGTCGCCGCGCAGGGCCGTGGCTACCGCCTCGGCGTCGACTCCCGAGCTGACCTGGGCCGCGACCCCCGCCGCCGTCGCCATCTCGGCGGCCACCACCTTCGAGCGCATGCCCCCCGAGCCCAGCGGCGAGGAAGGCATCCCGATCTGCATCCCCTCTAGCTCGGCGAAGTCGTTGACCTCCGCCACCAGCTCGGCGCCAGGATGCGTGCGGGGGTCGGCCGTGTAGAGCCCCGCGGTGTCGGTCAGCAGCACCAGCAGGTCGGCTCCCAGCAGGATCGACAGCTGCGCCGCGAGGAGGTCGTTGTCGCCGAAGGAGATCTCGTCCGTCGTGGTGGTGTCGTTCTCGTTGACCACCGGCACCACGTTCCAGGCCAGCAGCCGCTCGAGGGTGTGGCGCGCGTTGAGGTAGTGGGTGCGCGCCGAGAGATCGAAGAAGGTCAGCAGGATCTGGGCGCTCTGCACCCCGCGCGCGTGGAGCAGATCGTCGTAGGCGCGGTACAGGTGGCCCTGGCCCACCGCCGAGGCGGCCTGGAGCTCGTCCATGGCCGAGGGCCGCATCGGCAGGCGCATCTCGCGCATGCCGCGTGCGATTGCGCCCGACGTGACGAGCACCACCGAGTCGCCCTCGTCGTGGCGTGCCGCAACCTGGTCGCAGACCAGCCGCAGCACGTCTTCGCGGACCGCGCCTACGGCGTCGGCGACGATGCTCGACCCCAGCTTGACGACGATCTTGGCCACCGGCAGACCCTACGCGGGGCCCGGGCGGCCACGGCCGGCCGCGAGCGCCGCCGGCCAGGGGCTGCTGACCGCGCCCACCTGCCGAAAAATGCTCCGCGCGCTGAGCAATTCTGCCAATGGCGTGCGGTCGCCCGATGGCCGAGGGGCCGGCGGCGGCGCTCAGCGCAGCGGGGCGCCCGGGTCCAGCTCGAAGACGGTTCCGCCGATCTCCACGTCGTCGCCGGGCTCGAACCCCGCGGCCTGAAGCGCTTTGATCACGCCGATGCCGCGCAGGCGCTCCTCGAGGTAACGCAACGCCTCCTCGTTGCCGAGATCGTGGCGGGCGAGCAGGCGCTCCACGCCCCTGCCGCTGACGCGGAACGCGCGCTCGCCGGTGCGCTCGACGCGGAAGCCGTCGTCGGAGCCCGGGCGGTAGACGCGGTGCTCGGCGTGCTCGGGCGCATCGGCCCGCGGCGCCTCGGGCACGCCGCGCAGCAGCGCCGCGCGCAGCTCAGGCAGGCCCTCTCCGGTGGCCGCCGAGGTGAGGAAGACCCCAGAGCCCACCCGCGAGCGCCAGCGCTCGGCGGCGGCCTCACCCTCCTCCTCGGGCACCAGGTCCGCCTTGGACAGGACCAGCAGCCGCGGCAGCGAGGCCAGGCCCCCGCCGTGCTCGCGCAGCTCCGCCTCCACCGTGGCGTGGTTGACGAAGGGGTCGCTCCCGTCGGCGGGGGCGAGGTCCACCACGTGCACCAGGAGCCGGCAACGCTCCACGTGGGCGAGGAACTCGTGGCCGAGCCCGGCGCCGGCGCTGGCGCCTTCTATCAGCCCCGGGATGTCGCCCAGCACCAGCTGGCGGTCGTCGGCCTCGATCGTGCCCAACACCGGCTCGAGGGTGGTGAAGGGGTAGTCGGCAACCCGCGGCGCCGCGCGCGTCATCCGGGCCAGCAGCGACGACTTGCCAGCGTTGGGCAGCCCGACCAGCCCGGCGTCGGCCAGCAACTTCAGCCTCAGCTCGAGCCAGCCTTCCTCGCCGGGCAGGCCGTGCTCGGCAAAGCGCGGCGCCTGACGGACCGAGCCGGCGAAGCGCTTGTTGCCCTTGCCCCCCGGCCCGCCCCGGGCCACCACGGCGCGCTGGCCGGGGACGGTCAGGTCCCAGCGGGCCTCTCGCTCGGTGTCCTCGGCCACCGTGCCCGGCGGCACGGGCACCTCCAGGGTGGGCGCATTTGCCCCGTGGCGCTGGTTGCCCTCGCCGTGCCCGCCGCGCTTGGCCCGGAAATGGGCCCCGCGGCGGAAGGCCCCCAGGTCGCGTCGCGACGCGTCGCAGACCAGCACGACGTCGCCGCCACGACCGCCGTCGCCGCCGTCGGGGCCGCCCTTGGGCACGTGGGCTTCGCGGCGAAAGGAGACCGAGCCGTCGCCGCCGGCTCCGCCCTGCACCCAGATCTTCGCCCTGTCGGCGAACACCGCCAGGACAGTATGGGCCTTCTACTGGTCTAGGACCGAGATCGTGCGCCCGCGGTGGCCCTCGGCGAACTCCACGACGCCCGCGCGCTTGGCGAAGATCGTGTGATCCCGGCCGAGGCCGGCGCCGTCGCCTGCCTTGAAGCGGGTGCCGCGCTGGCGCACGATGATCTCGCCGCCGTGCACGGTCTGTCCGGCGAAGACCTTCACGCCGAGGCGCTTGGCGTTGGAGTCGCGCCCGTTGCGGGAGGAGCCGAGCCCCTTCTTATGAGCCATCGGAGTCTTCCGTCTTGGCCGTCTTCTTCTTGGCCGGCTTGCGGGACAGCTTCTTGATCTCGCCGATCTCCAGACGGGTCAGCTCGGAGCGGTGGCCCTGGTGGCGCTTGTAATTGCTCTTGGGCTTGAACTTCAGCACCCGCACCTTCTCGCCCCGCTCGTGGCCGCTGACGGTGGCCTCGACCTTGACCTTCTCGAGCTCGTCGCCCTCGAAGACGGTGTTGTCCCCGTCGGCGAGCAGCAGCGGCTGGAGGGCGACCTTGGCTCCCTCGTCCTCGCGCATGCGGTCGACCACCAGGGAGTCCCCCGTCTCCACGCGGTACTGCTTGCCTCCGACCTTGACGATCGCGTACATGAGTCGAGAGAGGCTAGCGACGCCGGCGCTACTTCGGTGCGTACCGGCGAGCGGCGAGGGCCAGGGCGGCCCAGCCGAAAATCTCGCCCGTCTCGATGGCCGGCTGGCTGCGCTCGACGGCGCCCCGGACGTGGACGGCTGCCAGCAGCCAGCTGCCCGCCTCCAGCCACCTGAAGTGCGCGCGGTGGCGGTCAGGATCGCGTGCCGCCTGAACTGCGGTGGCCGTTCACGCCCAGCGCGACCGCACCGAGGCAGCGGCCGAAGTACTTGCCGACGTTCGTCTCCCGCTCCTTGGGCCAGCGGAACCATTCGGCCCAGCGGAACGGGTCGAGAAAGAGCGGCACGCCGAAGCCGGCCGTCAGGATGCCGCTTACTACGGCGAACCTGCGCGCGGCGACGAGGTCGTCGGCCGTCGACACGGGATAATCCGCCTCAGCCGGCATCGGCGGTCGACTTGCGGCGTCCCCGGCCGCCCCGGCGGCCGCGCCTGCGCCCCCGCCGGCCCGCGCCCTCGTCGGAGGCCGCCGGCGGCGGGTCCACCAGCTCGGCCTCGGCGGCCGAGCGGCCGACCTTCTCGATGCGCACCATGGTCTTCTCGCCGATGAGGCGTCCGGCGCCCTCGACGGAGATCACGTAGCCGTCGAGCTTCGCCACCGCGTCGTCCTCGTTGTACATGTGGGGCTCCTCGATGCGAACGAGCACCTCCTCGCCCTCGCGGAACGGCAGGGCGCGCTCCTCCACGTCTGCGCGCTCGCCCTCCAGCAGCACCGCGAAGTGGTCGATCGGCAGCGCCTCGGAGCCCTCGAAGTGGAAGCGCTTGCCGGTGTCCTTCTCGATCTCGAGGATCGGCGCCTGCGGTCCGGAAACCAGCTCCGTCGAGACCTCGGGATGCACGGAGACCAGGAACGCCTCGGCGTCGGGACGTTCGGCGGCCAGCTCGCGTAGCCGGCGCTCAACGTCGATGGCCACCGTCTCCTCGGAGAGGACCACGCCCTCGCCGTCGCAGGTGGGGCAGGTCTTCGTGAGGATCTCGCGTACGCCCTCGGTCACGTTCTGGCGGGTCATCTCCACCAGGCCCAGTGGCGAGATCTCCACCACGTAGGTCTTCGTGCGGTCCTCGTCGAGCGCCTTGCGCAGCTCCTTGAGCACCGCGTCGCGGTTGCGCGAGCGCGACATGTCGATGAAGTCGATGACGATGATCCCCCCGATGTCGCGCAGCCTCAGCTGCCGCACGCACTCGGCCGCAGCCTCGAGATTGGTCTTGACGATCGTGTCCTCCAGGCGCGCGCCCTTCCCGCGGCCGATGAACGAGCCCGAGTTGACGTCGATCACCGTCATCGCCTCGGCGTAGTCGATGATCAGGTAGCCGCCGCTGGGCAGGTCCACCCGCCGGTTCAGCGTCGACTGGATCGCCTCCTCGGCGCCGAAGCGATCGAACAGCGGCTCGTCGCCCTTGTAGAGCTCCAGCCGGGGTAGCAGCTCGGGCGCAGTGCGCGTAAAGAAGGACTCGAGGCGGTGGTGCTGCTGGGGGTCGTCCACGATCGCCCGCTCGAACTGCCCGGAGAAGATGTCGCGAGCCACGCGAACCGACAGGTCGGCCTCCTGGAAGACCATGGCCGGGGCGGGCGTCTCCTCCGCGCGCTTGCACAGCACCTCGTGGAGCTTGTGCAGGTACTTGATCTCGCGCTCGAAGTCCTCGCGCTTGCCGCCCTGGGCGGCCGTTCGGATGATCGCCCCGCCTCCCTGGAGGTCGATCTTGGACGCGGCCTTGCGCAGGCGGTCGCGCTCCTTGTCCGACAAGCGGCGCGACACGCCAACGCCCTCGCCGTCGGGCACGTAGACCAGCAGCCGCCCGGCGATCGAGAGCTGCATCGAGAGACGCGGGCCCTTGGTCTTCAGCGGGTCCTTGACCGCCTGGACGAGCACCTCCTGGCCGGGCTTGAGCAGCTCGGTGATCTGCTTGCCCTTCCCGCGGCCGCCGCGACCGCGGCGGGCCACCTCGACACCGGGGATGACGACGTCGTCGGCGTGCAGGAAGCCGTTCTTCTCCAGGCCGATGTCCACGAACGCGGCCTCCAAGCCGCCCAGGACGTTGTCGACCTTGCCTTTGTAGATGTTTCCGACGATCGAGCGCGAGCCGCGGCGCTCGACGTAGAGCTCAGCGACGCGAGCGTCTGACTTGCGTCCACCCTCCGTTTCCAGGATGGCTACGCGTGTTTCGCCAGGGTCGCCCGTGACGAGCAGTTGCTTCTTCAAGGTTCTTGGTTCCTCTCATAGGGCTAGGTCCCTGCCCTTGCCGGATGCAGCGTCGCGCGCCTGCGCGTGTATCGACTGCAGAAGGCCGAGGGCCAGGAAGGTCACGATCACCGACGAGCCGCCGTAAGAGATGAGCGGCAATGTGATTCCGGTGATGGGCATGATCCCGATGGTCATACCGACGTTAACGAAGAGCTGGAACATGAACATGGCAGTGATCCCCCCGGCCAGGATCGTGCCGTAGAGGTTCTTAGCCATGGTCAGTATCCGCAGCGCCCTCCATATCAGGAGGGCGAACAGGGACAGCACTATGGCCGCCCCCGCGAAGCCGAACTCCTCGCCCACCACGCTGAACACGAAGTCGGTGTGGTGCTCCGGGAGGAAGTCGAGCTTGGTCTGGGTCGCCAGGTCGCCGCGGCCGGTCTTGCCTCCCGAGCCGATCGCCGTCAGCGACTGGTTGACCTGATAGCCCTCCTCGCGCGGGTTCTCCGTGGGGTCGAGGAAGGCCGTGAGACGGTCCATCTGGTACGGCTTGAGCACTTCGACGCCGACCGCCGGCGCGGCCACCAACACGAGGACGATCGCCCCGGCGGCGAGGCCGCCGAGAGCGGCGAAGTGGGTCCACTTGGTGCCCGCCACGAACAGGCAGGCGGTCACGATGGCGAGATAGACGAGCCCCGAGCCGAGGTCGGGCTGGGCGATGACGAGCATCGCCGGCAAGACCGCCATGAGGACGGCACGGCTGGTGGTGTCGCGGTCGCCGAGGCGCCGCACGCGGTCGACCAGGAAGGCCGACAGCGCGAGGATCAGCAGCAGCTTGCCGACCTCCGAGGCCTGGAAGCTGAAGAAGCCGAACTCGATCGAGCGCTGCGACCCGCGGGCCGACGCGCCCACCGCCATGACGAGCAGGATCGAGCCGATCATGACCACGTATATCCCGGCCTTCCACTCGCGGAAGCGCGAGTAGTCGACGCGCGACAGGATCAGCATGAGCACGATCCCCACGCCGAAGTAGGCCGCCTGGCGGGTCAGGAAGTAGTAGGGGCTCCCGTCGATGTCGCCCGTGGTGGCGGTGGCGATCGTGTACAGGCTGCACGCGACCAGGCCCAGCGTGGCGAGGAGCAGCAGCGGGTCGAGCCGGAAGGCCGGCACGCGCGGCTCCTCGCGGAAGTCGCGGACCCCGGTTCCGTAGGGAGATGCCTGCACTGAGGTCGGCACGTTAATACGCTTTACCGCTGCCGACCTGCTTCTTGGCGTCGCCCTTCACGTTGAAGACCTCGGCGAGGATCTTGCGGGCGGCCGGCGCGGCGGTGTCGGCACCGAAGCCCCCGGCCTCGAACGTCACCGCAACCACGTACTTGGGGTTGGGGAACGGCGCCAGGGCCACGTACCAGGACTGGTCGGCGCGCCCGGCGCCCTTCTCCGCGGTACCGGTCTTGCCCGCCACCGGGATGGGGAACCCCTTGAACACCGGCTCCGAGGTGCCGCCGGGCGCGCTCGCGGCGCCGCGCAGACCCTCCAGGATCGCCTGGCGGTACTCAGGCTTGATCTTGACCCGGCGCGGTGAGGGGCTCTCGAGCTGCTGCAGCGCGCGGCCGCCGGCGTCCTCGATGCGCAGGCCCAGACGCGGGCGCAGCACCTTGCCCCCGTTGGCCACCGTCGAGTAGGCCACGGCCATCTGGAGCGGATCGGCGGCGAGGTCGCCTTGTCCCACCGACAGGTTGATGTTGTCCCCGACCGACCAGGGACGGTCGGTCAGCTTCTTCTTGAACAGCTTGTTGCGCCACTTGGGGGTGGGCAGGAACCCGGGCGTCTCGGCCGGCAGGTCGATCCCGGTCGGCCGCCCGATGCCGAGCTTGTGCGCCCAGCGCTGGATCAGCAGGCCGTCGCCGGTGCCGTTGGCATCGCGGCCGATCAGGTAGTAGAAGACGTCGCTCGAGACGGTGAGCGCCTGGCGCAGCGCCACCGCGCCGTGCGCGGCGCCACCGGCGTTCTTGAAGGTCACGCCGCCCACCTGGATCGAGCCCCCGTCGTACTGGACGGTCTCGGGGGTGATGATCCCGCCCTGCAGGCCGGCCACCGAGGTGATCAGCTTGAAGGTGGAGCCCGTGGGGTAGCCGCCCTGGATCGCGCGGTTGAACAGCGGCTTGCCGAGCTCCTCCGAGGACAGGCGCTTGAAGTCGCGCGCGCGGATCACCTTGGAGAACAGGTTGGGGTCGAAGGAAGGGGTCGAGCCCAGCGCCACCACGCCGCCGCTTCGCACGTTCATCACCGCAAACGCCCCCCTGGCGCCGCCGAGGGCCTCCTGCCCGACCTTCTGAACGCCCAGGTCCATCCCCAGGCGCAACTGGCGGCCCTGTACCGGGGGGCGGACCGCCAGCTCGCCCTTGAGGTTGCCCAGGGCATCGACCTGCACTCGCGAGGCGCCGTTCTTCCCGCGCAGGAAGCGGTCGTACTGGTACTCGATGCCCGACTGGCCCACGCGGTCGCCGAGGCCCACCCCACGGTAGCGCTGGTCCTTGAGCTGCTCCTTGGTGATCTCGCCGACGGTGCCGAACAGGTGCGCCCCGATCTGATGGTGGGGGTACTGACGCAGGAACACGCGCTCGACGGTCACGCCGGGGAACTCCTTCTGGCGCTCGAGCAGATAGGCCACAACGTCCGGCTTGACGTCCTGCTTGACGGTCGCGGCCGAGTAGGGCAGCGCCTTGAGCTGGTCGGAGACGCTGCGGTCTATGCGTCCCGCGCTCGCGCCGACCAGACGCCCGAGGCGCCGGTAGAGCCCCATCCGCTGCGCGCGGTCATCGGGCAGCTTGCCCGGGGTGACCTTCACGGCCAGGCCCGTGCGGTTGTCCACCAGCACGCGGCCATCGCGGTCGACCACCTCGCCGCGCGGGGCCTGAACCTTGATCTCGCGCACCCGGTTGTCGTTGGCCTTGGCCTCGTACTGGTCGCCCGAGAGCACCTGCAGGTACCAGAGGCGGAAGAAGATAACCCCGAAGGCGACGAGGGCGATGCCGCCGATCAGGGCGATGCGGAAGGCCAGCTGGGGCGTGAGCGAGCGTCGGTTCTCTCCGTCGAGGTACACGCTCAGACCTCCATGCCGCGGAGGCCGAGCGGGCCGCTCTCGCGCGGGCGCTGCCGGCGCCGCCGCCGCTCGAGCGGATCGACCGCCAGGACGGGACGGATGACGCGGCGCACCAGCCCGAACACGGGCAGCGCGACAAGCGTGTCGAGCAGCACGGTCACGACCATTTCACGGAAGACGAGCCCGCTCACCTTGGCGGCGCCCACGTCGAGCATGAACGAGACAGCGCCGAAAGCAAGCACCCAGCCCGCCGTGGCGGCCGCTCCGACCGGGATGGGCAGCAGGCCGTGGGAGGGGTCGCGCAGCTCGCGGAAGCGGCCCACCCCGTATCCCACCGCGCAGAGGACCAGCGACGAGGCGCCCATGGTCTGCCCGGCGAGCAGGTCGAGCAGAAGGCCGGCGCCGAAGCCGGTCGCCGCGCCGGACACGCTGCCGGCGTAGTACGCGACGCCGGCCACCACGAGGGGCACGAAGTCGAGGTGGCCGCCGAGGATGCGCATCTGGCCCAGCCCCGAGAGCTGAACGATCACGGCGGCCAGCAGCAGGCCCCCGACGCGCAGGAATGCTCCGGGCGTGGGGATCATGGAGTGGGCACCTGGGCCTGGGTGCCGGGGCGCTGGGTGAGCACCTGCACGAAGTCGAGTCGGCGCAGGTCGGCGAAGGGCTTGATGTGGACCCGCTGGTAGAGCTCGACCTCGTCGAGGTCCACCCGCGAGACCCGGCCGACCGGGATGCCGCGCGGGAAGATCGAGTGAACCTGGTCGGAGGCGAAGCCCGAGGTGACCACCGTGCTCTTCTCGCGCAGGCGGCGGCCCTTCTGGACGAAATCGAGCAGGAGGTCGTCGGGCTTGCCCACCTCCGGCTTGATGATCCCGTTGGCGCCGTTGGGCACCACCTGGGCCGAGACCGCGCTGGAGGAGTCGGTGATCAACGTGACCTGCGCGCTCCCGCCGGACACGCGGGTGACCTTGCCCGCCAGGCCGCCGGCCGCGATCACCGGCTGATCGACGCGGATGCCGTCACCGCGGCCCTTGTTGATCCTGATCGTCGAGTACCAGACCGTCGGTGAGCGGGTGATCACCCGCGCCGCCACGGGATTGGTCCCCTCGGGGAAGCCGTCGGTGCGCCGCAGGCCCACCAGGCCGCGCAGCTGGTCGGCGTCGCGGCGCGCGGTCTCACGGGCGGCCAGCTCCTTGCGCAGGCTCGCGACCTCGTCGCGCAGCTGCTCGTTGTCCCCCTTGGCGTCGAAGGTGTCGCCCAGCCAGCCGAAGAGGTCGCGCACGGGCTTCAGCGCTCGGTTGGCGCCGTTCTCGATCGGCGAGACCACGTCCTGCGCGCCCTGCTGGATCGAGCCCAGGGGCCCACCGCCCCCGAAGGACACCGTGATCAGCACCATGGCCGCCGCCACGAAGGCGATCAGCACCGCCCGCCGGCGGCGGATTGTCTTGCGATCGAACATCAGCCCCGGGAACCTCCAGGGGGCGCCGCGCTAGCGGCGCCGGTTGTTTCGGGATTGCTTGTTGGCGCGGTGGATCGCCTCGAACTCCTCGAGGCTGCGACCGGAGCCGACCGCCACGCAGGTCAGCGGCGAGTCGGCCAGGTGCGCGGGCATCTGCGTCTCGTCCCTCAGGCGCTCGTCGAGGCCCTGCAGCAGCGAGCCGCCGCCGGCGAGCATGATGCCCCGGTCCATGATGTCCGAGGCCAGCTCCGGGGGCGTGCGGTCGAGGGTCTCCTTGACCGCGTCGATGATCGCCGCCACGGGCTCCTCCAGCGCGAGGCGCACCTCCTCGCTGGTGAGCACGATGGTCTTGGGCAGCCCCGAGACGAGGTCGCGCCCGCGGATCTCGGCCTGGACCTCCTCGTCGAGCGGGAACGCCGAGCCGATCTCGAGCTTGACCTCCTCGGCCGTCGACTGCCCGATCATCAGCTTGTACTCGCGCTTGACGTAGTTGATGATCGCCTCGTCGAGCTCGTCGCCACCGATGCGGATGGACTGCGACACGACGGTGCCGCCCAGCGAGATGACGGCGACCTCGCTGGTGCCGCCGCCGATGTCGACGACCATGTTGCCCGTAGGCTCGCCGACGGGCAGCCCGGCGCCGATCGCCGCCGCCATCGGCTCCTCGATCAGATAGGCCTGGCGCGCTCCGGCGCTCAGGCAGGCCTCCTCGACCGCGCGCTTCTCCACGCCGGTCACGCCCGAGGGCACGCAGACCACGACGCGCGGGTGAGCCCAGCGGTTCTGGTGGACCTTCTGGATGAAGTGCCGGAGCATCTGCTCGGTCACGTCGAAGTCGGCGATCACGCCGTCCTTCAGCGGCCGGATGGCCTGGATCGTGCCGGGCGTGCGGCCGAGCATCCGCTTGGCCTCGATGCCGACCGCGTGGACCTCCGCCGAGCGGGAGTCGATGGCGACGACCGAGGGCTCGGAGAGCACGATTCCCCGGCCCCGTACGTACACGAGGGTGTTGGCGGTGCCGAGGTCGACCGCCATGTCGCGGCCGCCCATGCCGGTGAGGTAGGAGAAGAAGCCCATGGGAACGGTAGGAGGATAGGGCGCAGATCCGGACGCGCCCACGGAGCAGGAAACAGGCGACAGGTCCGAAGACCCGGGCCCTGCTCGCGGCGCGAAGTGTAGCTGCTAGCGGGTCAGCAGCTCGGGCGCCAGTTCCAGGAGCGCTGCGACCGGCAGTCCCACCACGTTGAGGTAGTCGCCCTCGATCCCGGTCACGAGCGCCGCGCCGCGGCCCTGGATGGCGTAGCCCCCGGCCCGCTCGCGCCACTCGCCCGTGTCCAGGTACCACCCCAGAAGGCCCTCGTCGATGGCCCGGAAGCGCACGCGGGTTCCCTCGATCGCGGTACGCCCGTCGCTCAGGGCGATCCCGCTGAGCACCTCGTGGTCGCGCCCGGCCAGGCGCCGCAGGACCGCGGCGGCCTCCTCCCGGTCGGCCGGCTTCCCGTGGGCGCGGCCGTCCAGGACCACGGCGGTGTCGACCCCCAGCACGAGCCCGCCCCCGACCGCCCCGGCCTTGCGCCGGGCGTTCTCCACCACCAGCTCGCGCGGGTCGCCCTCCGCGACCTCCTCGACGGCGGGCTCGACGGCCTGGAACGGGATCCCCAGCTGCTCGAGGATCGCCCGCCGCTGGGGCGATCGCGAGGCGAGGACCAGCCCGCCCACGGGGACTACAGCTCGGAGAAGAAGAGGCCGGTCTCGCGTTGCGCGGACTCGGGGGAGTCGGAGCCGTGCACCAGGTTGGTCTGCACCTCGAGGCCGTAGTCGCCGCGGATCGAGCCGGTGGTGGCATCGAGCGGATTAGTCGCCCCGATCACCTGGCGGGCGGCCGTGACCGCCTCGTGGCCCTCGAGCACCATGGCCACCAGGGGGCCGCCCGTGATGAAGCCCACCAGGTCACCGAAGAAGGGCTTGTCCTTGTGCTCGGCGTAGTGCTGCTCTGCCAGATCGCGGTCGACGGTCATGTGCTTGAGAGCGACGATCGTCAGTCCCTTGCGCTCGAAGCGGGCGATGATCTCGCCCGTCAGGCCCTTCTCGAACGCATCGGGCTTGACCAGGATCAAGGTCCGGTCCATCGGGGGTGGGTCCTCTCTGTCGTGTGTGGGTCAGCCGGCGGGCGGCCGGGTGGCCGGGCGCTCGGCGGTTCCGCCGTCGTTGGTTCCGCCGTCGTTGCCCGGCGGGCGCTGGGCCTGACGCTGAGGCGGGGCCTGCTGGCGAGTCGGTTGCGGCTGGGTCTGGCGCTGTGGCTGTCCCTGGGGCGGTTGGCGTTGCGGCTGCCCCGGGGGCTGTTGACGTTGCGGCTGTCCCGGGGGCTGTTGACGTTGCGGCTGTCCCGGGGGCTGCTGGCGTTGCGGCTGCCCGGGGGGCTGCTGGCGCGGTTGCTGAGGCTGGGCCTCGCGGCCCTGGCCGGCCGGGGCCCGCACGCGGCGTTCGCGCCGGCGGGGTTGAGCGGGCGCCTGGCCCACCTCGGCCTCGCAGTAGGGGCAGATCTTCCAGCGCGGGTCGAGCGGCTTGCCGCAGACCGTGCACGGCTCCTTGAGGCGCCGCAGGCAGCTGGGGCAGCGGAGGAAGCTCGGCTCGATCTCGAAGTCGCAGTGCGGGCAGGTGTGCTGGCGCACGCTGTTCAGGCGCGCCTCGGCGGCGGCGATCTCGAGGTCGCGCTCGTGGATGTCGTCCAGGTACTCGGGCGGCCTGACGATCAGGTAGATGATCGTGCCGATGAAGGGAAACAGCGACGCGGCGGTAGCGCAGGCCACCAGCATCGGGTCGCTGATGCGGCGCCGGGCGTCGGAGTAGGTCCAGTACACGAGGGCGGCCCAGACCACGACCAGCGAGAGCACGAGCAGGTTGACGGCCAGGTTCAGCCCCCCGTTCTCGATGCCGAATAGCCCCAGCGGCGCCATGAGCAGCGACCGAGTGTACCGGCGCGCGTCGGTCGTCCCTAGCGCCGGAGCGCAGCCCGCACGTCGGCCGGCCGAGCACCGCCGGTCCATTTCATCACAGGAACAGGCGCCCGAGCAGGTAGCCGAAGGTGAAGAAGACGAGAATGACCGCGGCCACGATCACGGCCACGAGGCCGATCATCGGCAGGAAGCTTGGCCCCTGGTCGCGGTCCACGGCGACCCATATTTACATCGAAGACGCGCGTGACGCGCCTTTTTGGCGCACCAGGTCCCCCACCAGGTAGATGGATCCCGTGGCCGCGACCGCTCCCTCCGGCCCCGCCTGCACGCGCGCGCGCTCGAGCGCGCGACGAGGCGCGGGCACGATCTCGGGCTCCGGCCCGCCCATCTGCTCGACCAGGCTGGCGAGCGTGCCCGGCGAGAGCGCGCGCGGGTTGGTGCAGCGGGTGAGCACGAGGTGGTCGAAGGCGGGGAGCAGCGCAGAGAGCATGCCGGCGGCGTCCTTGTCGTCGAGGATGGAGAGCACCCCCACCCGCGGCCGGCGCTCGCCGAAGATCTCGGGCAGGGCGGCGGCCAGGGCACGGGCCCCTGCCGGGTTGTGGGCCCCGTCGATCACCGTGAGCGGCGCCTCGCCCACCTGCTCCAGCCTCCCCGGCACGCGGGTCTCGGCGGCCGCGTCGGTCAGTGCCGCCGGGTCGAGGGGTCGCCCGAGGAAGGCCGCGGCCGCGGCTGCGGCCACGGCGAAGTTGCGGCGCTGGAAGGAACCCAGTGCACCGAGGGTCGGGGCCCGGTCCCCGGCCTCCACGAGGCGGGCGTGGCGCTCGCCGGCCACTCGCTCGGCCACCGCGCGGGCGTCCTCGTCGAGGTCGCCGACCACCAGCGTCGAGTGGTCGCGCACCACCGCCAGCTTCTCCTCGGCGATGTCCCGCACGGTTGGGCCCAGCCAGCGGGTGTGCTCCAGGCCCACGCCCGTGAGCACCTGCACGCGCGAGGGGATCACGTTGGTGGCGTCGTAACGGCCTCCGAGGCCCGCCTCGATCACGGCCACGTCCACGCCGCGGCGGGCGAGCTCATGGAAGACCGCCGCGGTCAGGACCTCGAATTGGGTGACGCGCTCGCCTTCCTCGAGCGTGCGCTCCACCAGCTCGGCCGCGCGCGCCGCACGGGCCACGGCGGCGCCGAACTCGTTTGGGCCCACGGGCCGCTCGCCGACCTCCGCGCGCTCGCGGAAGGAGGACAGATGCGGAGAGATGTAGGAGCCGACGCCGAGACCGTGGCGGCGCAGGATCGCGGCCACGAAGCGCACCGTGGACGACTTGCCGTTGGTGCCCACGACGTGGACGCTGGCGAAGCGCCGCTGGGGCATCCCCAAGGCGGTCATCAGGCGGTGCATGCGGTCCAGCCCGAAGCGCATGCCGAACAGCTCGAGGCCGAGCAGGTGCTCCTCGGCCTCGCGCAGGTTCACGCGCGCGCGGCGTCCAGGGCGGCGCGGTACTCGGCGAGCTTGTCGCGCTCGGCCTGCACTACCTCGGCGGGAGCACGCTGGGTGAAGCGCTCGTTGGCGAGCTTGCGCTCCAGCCGCTCGATCTCGCCCTCGAGCTTCGCGCGCCGCGCGGCGATGCGCTGCCGCGCCTCCTCGGGGTCGAAGGCCTCCGATGGCAGGATGCTCACCGCGCCGCCGGGCACCCTCACCTCGGCCACCGGGTCGCCCCCGTCGGCCGCGAGCTCGAGCCGTGCGAGGCGGGCCAGCTGGCCGTCCAGCTCCTCGTAGCCGTGTGCCTCTACCCGCACCGGAATGGGCACGGAGGCCTTGGCCCCCACCTCGTCGCGGTAGCGCCGCAGCTCTGTGACGGCTTCGATCAGGCGGCCCACTCGGCCCTCGGCATCGTCGTCGATGCGCCCGCGGTCGGCCTCCGGCCAGCTCGCCAGCGCCAGCAGGCCCCGCTCGCCGGGCAAGTAGGACCAGATCTCCTCGGTGACGAAGGGCATCGCCGGGTGCAGCAGCGCGAGGCTGCGCTCCAGCGCGTGCAGCAGCACCGCGGAGACCGCAGCGTTGTCGCCCG
Source organism: Thermoleophilaceae bacterium (assembly GCA_035296565.1). GTDB lineage: Bacteria > Actinomycetota > Thermoleophilia > Solirubrobacterales > Thermoleophilaceae > JACCZR01. The sequence continues at coordinate 40,804 of DATHAQ010000051.1, forward strand.
AATAGAGGCGCGGCTTGGCCAGCTCGAGGTACCAGTCGCACAGCTCCGACCAGAAGGAGTCGTACAGCTCAAGCGTCGCGCGCGACAGCTCGAATCCCTCCAACAGGCCCGAGGTGCTCTCGGTCAGCCGCTCCAGCCGCGAGACGATCCAGCGGTCCTCGACGGTCTCCGCGGCAGCGGGATCCGCTGTCGCCTCGGGATCCACGCCGAGCAGCACCAGCCGCGAGGCGTTCCAGAGCTTGTTGGCCAGGTCGCGGCCCTGCTGCACGCGCTGGGCCGAGAAGCGCACGTCCTGGGTCGAGGACATGGCCAGCAGGCCGAAACGCAGTGCGTCGGCGCCGTGCTCGTCGATCTCCTGGATGGGGTCGATGCCGGTGCCCAGGGACTTGGACATCCGCCGGCCGTCGGGAGCCTGGATGACCGAGTGGATGTTCACGTCGCTGAACGGCACCGAGCCGGTGAACTCGATGCCGAACATGATCATCCGGGCGACCCAGAGGTAGATGATGTCGCGCGCAGTCGACAGGACGTCGGTCGGGTAGAAGGCGCGTAGCTGGTCGGTCCGCTCGGGCCAGCCCAGCGTCGCGAAGGGCCACAGGCCGGAGGAGAACCAGGTGTCCAGCACGTCGGGGTCGCGCTCCCAGCCCTCCCCCTCGGGGGGGTCGACGCCCACGTAGCGCTCCTCGCCCCGGTACCAGACCGGCAGCTGATGGCCCCACCACAGCTGACGTGAGATGCACCAGGGGCGGATGTTCTCCATCCAGTCCAGGTAGACCCCGGTCCAGGGCCGCTCGGGATGGAAGCGCACGGTCCCGTCGCGCACGGCGTCGATCGCCGGGCCCGCCAGCCGGCCGACGTCGCAGAACCACTGCAGCGAGATCAGCGGCTCGATGCGCCGGCCCGAGCGGTGGGAGTGGGGCACGTCGTGCTCGTAGGGGCGCGTGCCCGACACGGAGTCGCCCTCGCGCAGTGCAGCCACCACCTCGCGACGCGCGTCCTCGGCCGACATTCCCGCGAAGCGCTCCCCCGCGGCGGCCGACATGAGGCCGTCCTCGCCGATCACGTTGACCTCCTCGAGGCCGTGGCGGCGGCCGATCTCGAAGTCGTTGGGGTCATGTCCCGGCGTGATCTTCAGCGCTCCCGTGCCGAACTCCGGGTCCACGTGGGGGTCGGCGATGATCGGCAGCCGGCGGCCGACGAGCGGGAGGGTCGCCGCCTCCCCCACCAGCCGCGTATAGCGCTCGTCGTCGGGGTTCACCGCGATGGCCGTGTCGGCCAGCATCGTCTCGGGACGCACGGTGGCCACGGTCACCGAGCCCGCGCCGGATTCCAGCGGGTAGTCGATCGAGTAGAGGGTGTCCTCGACCCGGCGCTGCTCGACCTCCAGGTCCGAGATCGCCGAGCGGGTCCCGGGGTCCCAGTTGACCATGTAGTTGTCGCGGTAGACGAGGCCCTTCTCGTAGAGGGCGACGAACACGTGCGCCACGGCCTTCGCGTACTGCTCGTCCATCGTGAAGCGCTCGTCCTCTATGTCGAGCGACGCGCCCAGGCGACGGAACTGCTCGGTGATGCGCGAGCCGTACTGCTCGCGCCACTGCCACACCCGCTCGGCGAAGGCCTCGCGGCCGATCTCTTCGCGGCTCGTGCCCTCGTCGACGAGCTGTTGCTCGACCTTCACCTGGGTGGCGATGCCGGCGTGGTCGGTGCCGTAGATCCACTTCGTGTTCCTGCCGCGCATGCGGGCCACCCGCGCGCACACGTCCTGGATCGAGGCGTTGAGGGCGTGGCCGATGTGCAGCTCGCCCGTCACGTTGGGCGGGGGCACTGCGATCGAGAAGTTCTCGGCCGGGTCGCCCTCCGGCTCGGGGTGGAAGGCCCGGGCCTCCTCCCAGCGCCCCCAGACACGCGCCTCGGCCTCAGCGGGCTCGTAGCGCTTGCGCTGCTCGAGCTGCTTGAGGCGGTCCTCCCTTTTGGTCACGGCAGCGAGGCCCTAGAGCTCGCGTGCGAACTCGACGAACTTCTGGGTGTCGCGCAGCGGCGGCCCGTGGCCGAAGAGTACGAGCTTGGGCTCGAGCTCGCCGAGGCGTTTGGCCGAGCGCCGATTCTCCTGGGGATCGGGCGTGAAGAAGTCGAACGGGAGCCGCAGGCCGTGCGGGAACCCGGTGAGCGCATTCTGGTTGTTGAGCACGTCGCCGAGCACCAGCACCCCGTCCGACCCGCGCCAGAAGGCCAGGTGGCCGGCGGAGTGGCCGGGGACGTCGAGGACCTGGAAGCCGGCCACCTCGTCGCCCTCCGACAGCCGACGGTCTACCCGGTGCCCGGGCCCGGCCATCACTCTCCAGAAGACCTTGTTGATCGGCTTGTCGGGCTGGCGCTCGCGCATCAGCACCGGCCGCTCGGCGGCGTCGGCGTCGTCGACGCCCACCCAGAAGGGCACGTCGAGCGCCTCGCAGACCGCCTTGCTCGATCCCTGGTGATCGACGTGGGCGTGGGTCAGCGCGTGCGCGGTGACGGTGTGCCCACGCAGGTCCTTGAGGATGTGGCGCCGGCTCTGCTTGGCCCCGGCGTCCACCAGCACATCCTCGAGCAGGTACTCGTTGATCGCATGCGGCGGGAAGCCGGTGAGTTGCCAGACGCCGTCGGCCAGTTGCTTCACGAGCGGCGAGGCTACACCGGCGCGGGAGGCAACCCGCACGCCTGCGCGCCGGCCGCCAGGCAACCCAGGCCTGGGGGCGCCCTACCGGTGGCGGACCAAGCGGGCGCTCAGGCGGATGGAGCCTGTGCCGCAGAGGGCGCCGTCGGTCGATGCTCGGCCCCAAGCTCGCCGAGTCCAACGAGTGGCTGAGCGAGCAGGGTCACGGCGACGGCTTCAGGATGGGGGTCGGGCTCAACAGCGGGCCGGTCGTCGCGGGCAACATCGGCTCCGAGCGCCGCGTGGAGTACACGCTGATCGGCGACACCGTCAACACCGCCTCGCGCATCGAGGGCCTGACCAAGGGGACGCCCCACCAGCTGTTCGTCTCCGAGTCCACGCACCAGCTGCTCGACGAGGGCCGCGAGGACCTGGTCTACGTGGACGAGCTCGAGGTGCGCGGCCGCGAGCGCGCCGTCAAGCTCTGGTCGCTGAAGGAGCCGGTCGACGAGGCCACGCCCGAGCCCGCCGCCGTGGGCTAGTTGTCGTCCGCCGAGGCATAACGGCGCCCCGCGGCCCGGGCGCCAACGCCGGGGGCGCGGACAGGCCCCAAGAAAGCCGTCAGCCGGCTGACGGCTTCCTGCGAAAGGTGAGCGCGCTACGCCCGACGGGCGCGGCCCGCCCGGCTAGCCGGCCTCGGCCGCCGCGTCGTCGGGTGCATCTTCCTGGGCCGCCTCGGTGACCAGCGTCGGCGCGAGTTCACGCTCGATCGTCTCCTTGGTCACCACGCACTTCTTGACGTCGCGCCGTGAAGGCAGCTCGAACTGCACATCGAGCAGCGCCTCCTCGAGGATCGAGCGTAGGCCGCGCGCGCCGGTCTCGCGCTCGAGTGCCTTGTTGGCCACGGCGTTGAGCGAGTCGTCGGCGAACACCAGCTCGATGTCGTCAAAGGAGAAGAAGCGCTCGAATTGCTTGACGAGCGCATTGCGCGGCTCGGTGAGGATGGTGACCAGGTCCTCCTGGTGGAGCTGGTGGATCACCGAGAGCACCGGCAACCGCCCGATGAACTCGGGGATGAGGCCGTACTCCACGAGGTCCTCGGGAAGCACCTGCTCGTAGAGCTCGCCCGCGTCGCGGTCCTTCTTGGAGGAAACGTCGGCGCCGAATCCCACCCCCTGGTGGCCGATGCGCCGCTCGATCACCTTGTCCAGCTCGGCGAACGCTCCGCCGCAGATGAACAGGACGTTCGTCGTGTCAATCGTCAGGAACTCCTGGTGCGGGTGCTTACGCCCACCCTGCGGGGGCACCGAGGCCACCGTGCCCTCGAGGATCTTCAGCAGCGCCTGCTGGACGCCCTCTCCGGAGACGTCGCGCGTGATCGACGGGTTGTCGGCCTTGCGGGCGATCTTGTCGACCTCGTCGATGTAGATGATCCCCGTCTCGGCCTTCTTGACGTCGAAGTCCGCGGCCTGGATGAGCTTGAGGAGGATGTTCTCGACGTCCTCGCCCACGTAGCCGGCCTCGGTCAGCGCCGTGGCGTCGGCGATCGCGAAGGGGACGTTGAGGATCTTGGCCAGCGTCTGCGCGAGCAACGTCTTGCCGCAGCCCGTCGGACCCAGCAGCAGGATGTTCGACTTCTGCAGCTCGAGGTCGCCCTCGGAGGACTCGCGCTGCATCATCTGCACGCGCTTGTAGTGGTTGTAGACCGCAACCGAAAGAGCCCGCTTGGCGGGCTCCTGACCGACTACGTACTCCTGGAGTACGGAGTTGATCTCCTTTGGCTTGGGCAGGTTCTCCAGGTCGAAGCTGGAGGTGCCGGTCAGCTCCTCATCGATGATCTCGTTGCAGAGATCGATGCACTCGTCGCAGATGTAGACGCCCGGCCCGGCGATCAGCTTCTTGACCTGCCGCTGCGACTTTCCACAGAAGGAGCAGAGAAGCTGTTCGTTGGAATCGGTGGGTCGCGCCATGCAGGCTCTCTCCGGAGGCCGAGGGTATCAGTGCCGAGAACTGCCTCAGACAGATACGCGGTCGGCTTCCAGACCCCTGCCGGCCTTCGTGCGGACGGGCTCGATGGTGACCCAGGCGTTGTAATCGGGGATCAGCGCCTCCGGTGAGCGGCGCCCCGACTCGATCAGCACGTTGCCCTCCGGCCAGTGCATCTGCACGTTGCCGGGCTTGACCGGCGCGATGAGCACGTTGCCCTCCAGCTCGCCGGTGTCGCTGCGCACCACGACCCTCTGGCCGTCGGAGAGCCCCAGTCGCACGGCGTCGTCCTCGGACAGCAGCACCGACTCGCGTGTCGCGCCGGTGAGGGCGTCGTAGTGCTCCTGGACCATCGAGTTGAACTGCTTTCCTCGGCGGGTGGACAGGCGCAGCCGATCGTCGTCCTTCGGCACCGGCGGCAAATCGGGGATGGCGAAGTGGGCGCGGCCGTCGTCGGTGTCGAACTTCCAGCCCGCGCCGATCATGGGGCCACCGGACTGGAACGAGTCTCCGGCCTCACGTAGGTGCTGGATGCCGTCATAGGTGGGCACCACACGGGCGATCTCGCCTCGAATGGCGGCGGTCGACTCGAAGCGAACGTGGTCGGCGCGCTCGGGCCGCACCCGCGCCACGATCTCGGCGAACACCCAGAACTCCGGCCGGGCGTCGTCGACGCGAGGACCCTTCACCTCGGGCGAGAAGATGATGCGGCGCTCAGTGCTGGTCTCGGTCACGCCGCCCTCGACCTCGTAGCGCGTGGCGGCCGGGAGGATCACCACGGTGTCCTCGGGCTCGACCAACATCTGCGGGGTGAGCACGAGGTCCATGTGCACGCGCACGGGAATCGGGCGCAGCCCCGCCAGCGAGCGCTCGGGGTCGGGCAGGACCTCGAGGAAGTTTCCACCCGCGGCGATCAGTACGTCCAGCTCGCCGCGCCCGCCGGCCTCCACCATCTCCGCGGCGCTCAGCCCGCGCTCCGACGGCGGCTCGAAGCCCCACTTCTCCGAAAGTGCGCGCGCCGAGTCCTCACCGACCGGAGTCGGGCCGGGGAACTGGTCGCAGTAGGCGCCCATCTCCGCGCCGCCCTGCACCCCGGAGTGTCCGCGGATCGGCATCAGCCCGCACTTCTCGCGCCCGACGAAGCCCTTCGACAGGGCCAGGTTGATGATCGCCCGCACGTGGTCCTCGCCGTTGACGTGCTGGGTCACCCCCATCGACCACACGAACACCGCGGTGCGGGCGTCGCGCAGCATCTCGGCGAACGCGAGCATCTCGGCCCGGGACGCGCCCGACCCCTTCTCGAGCACGCCCCAGTCCGTATCGCGGACCTTGGGGAGCAGCTCGTCCCAGGCCGAGGTGTGGCGCTCGATGAACTCATCGTCGACCCAGCCGCGCTCGATCATGTGCTTGAGCGTGCCCGTGAAGAAGGAGAGGTCGCCGCCGGTGTCGATGTCGAAGAAGCGGTCGGTGATCTTGGTCCCAAACAACGCGCTCTCGGGGCTGGAGGGCACCCAGTAGCGCTTCATGCCGGGCTCCTGATAAGGGCCGACGAGCGCGACCTTCGTCCCCTTCACCTTGGCCTCGTGGAGGTACTTCATCGCCACCGGCTGGTTGTTGGCGATGTTCGAGCCCGCGAAGACGATCAGGTCGGTGCCGAACCAGTCGGTGTACGAGCAGGTGGTGGCGCCCACGCCCACGGCGGTCTTGAGCCCGAACGTGGAGGGCGAGTGACAGACCCGCGCGGCGTTGTCGATGTTGTTGGAGTCCAGCGCGCGGAACGCCTTCTGCGCCGCGTAGTAGGACTCGTTGGTCATGCCGCGGCTGGTGAGGAAGCCGGCCGTGCGGTCGGGGCCCGCCTCCTTCACCCGCTCGGCAACGAGGTCGAGCGCCTCGTCCCAGCTGGCGCGCTTGAAGCCGCGCTCGCCCTTGCGGCGCACGAAGGGATGCGGGATGCGGCCCATGTCGCGCAGCTCGGTGGTGGTGCGCTCGGCGAGATGCGAGGCGTCGTCCAGCTCGGCCGCGTCGAACGGCGGGGCGGTGTTGAGGCGCAGGAGCCGTAGGCGCACGTTGCACAGGTGCGTGCCCTCGATGGTCCAGTCGTGCAGCCCCTTGGTTCCCAGCGCGCAGCCGTCGCAGCAGGCCTCGTTGAGGATGCGCCAGGCGTAGCCCGCACGGTCGCGGTTCGCCCAGCCCGCATGCACGAGCTCCATGTAGTTGTTCGGGCGTTGCTGGCCGAGGCCCAGCGGCTTCAGCGAAGCCCAGAGATGCGGGTTGAAGTACTTACCGAGCCCCATCGAGGGGGACGCTACTCCGAATGGAGCAGCTTAGACCGCCGGCTCGATGACCCGGTCGATGAGCTTGTACTCCTTGGCCTCCTCGGCCGACATGAAGTAGTCGCGCTCGGTGTCCCGGGACACCTTCTCCAGGTCCTGCCCGGTGTGGTGGGCGAGGATCTCGTCGAGCCGGCGGCGGACGTCGATGATCTCCTTGGCGTGGATCTCGATGTCGGTCGCCTGGCCCTGGAAGCTCGAGGAGACCTGGTGGATCAGGATCTTCGCGTTGGGCAGCGACATGCGCTTCCCCTCGGCGCCGCCGCCGAGCAGCAGCGCGCCCATCGACATGGCGATCCCGACGCAGATGGTCTGAACGTCGGGCTTGATGTACTGCATCGTGTCGTAGATGGCCAGGCCCGCGTAGACCGAGCCGCCGGGCGAGTTGACGTACAGCGAGATGTCCTTGTCGGGGTCCTCGGCCTGCAGGTGCAGCAGCTGGGCCACGATCAGGTTCGCGATGTCGTCGGTGACCGGGGTGCCGAGGAACACGATGCGCTCGTTCAGCAGCCGGGAGTAGATGTCGAACGCGCGCTCGCCGCGCGACGTCTGCTCGACGACCATGGGGACCAAGGGGCTCACGAGGCGCGGACTCTAGCGCGCAGATCTACGAGCCTGGGGTCCACAGCTCGCCCGCCGGCTCCTCGGCGTCCTTGCCGGGGGTCCAGAGCTTGCCCCTGGCCTCGGCCTGCTCGACCGAGATTGGGATGGCCGACTCCACCAGCAGGTCGACCGCCTTGCGCATGGCGATGTCCTCCCGCAGCGCCTCGTCCTGCCCGCGCGAGCGCGCCTTCTTCAGCGACCGGCGCAGCGACTTCTCGCTGGGCTCGGCCTTGCCGGGCTCGGTGGCCGCGGCGCGCAGCGCCTCGAGCAGCTCGTCCTCGGTCACCTCGATCCCCTCGGCCTCGATCACCGCGGCCAGCACCGCCTCGCGCCGCAGCGCGCGCTCGGCCTCCGGCTCGGATTCGGTGATCAGCTCCTCCTCGTCCTTGCCGGTCAGCTGGAGGTACTGCTGAGGATCGATGCCCTGGTGCTGAAGCCGGTGGGCCGTCCGGTGCCACATCTCGTGGGCCTTGGAGTGGACCAACTCGTGCGGCACCTCGATGTTCGCCTCGGCGGCGGCGGCGTCGACGGCCGCCTCGCGGAACTCGCGCTCGATGGCCGCCTCGTCGCGCTCGCGCAGGCGACCCTCGATCTCCCCGCGCAGCTCGTCCACGGAGTCGTAGCCGCCGGCCTCGATGGCGAAGTCGTCGTCCAGCTCGGGCAGGCGCTTCTCCTTGACCTCCTTGACTGAGACCTCGAAGCGCGCCTGCTTGCCGGCCAGGTCCTCGTTGCCGTAGTCCTCGGGGAAGGCGACCTCCACGGTGCGCTCGTCGCCCGCGGAGGCCCCGGTGAGCTGCTCCTCGAAGCCCTCGATCAGGCGGCCCGAGCCGAGCTCGAGCAGGTAGCCGCGGGCCTCGCCACCCTCGAAGGCCTCCTCGTCGACGTAGCCGGTGAAGTCCAGGACCGCGAAGTCGCCGTCGGCGGCCTCGCGCTCGACGGTCTCCAGCGAGGCGGCGGCCTCGCGCATGCGCTCCAGCTCGGCGTCCACCTGGTCGCGCGGCACCTCGGGCTCGCGACGGCCCACCTCGACGCCCTTGTAGTCGCCCAACCGCGCCTTTGGTCGGACCCCCACCTCGATCGTGAAGGCCAGTGGGTCGCCCGCGTCCGGGACGCCCTCGAGGTTCACGTCGGGGTCGCCGACGGCGGTAACGCGAGCGTCCTTCAGCGCCTCCTCGTACCAGCCCGGGAGCCCGCGGCGGACGGCCTCGTCGAGCACGGCCTCGCGACCCACCCGCTGCAGCACCACCTGCGGCGGCACCTTGCCCTGGCGAAAGCCGGCGATCTTGAAGTCCTTGCCGAGCTCCTGCGCGGCGTTCTGCAGCTCCTGCTCGATCTGGTCGGAGCCGACCTCGACCCGCACGCGCACGCGCGAGTCGTCGAGCTCCTCGGTCGAGGTCGAGACAGGCATCGCGGCTGACCATACCGCCCGCTTTCGCGCCGCCCCCTGCGACGCCCTGAGGGTCCAAGAGGCAGCGCACACCCCGCCGAAACAGTCGTCAGGCGGCTGAGGGCTCTCCCGCGGGATACGTGTGCTCCGCGGCCTGATGGAATGTGCCCGTGCATCGCTCTCCTGCCGAACGGCTCCTCGCCTGGCTCTACCTCGGACCCGTGGGCCACCTCTACGGCGTGGTGGCCGATGTGGTCGAGCTCGGCGGCGGCTACTACCTGGCCCGCGTACGCGGCCGGGCCCCGCGGTGAAGCGGCTCCTGCTCCTGCGCCACGCCAAGTCGGCCGGTAAGGACGACCCGCGCCTGACCGACCACGAGCGCCCGCTCGCCCCGCGCGGGGAGCGCGCCTGCTCGGCCATGTCCGAGCACCTCGCCGGCACCGAGGTGGACCTGGTGCTGTGCTCGACCGCCCGGCGCGCGGTCGACACCTGGGAGGCCATCGAGGGCGCCGTCCGGGCGGGCGAGGTGCGCTTCGAGGACCGCCTCTACACCTTCGACGAGGACGACCTGCACGAACGCCTTGCCGAGCTGGACGAGGAGGCCGGCAGCGTGATGCTCGTGGGGCACAACCCGGCGCTGGAGATGCTCATCTTCGACCTCACCGGCGAGGACGTGGGCAAGTTCCCCACCGCCGCCCTGGCTGTGATCGCGCCACGCGAGCGCCGGCTCGTTTCCCTGGTGCGTCCGAGGGAACTGGACCGGGCATGAGCGAGCTACTCACTCGTGAGCAGAGGACACGGTCCCCGGAAGAGGCGGCGCTCCAGCGGCAGTACGCCGCGATCCCGCCCGGCGAGCCGGTGCGGCTGCGCAAAGGGACCTCGAACCTGTTCCGCGACCGCCGGCGCTCCTCGCAGCCTGGCCTGGACGCCAGCGCCTTCGCCTCGGTCCTCTCGGTGGACCCGGCGAGCCGGACGGCGGAGGTCGGCGGAATGACCACATACGAGGACTTGGTGGACGCCACGCTGCCCTACGGGCTGATGCCGCTGGTGGTGCCGCAGCTGAAGACGATCACGCTGGGCGGCGCGGTCACGGGCCTGGGCATCGAGTCCTCGTCCTTTCGCAACGGAATGCCCCACGAGTCGGTGATCGAGATGCACGTGCTGACCGGGGATGGTCGCGTGGTCACCGCCCGAGCCGACAACGAGCACGCCGACCTCTTCCGCGGGTTCCCGAACTCCTACGGCACGCTGGGCTACGCCCTGCGTCTGAAGATCGAGCTGGAGCCGGTCCGGCCCTACGTCCGCCTGCGCCACCGGCGCTTCTCCGACCCCGAGGCCTTCTTCGCCGCCATGGCCGAGGCGGAGCCCGACTTCATGGACGGCACCGTCTTCGGGTCGCGGGAGATGTACCTGACCCTCGGCGAGTTCAGCGACGAGGCGCCTTCCGTCAGCGACTACACGGGCATGGAGGTCTACTACCGCTCGCTGCAGCGCCGGGAGACCGACCACCTGACCGTTCGTGACTACCTCTGGCGCTGGGACACCGACTGGTTCTGGTGCTCGCGTGCCTTCGGGGTGCAGGACCGCCGCCTGCGGCGCCTGGTCCCCAAGCGCCTCCTGCGCTCGGACAGCTACTGGAAGCTGGTCGCCTTCGAGCGCCGCTACGGCCCCATGCGCCGCCTCGACCGGCTGCGGGGGCTGCCCGAGCAGGAGCACGTGGTGCAGGACATCGAGGTTCCCGTCGACCGGGCGCCGGACTTCTTCCGCTTCCTGATCGAGGAGATCCCGATCCTGCCCTTCTGGGTCTGCCCGCTGCGCCTGCGCGACCCCGTCGGCTGGGACCTCTACGCGCTCGAGCGGGACACGCTCTACGTCAACTTCGGCTTTTGGTCGACCGTGCCGCTGGCGGCGGGCGAGGCCGACGGCGCCAACAATCGGCGCATCGAGGAGGTCGTCGAGCGGCTCGGCGGGCGCAAGTCGCTGTACTCGACCTCCTTCTACGACGCCGAAACGTTCTGGAGGCTGTACAACGGTCCCGTGTACCGGGACCTGAAGGAGGCCTACGACCCCGAGGGCCGCCTGCTCGACCTCTACGAGAAGTGTGTGGCCAATGGCTGAGCGGCTGAGCACCGCCGCGCTGTTCGACCGCGTGAGCGGAGGCCAGACGGGGATCGAGTTCGTCGGCTACGACGGCAGCCGGGCGGGGCCGCGCGACGCCCCCGCCCGGGCCGAGATCCGCTCGCCGCGGGCGGTGAGCTACTTGGTCCAGTCGCGCGCCGACCTGGGCCTGGCCCGCGCCTACGTCGCCGGCGACCTGGAGCTGCACGGCGACCTGTTCGAGGTGCTGCGGCGGCTGTGGCGCGAGCACGACGGCACCTTCTCCTGGCGCGAGCGGCTGCAGATCCTGCGTTCGATCGAGCTGAGCGCCCTGCGCCCGGTCGCGCCGCCGCCCAACGAGCGCCGTCGCGCCTGGCGACGCCGCCACTCCCAGCGCCGCGACGCCTCGGCCGTCTCCCACCACTACGACGTCTCCAACCGCTTCTACCGCTGGGTGCTCGGACCCTCGATGGCCTACACGTGCGCGGTCTTCCCCGACGAGGACGCCACGCTCGAGGAGGCCCAGCACGAGAAGTTCGACCTCGTGTGCCGCAAGCTCGGCCTGGAGCCCGGCATGCGGCTGCTCGACGTGGGCTGCGGCTGGGGTGGGATGGTGGTTCACGCGGCTGAGAACTACGGGGTCCGGGCGCTGGGGGTCACGCTGTCGCGCGAGCAGGCCGACTGGGGCCGGGCGGCGGTGGAGGAGGCGGGGCTGGGAGAGCGCGCCGAGGTGCGCTTCCTCGACTACCGCGACGTCACCGAGGACGGCTTCGACGCCGTGTCCTCGATCGGCCTCACCGAGCACGTGGGCGAGGACCAGGTGCCCCGGTACTTCGCCTTCCTGCTGTCCAAGCTGCGTCCGCAGGGCCGCCTGCTCAACCACTGCATCACACGCCCCAACGACCAGCACCCGCGGCTCCTGCGCGGCGGCTTCATCGACCGCTACGTCTTCCCCGACGGCGAGCTGCTCGGGCCGGGCTACCTGGCCTCGCACCTGCACGACGCCGGCTTCGAGCTGCGCCACGAGGAGAACCTGCGCGAGCACTACGCGCGCACCCTGAGGGCCTGGAGCGAGAACCTGGAGGACCATTGGGACGAAGCGATCCGCGAGGTGGGCGAGGCGAAGGCCCGCACCTGGCGGCTCTACATGGCGGGCTCGCGGGTCTCGTTCAGCGAGGACTACCTCGAGTTGCACCAGATGCTCGGCGTGAGGACCGAGCGGGGCGAGTCAGGTATGCCGCTCCGCCCCGATTGGGGTGACCGGCGGGCCGCCCTCGGTGGCGCGGCCCACGTGTCCTGAGGTGCTCACCAGGCCGGCGCCCACGCTCACCACCAGCAGCGAGACCACCAGCACCGCTCCGCCGAGCGGGGTCTGGCCCCAGTCCTCTCCGGTCAGGAAGGGAGCGAGCAGCACCGGGACCAGGACCGGCACCACGTAGACGACCGGGCCCACCTGGGTGGCCGAGCGGCGCTGGAGGGCGGTGACCTGGCTGAGGAAGCCCAGCCCGGCGATGAGCGCCGTGGCCGCCAGCCACCCGAAGGCCGAGACCACGAGGTCGTCGGCCAGATCGTCGGAGACGAGCTTGCTGGTGATCCCGCTGAAGGCATACGCGGTGCCTGCGGCGAGCGTGGCCATGGTGGTCAGGCCGGGTGTGCACTCTCCCCGCAAGCGCTCGAGCGCGTAGGGGATGAGCGTTACCGTCCCGAGCACGGCCAAGGCGACCAGGAGGGGCGCCGTCTGGGCCTCTAGCTCGGCCCGTTCGGGTGCGCTCAGGGTCATGACGGCGATGCCGATCACGATCGCCCCCACCCCCGTCCAGTCGCGCCGGCGCACGTTCTCGCCCGGCGTGCGGGCGCCGATTACGAGCAGCAGCAGCAGGCCCGCTGCCAAGGCCGGCTGCACGACGCTCAGCGGAGCGAGCAGCAGCGCCAGCACGTGGAACGGGTAGCCGAGAAAGGTCAGCAGCGTGCCCTGCACCCAGCGCGGGCGCGACAGCAGGCGGCGGATGAGCGCGAGGTGGAGCGAGAAGCGCGAGTCGATCTGCCGCGACTCGGTGGCCTGCAGCACGAGGCCTGCGCTGAACAGGCCCGAGGCGGCCAATGCGGCTAGGGCCCCGAGCGCGGTCGACTCCATTCGCAAGCTGACGATATCCAGCCTGGAGTAGCCGAGCCGTTCGGTGGGGTATGCAGGGGGGGTGAGCGAGCGAGGGAGGTTCCTGCGGTCGTTCCTCGAGCACCCCCGTGAGGTGGGCGCCCTCCTGCCGACCTCGCGGCGCGCGGTGTCGGACATGCTCGACCTCGCCCGGGTGCCAGACGCGGACCTGGTCGTTGAGTTCGGAGCCGGCAGCGGCGTCTACACACGCGAGCTGCTGCGCCGTATGGGCCCCGGGGCGCGGCTGATCGCCTTCGAGGTCGACGGGCGGCTCGCCGCGCGCGTCGGGCGCGAGCTCGACGACCCGCGGCTGCAGCTCGTGGCGGGCTCGGCCGAGGACGTCGAGCGCCATCTCGACGGAGCCAGGGTCGACGTCCTGGTGTCGGCTCTACCCTTCACCTCGCTGCCGGGGGCCGTACGCCGCCGGGTTCTTGACCTCTCCCCGAAGATCTTGACGCCCAGCGGCGTGATGCTCGTGCTCCAGTACTCCCCCTTCATCCAGCGCGAGCTGCAGCGCCGTTTCGCCAACGTCGAGCGTCGCATCTCCCCCGTCAACGTGCCTCCGGCCTTCCTGTTTCGATGCTCCCAATGAGCTGGCGCGCGCTGCGCGAGGCTCGGCGCTACCTGGCCTGGGCCGCGACCGGCGACCTGTTGGTGGCGCTCAGCGGCCGGCGCGCGGGCTGGATGTCGGGCGCCACGGCGCTCGCCAGCCTGCTCTTCTTCCGTGACCCCGAGCGCGCGCTGGAGCCCGAGGACGACATGGTGTACGCCAGCGCGGACGGGGTAATCGTGGGCATCGACGAGGCCACCGACCCCTGGATGGACGACCCCGCGCTGCGCGTGAGCACCTTCCTCTCCCTACACAACGTGCACGTGATCCGCAGCCCCGCGACGGGCCGGGTGGCCGCCGACGAGGAGGTCGGCGGGGGCTACGCGCCGGCCTTCCTGGGGCGCTCGGCGCAGAACCTGCGCAAGCGGATCGCGATAGACGGAAGCTCCGGGCGGGTAGTTGTCGTGCAGATCGCTGGGATGCTCGCGCGCAAGATCACCTCCTGGACGGACCTGGGCGCCGGCGTCACGGCCGGCCAGCGCGTGGGCCTGATCCACCTGGGGTCGCGCACCGAGGTACTGCTGCCGCGCGACCGCTTCGAGCCCCTCGTACGCCCGGGCCAGCGCGTCCGGGCGGGCGTCACGCCGATAGCTCGCACTCTGGAAGCCGGTCGATGAGCGCGCGCGTGAGCCTCGCGAACCTGCTTACCAGCGGGAACCTGGCCGCCGGCTTCCTCGCCCTGATCCTCGCCGAGCAGGGCGACTTCGCCTGGGCCGCGGGCTGCGTGGGGACGGCCGCGCTGTGCGACTCGGTCGACGGGCTGGTGGCCCGCCTGACCAAGAGCGAGTGCGAGTTCGGCTCGCAGCTCGACTCGCTGGCCGACCTCGTTTCGTTCGGGATCGTGCCGGCCCTGGCCGTGTACCTGAGCGTCGTCGAGTCGGTCCCCGTGGCGGGCATCGCCGCCTGCCTGGGCTTCCTGTTGTGCGGCGCTTACCGGCTCGCGCGCTTCCAGGTCGACGAGGAATCGCGCCGGCGTTTCGTCGGTCTGTCGATCCCCCCGTCCGGCCTGATCGTGGTCGGGCTGGCCGCCGTGCAGGCCCCGCGGGGCCTGACGCTGGCCGTCGTGATCGTGCTCAGCCTGCTGATGGTGAGCCGCATCCCCTTCCCCACGCTCGCCGAGATCAGGCGGCTGACGCTGGCACCTGCTCGGCGCGCTCGCCGGGCTCGGGTGCAGGTGGCTCAGGCGATTCGGAAGTAGCGTCGGAGTCCACCACCGCCGCCACGGCCCCGGCGCTGGCGAGCACGGCGGTGCCGGCGGCCAGGACCACCAGCGAGACGCCGAGCAGCACCAGCTTGAGTGGGTCGGTGCTCCACCGCTCGCCCGCGAGCAGCGGGGCGCACAGCACCGCCAGCACGATCTGGATCACCAACACGCCGGGGAAGACGCGTATGGCCGAGCGCCTCTGCAGCGCGGTCATCTCGCTGACCAGGCCGACGATCGCGGCCAGCGCCGTCCCCCCCAGCCAGGCCAGGCCGGTGAAGATCCGCATCTCGGAGAAGGCGTCGGCCACGAACTTGGTCATGAAGCCCGAACACGCGTAGGCAAGGCCCGCGCTCAGCACCACCAGCACGGGCACCGTCCGGCCGCGAAGCAGGTATGGAGTGAGCGCGATCACGGCGAACACCGCGAGGGTGGGGGCGATCACCGAAGCGGTGGCCGAGCCACCGTCGGCGTCCTTGGGCGATGCCAGTCCGAGTCCGGCCACGCCCACCGAGATCGCCAGGATGGCCAGGACCTCGCGGCGACCGACGCACTCGTCGGAGAGGCGCTCGCCCGCGAACAGCAGCACGAACAGCCCGACGGCGAGGGCGGGCTGCACGACGGTGAGGGGCGCGAGCCCCAGCGCGGCGGCCTGGAGGGCCCAGCCGAGGATCACGCACAGCGTGCCGAAGACCCAGCGCCTGCGCGACACGAGGTTCCTGAGCAGGGAGAGCCGCAGTGACTCGGTCTGGGGGACCTCGCGCGCCTCCAGGGACTGGAGCAGCACGCCGATGCTGTATGAGCTCGCGGCGGCAAGCGCCACTCCAATGCCAAGCAGATAGGTAACCACCCCGAATCGGGTCCTACCCGCCCAGGGCGGGTACAACTCCTACCGGACGCTCAGGGGCGCCGGCAAGCGCTTGAGCGCGCGGCGATAGCGGCGCATCGACGCCCGGCGAAAGTCCCCGTGGGTCTGGTTGCGCAGGCGCGCGACGCGCTCGCGGTGGAGGCGATGCGAGCGGTTCTCTTTGTGGCCGATCACGTCTCCGGTGCGAATGCCGTAGCGCCCTTGCAGGTGGCGCGTGAGCCGCAGCGAGGCCGCGATCTGACGACGGTTGCGCAAGATCCCGCCATCGCTGGTGCCCACGTGCTCGATCCCTATCGCCGTGTAGTTCAGGCCGACGGTGTGCCGGCACATGATGTTCGTCGGCACCAGGTGGTAGATGCGCCGCGGCGGTCGATCACGTAGTGCGCGCACACGCCGGGCAGCTCGCCCAGCTCGGGGTCCGGCCGGTTGCGAGCGAAGGTGTTGTAGGCCGAGGAGAAGCTGTTGGTCGCCGTGTAGTGCTGCACGATCACGCGCGGGCGGTCGAGCGTGAAGGAGTCGATGCCGTAGTGGCGGCGGGCGTAGGCGCGCGTCTGGCGCTTGCGGTCGTCGCCGAAGGGGATGCGCTTGCGGATCGTTCGCGGCGGCGCGACCGCCTTGGCGACCGCGAGGAGGGCGCCCGCGTGCCGGCGCGTGGAGCGCGGCGACAGCCGCCCCGCGGGCAGCTCCACCACGAACGCGGTCGAACCCCGCACGGTGCGGTTCTGCCAGCTCGTGGCCACGCCGGGCAGCGGAGCCAGGCGGCGGTGGCGCATGCGCGCGCCACGGGCGTAGATGGCCTCCAGGCGCACGTCCCCGCCGCTGCGCTTGGTCACCAGGTTCTTCATCTGGTGGTACCAGACGGTGACCCGTGGGCGGATGCGCAGCGTCAGGTCGCGCACTACGCGTGACTCCGGCTCGGAGAAGGGCTCCGGGCCCGGGTAGAAGGTGTCGAAGGGGCGGCCGCCCGGGCGCCAGCCGACCCCGAAGTTGCGGTTGAGGTCCACACCACGCGCGTTCTGCCGGCGGTGGGCCCGGACGCCGTCGGGGTTCACGGCGTCGATCAGCCACAGCTCGGTGCCCCGCGGCGGGCGGGCGCCGCGCAGCCGCCGGCTGACCGCCATGCCGGCCTGCTCGTTGCCGTGGATGGCGCCCACCACCAGGACCTTGCGGGGCGCGGCCGGGTTGCCCACCCGGACCGCGGTGATGGCCCGGCCCTGCGCCGAGCGCCCCACCTCCTCGCTGCGCGCCTGAGCGGAGACGGGCAGCGCGAGCAGCAGCACGGCGGCGGCGACGAGGAACGGGCGCACCGGGGCCAGTATGTAGCGTCGGAGCTGTGACCCAGCCAATCGCCGCGCTGGCCGCCGAGCACGGCCGCCTCGCAGTGGACACCGAGTTCATGTCCGAGCGGCGCTACCGGGCGCTGCTGTGCCTCGTTCAGGTCGCCGTTCCCGACCCCGCGGCCGAGGACGGCGTTCGCACCGACGTCCTGGACCCGCTCGAGGGCGACTTCGACCCCGCCCCGCTCGCCGCCGCGCTGGCCGATCCCGCCATCGAGGTGGTGATGCACGCGGGCCGTCAGGACGTGGCCCTGCTGCGCCGGGAGTGGAACACCGAGGTCCACTGCCTGTTCGACACCCAGGTGGCCGCCGGCTTCCTCGGCCTCGGGCCCCAGGAGGGCTACGAGTCCCTGGTGCGGCGCGTGCTCGGGGTCAAGCTCAAGGGCGGCGAGGGCTTCACCCGCTGGGACCGGCGTCCCCTCACCGACGCGCAGCTCGCCTACGCCCGTGCCGACGCCAGCCGCCTGCTCGCACTGGGCGAGAACCTCCAGGAGCGTCTGGAGGCCCGCGGGCGGCTGGAGTGGGCGCTCGAGGAGTGCCGCCCGCTCGAGCGCTCCAGCGACGAGCGCGACCCCCAACGGCTGTTCGAGCGCCTGCCCAAGCTCGGTCGCCTCAGCGCCGAGGGCCGCGGCGTGGCCCGCGAGCTGGTCGACTGGCGCGAGCGCGCGGCCGAGCGCGCCGATCGCGCGGCCACCTCGATCCTCCCGGACCAGGCGCTTACCGAGGTGGCGCGCCGCATGCCGGAGACACGCGCGGCCCTCGAGGAGATCCGCGGCCTGCCCCAGCCCACACTGCACCGGCGCCATCGCGAGTTGCTCGACGCGGTGAGGCGCGGCGAACAGCGGGAGGTGCCCGCCCCCTCCGGCGGGGCAGCGCCGCGCGACTCGCGCGACGCCCCGGTGATCGCCCTGTCCCAGGCGGTAGTCCGCCACCGCGCCCAGGAGGCCGAGGTCGCCACCGAGCTTGTCGCCACGCAGGCCGAGATCGCGGAGCTCGTGGCCTCGCTGCGCAACGGCGACCGGCCCCGGGCCCGGGCGGCCGGGGGCTGGCGCCACGAGCTGGTCGGGCGCGAGCTGGAGGAGCTGCTCGCCGGGCGGCGCTCGGTCTCCGTGGCCGAGGGCGCGCGCCTCGAGCTGGGCGAGGTCTGAACAGCGCCGCGCCGGGGTAGGGCATCGCCATGCCGACCGAGCCCTCCACCCCAACGCTGTCCGAGATCGTGCGACGCGCCGCCGAGGTGACCGACCCGGGCAACGACCTCGTCGAGGACCTCCAGCAGCGGACCGAGGACTCCGACGAGCCGGTCACGGCGATCGAGGACATCGACGAGCGCATCGCCGAGGAGGTGGGACGAATCGACCCGGAGGGCGACGACCCCGTGCTCGTAATGACCGCCGCCGTGGCGGTCTACCTGGCCCACCGCCGCGACGAGCTCGACGCGCCCCGCGATGAGCTGCTTCGCCTGGCCGTCCGCGCCGAGTTCGACGGCTCCCCGCCTGACGAGGTGTCGGGTTGGCTCGCGGCGGAGGGCGTCTCCGCCTAGCGCTCAGGCGCCGGGCTCAGCGCGAGTCTGGCTCACCCAACCGGTCCCGCCGCAGGTGTCGCATACGCCTGCGGCCACCACCCCGGTGCCGTCGCAGTCGGGGCAAACGTCGTCACCTCCCGCCAAGGGCCCGCCCTCGTTCTCCGCCATGGGCGAAGCCTCTCAGGCCCGACGGCCGAAAGGAAGGCGAGACTGTGTCCGGTGACCGACGAAGAGGCACACCGCTTCGCGCGTGAGAAGGGGGTCTCGAAGCCGTTGTACGCATTTGTCGCGGGCACCCTCGCCCCGCTCATGCGGCTGTGGTTTCGCATGCACATCGAAGGCGCCGACCGGATACCGGAGGAGGGCGCTGCGATCCTCGCGCCCAACCACAAGAGCTTCGGCGACTCCTTCTTCCTCGGCGTGTGCACCAAGCGGCGGCTGCGCTTCATGGCCAAGATCGAGCTGTTCCAGGGCCGCTGGGGAAGCACGCTGGTGCGATTGGGCGCGTTCCCGGTCAAGCGCGGGGAGGCCGACGACGAGGCGCTGCTCACCGCGCGGACCATCCTGGAGCAGGGCTGGCTGCTGGCGCTCTTCCCCGAGGGCACACGGGTGCGCGAGCCGGACGAGCTGGGAACGCCCCGCCGGGGCGCGGGGCGGCTGGCCCTCGAGAGCCGCGCGCCGCTGGTGCCCTGTGCGATCACCGGCACCGAGGACCTGCTGCTGGGCCCGCTCCCCAAGCCCAAGCGAGTCCAGGTGGCCTTCGGCGAGCCGATTCCGGCCGACCGGCTGCCCGCCACGCCCGAGGCAGCGGGCGAGCTGGTCGAGGACCGGCTCTGGCCCGAGGTGACCGGCGAGTACCGGC
Source organism: Thermoleophilaceae bacterium (assembly GCA_035296565.1). Lineage (GTDB taxonomy): Bacteria > Actinomycetota > Thermoleophilia > Solirubrobacterales > Thermoleophilaceae > JACCZR01. Next base: position 60,391 of record DATHAQ010000051.1, read on the forward strand.
GCCTGCGCTCGCGGCCGACCGTCGTCGCCGCCGTGCTCACCGCGCTGGGCTTGGGCGGCCTGGCGCTGCTCCGCCGCCGGCGCTAGCGTCCGAGCAGTGAGCTGGACCACGGAGGACATCCCCGACCAGTCCGGGCGCACCGCCGTGGTGACCGGGGCCAACAGCGGCCTCGGGGCGGCCACCGCGCGCGAGCTGGCGAGGAAGGGCGCGACCGTGGTGCTGGCCTGCCGCAACACCGCCAAGGGCGACGAGGCGGCCGCCGCCATCCGCGACGCGGCGCCCGGCGCCCGTGTGGAGGTCGCGAAGCTGGACCTGGCCGACCTGACCTCCGTGCACGCCTTCGCCGAGGGCCTCGAGCACGAGCGGCTGGATCTGCTCATCAACAACGCGGGCCTGATGGCGATTCCCCGCCGTGAGACCAAGGACGGCTTCGAGATGCAGCTGGGCACGAACCACCTCGGCCACTTCGCGCTCACCGGCCTGCTCCTCGAGCGCATGGAGCGCGGCTCCGAGCCCCGCGTGGTGACGCTGTCCAGCGGCGCCCACCGCACGGTGCGCGGCGTCAACTTCGGCAACCTCCAGGGCGAGCGGCACTACTTCCGCTGGACGGCCTACGGGCAGTCCAAGCTGGCCAACCTGCTGTTCGCCTTCGAGCTCCAGCGCCGTTCCGACGCGGCCGGCTCCGCGGTCCGGTCGATGGCCGCCCACCCCGGCTACGCCGCGACCAACCTGCAGACCCGCGGCGGGAGCGGGAACGGCCTGCTCACGCGCGCCGAAGACGTGCTGATGTGGGTGGCCAACACCGTCGTCGCCCAGAGCGAGGAGATGGGGGCGCTCCCCACGCTGTACGCCGCCACCGAGCCGGGGCTGCCCGGCGGCTCCTACGCCGGTCCTGACGGGCTCGGCGAGCAGCGCGGTCATCCCCGGCTGGTCGGGTGCTCCGGCGCCGCCCGGGACGAGGAGGCCGCTCGGCGCCTGTGGGAGGTCTCCGAGGAGCTGACCCAGGTCCACCCCACCTTCGCCCGGCCCGCCACCAGGGCTTGAGCGCCGGAGCGCTGGTCACCGGGGCCGCGCGCGGCCTCGGCCTGGAGATAGCCCGAGTGCTCGCCGCGCGCGGGCTGGTGGTCCACGTGACCGACGTCGACCTCGAGGCCGCCGAGCGCGCCGCCGCCGAGCTGGGCGGCGCCGCCTTCGCCTCCGCGCTCGACGTGCGCGACGCGGAGGCCTGCCGCTCCGCCGCCCGCCGGACGGCCCGGGAGACCTCCGGCCTCTCCGTGTGGGTCAACAACGCAGGCGTGCTGGTGACCGGCCCGGCCTGGGAGCAGAGCGAGGAGACGCGCCGCCTGATGGTCGAGGTCAACGCTCTGGGGACCGTGAACGGGACGCTGGCGGCGCTCGAGCCGATGCGAGCGGCCGGCCGCGGCCACGTGATCAACGTGATCTCCCTGGCGGGGATCGTCGCCGCGCCGGGCGAAGCGGTCTACGGCGCCTCCAAGCACGCCGCGATGGCCTTCAGCCTCGGCACGCTCTACGACCTGCGCCAGGCCGGCGTGAAGGGGATCGACATGTCGTGCCTCTGCCCCGACGGCATCTGGACGCCGATGCTCTTCGACAAGCTCGACGACCGCGACGCGGCGGCCTCGTTCGCCGGCGTCCTGCTCCAGCCGCGCGCCGTGGCGGAGGCGGTCGGTCGGCTGGTCGACAAGCCGCGCCCGGTCACCATCCTGCCGCGCCGGCGCGGCCCCTTGCTGCGGGCGATCGACCTCTGGCCGAGGCTGGGCCAGAGGGCGATCGGACCGGCGCTGGCCGCGGGGCGGCTCAAGCAGCGGCGGATGAAGCGGAGGGTGAGGAAAGTTCCCCCCTAGGGTGCCTTCCGAAGGCGCGGCCCGGAGGCGATGCTGTCCCTACAGAGCAGACAGCACGTCGCCCTCCACGCCGCCCTCGGCACCGCCTCACAGCGGCGCCCGTACCGCCCTCACCGGCTCAGGCAGCTCCCGCGGCGACGAACCGACATCACCGTCGACACCACTGGAGGCTTGTGGGGGCTATGGACCCCTCAAACCTCCAGGGTTCGCTAGTCGCCCGCTACGAAGAGCAGGCGGTTGCGCCACGGGTCATCAGCCACGAAGCCCCCGTCGGCTTCGGCGACCTCCACGCCGCCCGCCTCCAGGCGCTCGCGCAGGGCCGCCAGCGACTCCGGCCCGTCGAGCACCACCGTCCACCGCCGGAGGCCGAGGGCGTCGGGCGGCGCGGCGGGCACGCCCTCACCGCGCCAGGTGTTCAGGCCCAGGTGGTGGTGGTAGCCCCCGGCCGCGATGAAGGCCGCGCTGGGGAACTGGGTCATCACCTCGAAGCCCACAAGGTCGCGGTAGAAGGCCAGTGCGCGCTCGATGTCGCCCACGTGCAGGTGCACGTGGCCCACCACCAGACCCGGGTCGGCCTGCGGGCGCAGCGCCTCGCCATCGGTCATCGACAGGAGGTCGGCCATGTCGAGCGGCGCCGGGCCGATGGTCTTGGGATCGCTCAGATCGCCCCAGCGCTCGCGGCCGCGGTCGGCGGCCAGCTCGATGCCGTTGCCGTCGGGATCGGGCAGGTAGATGGCCTCCGAGATCCCGTGGTCGGACGCCCCGCTGATCGGCGTGCTCGTCTCCAGCAGCCGCCGTGCCGCCCGCGAGAGCTCCAGGCGCGAGGGATGCAGGAGCGCGAAGTGGTACAGCCCGGCGTGACGTCCGGCCGGCCGGCCCCCGGACTGCTCCTCCAGGACCAGCAGGTCCTCGCCGCCGGCGCCCATCGTGTTGGGCCCGTGCTCCTGCAGCCCGATCGAGCGCGCGTAGAAGCGCTTGGAGCGCTCGAGGTCGGTGACCGCGATGTGGACTGGGCCGAGCCGCAGCGTGTCGGGGAGGGTGGGGGTCGTCGAAGTCGTACTCACGAAAAGTAAGTCTAGCTTCGCCGTTCGAGGACGACCAGTGGGATCTCGCGGTCGGTGCGGGCCCGGTAGGTCTTGAAGTCCGACCACTCGGCGTCCGCCTTGGCCCACAGCCGGTCGCGCTCCTCGGGAGCGGCCAGGCGGGCGCGGACGCGCCGCTTCTCGCCGCCCACCTGAACCGTCGTCTCCGGGTTGGCCTTGAGGTTGTGCAACCAGGCCGGGTTCTGCGGGTGGCCGCCCTTCGAGGCGACCAGGACCAGGTCGTCGCCGTCACGGGCGTAGACGAGCGGAGTGGTGCGGCGCTGGCCGCTCTTGGCCCCAACATGGTCGAGCAATAGCATCTGGGGGAGCCCCGGGAAGCGGTGGCCGATGCGGCCTCCGGTGGCCCGGTAGGCGGCCGTGTGCGCTCCCGCCATGCGGTTGAGCAGCGGCCACGCGCGATCACCTATGTCGCGTACGCCCACACCCCGCACACTACGGTGCTGGCCGTGCTCGAGGTGACAACTGCCGGCTGGGCGCTGACGCTCGGCCTCATCGCGGCGCTCTTCTTCCTCGATCTGTTCGTGTCCGGGCGCCGCCCGCACGCGGTGGGGTTCAGAGAGGCGACCGCCTGGTCTGTCTTCTACATCGGCATCGCGATCGCCTTCGGCGTCGTGTTCGGGGTGGTCGCCGGATGGGACTTCGGCGGGCAGTACTTCGCCGGCTACATCGTCGAGAAGAGCCTGTCCGTGGACAACCTCTTCGTGTTCGTGATCATCATGACCACGTTCGCGGTGCCCGCGGAGCACCAGCAGCGGGTGCTCACCTTCGGGATCCTCCTCGCCCTGATCCTGCGGGCGATCTTCATCGCGCTCGGAGCCGCCCTGCTCTCGGCATTCTCGTTCATGTTCCTGCTGTTCGGGGTGCTGCTGATCTTCACCGCCGTCCAGCTCTTTCGCCACCGCGAGGAGGACCCCACCGTCGAGGACAACGCGCTGGTCGGGTTCGCCCGCAAGCGTCTGGCCTTCACCGACCAGTACGACGACGGGAAGCTGTTCACCCATGTGGGGGGCGCCCGCGTGGCCACGCCCCTGCTGCTGGTGCTGCTGGCGATCGGAAGCACCGATCTGTTGTTCGCACTGGACTCGATCCCGGCAGTGTTCGGGGTCACCGAAGAGGCGTTCATCGTGTTCGCCGCCAACGCCTTCGCCCTGCTGGGCCTGCGGGCGCTGTTCTTCCTGGTCTCGGGCCTGCTCGACCGGCTGGTCTACCTCTCGGTCGGGCTCTCGCTGATCCTCGCCTTCATCGGGGCCAAGCTGATCCTGCACTTCGGCCACACCGACGTGGACAAGTCGGTGCCGGAGATCTCCACGGGCTTCTCGCTCGTGGTGATCGCAGTGGTGCTGACCATCACCACCGTCGCGAGCCTGCTCAAGGTGCGGCGCGATCCCGAGGCGCGGGCGCACGCCGGGTCGCTGCGGGGTCACGGCAGTGTTGAGGACTCCGCCCGTATGGGAAGGTGATCTCCCAAGAGGGAGGAGACACATGAAGCAGCTGTCGAGCCTTGACGCACAGTTCCTCGCGATCGAGAACGCGCGCACGTACGGCCACGTCGCCAGCCTGGCGATCTACGACCCCTCGACCGCCCCCGACGGCGACCTCCGCTCGGAGGACATCTGCCGCATGCTCGGCGAGCGGTTGCACCTGCTGCCCCCCTTCCGCTGGAAGCTGGTCAACGTGCCCTTCGGCCTCGACCAGCCCTACTGGGTCGAGGACCCCGACTTCGACCTCGACTTCCACGTGCGCGAGTCCGCGATCCCGCCGCCGGGGACCGAGGCCCAGCTGTGCGAGACCGTCGCGCGCCTGCACGCCCGGCCGCTGGACCGCTCCCGCCCGCTGTGGGAGCTCTACGTCATCCAGGGGCTCGAGAACGGGCGCGTCGCGCTGTTCAACAAGGTTCACCACTCCGCCGTCGACGGCGTCTCGGGCAACGAGATCCTGTCCGCGATCCTGGACCCGAGTCCGGAGGGGCGCGACGTGGACCCGCCCGAGGAGGACTACCACGGCGAGCGGGTGCCCGGCGACCTCGAGATGCTCGGCCGCGGGGTGCTCGGCCTGCCCTCCCAACCCGTGCGCGCGCTGCGCTCGGTGCCCGGGGTGCTGCCAAACCTCACCGACTTCCCCGGCGCCACGGCCTTCCCCGGCGCCACCACGCTCTCGAAGGGCCTGAGCGGCCTGCGCCGGCGGGTGGCCGGCGACGTGCCTTCAGAGGCGCTGGAGTCCAGCAGCTCGCGCGCCCCGCGGACCCACTTCAACGGGCCGATCTCGCCGCACCGGCGCCTGTCGTGCGGGCAGGTCTCCCTCGACACCGTCAAGGCCGTCAAGGATGCCGCGGGCACCACGGTCAACGACGTGGTGGTGGCCCTGTGCACCAGCGCGGTACGCGACTACCTGATCGAGCGCGACGACCTGCCCTCGGAGCCGCTGCTGGCGATGATCCCGGTGTCGGTGCGGACCGAGGCGGAGCGGGGGGTGTTCGGCAACCGCGTGGGAACGATGATCGTCGAGATCCCCACCCACGAGAAGGACCCGCGCAAGCGCCTGGAGCAAACCCACGCCTCGCTCATGAGCGCAAAGGCCCGCCACCAGGCCGTGCCGGCCAGCCTGCTGACCGACGGCACCGCCTTCATCCCGCCGGCGGTGGCGGCTCTGGCCGCGCGCAGCACCATCGAGCTGCTCAGCCGCACCCGCCCGCCGCTGAACCTGGTGATCTCCAACGTCCCCGGCCCGCGCGAGCCGCTGTTCTGCGCCGGGGCGCAGCTCGAGGCACTCTACCCCGTGTCGGCGATCCTCGACGGCGTCGGGCTCAACATGACCGTGATGAGCTACCGCGATCACATGGACTTCGGGATCGTCGCCGACCGCTACCAGGTCGACGACACCTGGGTCCTGCTGGACCGCACCCGCGACGCGCTCGACGAGCTGGAGCAGGTCTACATGGGGCGCACGAAACGCCCGCGATCGAAGAACGGAGGCAAGCCGGCCGCGAAGGCGAGCGCCGAGACGTGAGGCTCCCCTCGTAGCGGGCTAGTCGCCGAAGATCACGGCCTGGCGCACGCACTCTCCGGCGGCCAGGCGGTCGAAGCCCTCGTTGAGCTCCTCCACGGCCAGGCGGTGCGTGAGCAGGCGCTCGACGGGCAGCCGGCCCTCGAGGTGGAGGTCCACGAAGCGGGGCACGTCGACGGGCGGGTTGCACGAGCCCAGGTAGGAGCCCTTCAGCGTGCGCTCCTCGGTCACCAGGGTCACCGCCGGAATGGACAGGTGGCGGTCGGGGTGCGGCAGCCCCACGGTCACCGTTGTGCCGCCGCGGCGCGTCGCCGCGTAGGCCTCGGCCAGCACCTTCTCGCTGCCCACCGTCTCCAGCGCATGGTCGGGCCCGAGGCCGCCGGTGGCCTGCTTGACCTGCTCGACCACGTCGTCACCGGCCGGCACGACATGGGTGGCGCCCAGCTCCTTCGCCAGCTCCAGCTTGTCCGGGATCCGGTCCACGGCGACCAGGATGCCGGCGCCCGCCAGGCGGGCGCCCAGCAGGGCCGCGAGCCCGACGCCCCCCAGCCCGAAGACCGCCACGCTCTGGCCCGTGTGGACGTCCGCCGAGTTCACCACGGCCCCCACGCCGGTCAGCACGGCGCAGCCGAACAGGGCTGCCACTTCGAACGGCACGCCGTCGGGCATCTTCACCGCCGAGTGCGTGCTCACCACGATGTGCTCGGCGAAGGCCGAGACGCCCAGGTGGTGGTGGAGGGGCTCCTCCCAGCGCCGGTCGCCCGAGAGCAGCGTGCCGGCCGCGTTGGCCTTGCCGCCCGGGTCGCAGAGGGCGGCCCGCCCGCCGCGGCACTCGTGGCACTCGCCGCAGGTGGGGACGAAGGACAGCGCGACGTGGTCGCCGGGCTGGAAGCCGTGGGCCTCGGGGCCCAGCTCGACGACCTCGCCCGCCGCCTCGTGGCCCAGGACCATCGGCATCACACGCGGGCGCGAGCCGTCGATCACGGACAGGTCGGAGTGGCACAGGCCCGCCGCGCGCACCTTGACCAGGATCTCTCCCGGGCCCGGGGGCGCCAGCTCCAGCTCCGTCACCTCCAGCGGCCTCGACTCGGCGTAGGGAGCGGGGAGTCCCATCTCGCGCAGCACCGCGCCGCGCGTCCTCACGCCGCCACCTCCAGGCGCGCCAGGCAGTCGCGGATGTCGGACGGGATGTCGGCCGAGCGGCGCGTCGCGCGGTCCACGAACACGTGGACGAACCAGCCCTCGGCCACCGGGGTGTCGGCGCCCTGGAGGAAGAGGCCGATCTCGTAGGTCACGCTGCGACGCCCGAGGCGGCGGACGCGCAGGCCCGCGTCCACAGTGTCGGGGAAGACGATCGGGGCGTCGAAGCGGCAGTGCGACTCGGCGCAGAGCCCGATGGTCTGGCCGGCGTGGATGTCCAGGCCACCCTCGGCGATCAGCCAGTGGTTGATCACGGTGTCGAAGAAGGCGTAGTACTCGACGTTGTTGACGTGCCCGTAGACGTCGTTGTCCTGCCAGCGCGTGGGGATGGCCAGGAAGTGGGGGTAACCGGGACGAGACATGCGGCGGCGGCAAAGTAGCCTAGGAGCGCAGCCCGGTCGCCGTTCGGGCTGGCCCGATCGCAGCAGTCAGACGGCCGCCCTGGCCTCGGCCTCGTCCAGGCGGGCGGCGCGCGGCCGACCCGGTCCCGCGTGCGGTCGAGCATCGCCTTGAACCAGATCGGCCCGGGTCAGGCCTGGAGCTCCTCGAGCGAGTCGTCGATCCAGCCCATGAGGCGCTCGAGGTCGGGCATCTGGTCGCGGTCGGCGACCAGGCCGAAGTCCATGGAGCCGCAATAGCTCATCACGGTGATGTTCAGGCCCATCCCGTCGGTGACCACCGAGACCGGGTAGTTGGCCACCAGCCGCGCGCCGGCGCAGTAGAGCGGGAACTGCGGCCCGGGCACGTTGGAGATGACGAGGTTCCACGTCGGCCGCCCGGGCGACGAGCTGGCGAGCGCGAAGGTGGCCCGCGCGGCGCGCGAGAACACCGCCGGCGGGATGAAGTGGTTGGCGTCCTGAAGCAGCTCGGCCGGCAGCGCCCGGTGGCGCTCCTTCATCGCGCGCAGCGCCTCGTGCTGTGCCCTCAGCCGCCGAAGCGGGTCCTCGATGTTCGTGAACAGCGGCGCGCGCATGAGCATGATGCGGTTGCCGTAGGTGCCCATCTGCTCCTCGCTGCGCACCGACACGGGGATCTGCACCACCAGAGGGTCCTCGGGCAGCTCGTCGTGCTCGACCAGCCGGCGGCGTACCGCCCCCGCGCAGATCGAGACCACGACGTCGTTGACGGTCACGGCGTGCGCGTCCTTGACCGCCTTCACCGCGTCGAGCGGGATCTGGCCGAAGACGAAGCGGCGGTGCGGGGAGACCCGGCCGTTGAACGAGGTGCGCGGCGCACGCAGGCTCGAGCGCTCGAGCTCCTGGCCCTCGCCGGCGGCGACCGTGCGCCGCAGACGATCGGTGACCTTTGCCACCGTCCCCGCGCCGGGGAGCGCGCCCAGCGAGGTCTGGTCGAGGTTGGGCAGCGTCGAGGGCAGCGAGCGCAGCAGCCGCACCGGGTAGCGCGGCACGCCGAGCAGGCCGCGGGCCATCATCTCCAGGTCGCCCGGCTTCTCGGTGCCGCCGTCGTCCTCGGCCTGGGCGGGCGGCTCGCGGCCCTCGGGGCTGAGGTCCAACAGCACGCCCATGATCTCCGCGCCCGAGAGGCCGTCGATCAGCGCGTGGTGGATCTTGGTCAGCATGGCCACGTGCCCGTTGTCCAGGCCGTGGATCAGGTAGAGCTCCCACAGCGGCCGGGCGCGGTCCAGCGGGCGGGAAAAGATGCGCGCCACCTGCTCGGAGAGCTTGTGGTCGCTGTAGGGCCCCGGCAGCGCGAGCTCGCGCACGTGGTAGTCCAGGTCGAAGTGGGAGTCGTCGACCCAGTACGGGTAGTCGAGGCCCAACGGCACCTCGGCCAGGCGCCAGCGCAGCGGGGGCAGCAGCGGCAACCGCTCGGCCAGCAGCCCGCAGATGTCGTCGGCGTCGAGGGCGCCGCGCGGCGTGCTCGACGGGTCGAGGATCGCCAGGCCGCCGACGTGCCCGGCCTGCCGCGAAGTCTCGAGGGCCAGGAACTGCGCGTCGGCGCTTGTGAGCTGCCTCACCCGTCCCTTGTACCCGATTTGGCCGGCTGGTGATGGAAGCCGGAGCGTCCGTTGATCGCCGGGTCGCCGGCCTAGGTTCCTACCGGCTCACACGCCGCCGGCGTCGGGGCCCCGGTGCTAGATTCGGCCCCGCCTGGTGGGCGTAGCTCAGTTGGTAGAGCTCCTGGTTGTGGTCCAGGCGGTCGCGGGTTCAAGTCCCGTCGCTCACCCCTCACGAAGGCCACCGAGAGAGCGGGATTCCTCTCCCGGAGAACTCCCTCCCGCCCCGCACGGCAGGCGGTCGGCTAGGTCGCTCGCTTTGGCTCCCGGTCTGCGTTGGGTTCCGAAGGCGCGGGATACTGGGCGGACGATGTCGCAGGAGAACGTGGAGACCGTCCATCGCCTGTTCGCGGCGTCGAGATCTCGCGACAAGGAGGCGTGCGTTCGGGAGGCCGATCCCGACGTGGAGATCGTCAGCTACCTCATGGGGGTAGAGGGAACCGTCTACAAAGGACACGACGGAGTGCGCCGGGGATATCGACGATCTCTTCGAGGCCTTCCCCGACTGGCACCCGCAGATCTTGGGAACCGCCGACTACGGGGACAAGGTCCTCGCTGAGGTCAGGATGGCGGGACAGGGCGCGAGTTCCGGGGTGGCGATCCAGCAAACCGTCTGGCAGGTCACCAGCTTCCGCGGTCAAGATGATCGGGTTTCACGGGTACGGGAGCAGAGCGGAAGCCCTCGAAGCCGCGGGGTTGTCGGAGTAGCGCCGCCGGCTTCAACGGGCCCTCGTGGCGCGTTCGAGGATGCGCCCCGCCAGTGGCATCTCGGCGGAGTGCCACACGTGCCGCTCCTCGAAGGGCCACGCGTAGATCGGGTTGCCGTCACGAACCTGCTCGAGCAGGCGTGGTTCGCGGAGCTCCTCCGCGGACCATTCGTACACGCGCTGCAACCGCGGGACGATCACGGCGTAGTCGAGCAACCGGCCCAGACGCTGCTCATCGGCGAGGTAGGTCTCCACGTCTTCGGCGAGCGGATAGCGGTGGGGGAGCACCCGCCGGAGCGACAGGAAGGCCCCGGCCATCCCGAGGCGGGGATCGCCGAGCAGGCGGCCGAGCGGGGCGAAGCGTCCTACCGCGAGGCGCGGCGCCCCGACGAGCGCGTGGGCATAGAGGACACGGCCCAGCGCCACATTCATGAAGAAACGCTCCGCTGGGCTCTCTGCTTGGGCGAGCTCCCGGTGCTCGAGGTAGCCGCTCACGATGCTCGCGTTGTGGGCCCGGTACCAGTTGCGCGCCGTCGGTCTCGCGATGAACTCGAGCCAGAGCCGCACGGTGGGCGAAGAGGGTTCCATGGCCAAGCCGCCGGCGAGCCCGACGGACTCGCATCCATCCCGCAGCAAGCGCTCGTTGACGTTCCTCCACCAGGGGCTGCCCGGAGGCGAGCCGTCGAGAGGATTGAGCAGCCCGCGCTGCGCTTGCCAGCGCATGAACGAGAGCGCCGCGCGCCGGAACGGCAGGTGGCGCGGAGCGCGTCCCGTCGGCCCGTGATAGGTCCACTTGAGCAAGGCAAGACGCGCCATCGGATCGTCGCGCGCAGCGGCGACCTTCGCCTCGGCCCAGGCCAACGCACCTGCCTGCTCGCTCATCGCCGAGAAGTAATAGCCGGGTGCCGCCTCAGGCGTGGGCGGACGCGCTGCGCGTCCGGAAGTGACGGTCCAGCTCGTTCGCGTATGACACTCCCAGGCTTGGGCCGTTCTCCTTCAGCCATTCGATGAAGGAGATCTGCCCGAGCGCGGGCTGATGTGAGGCCAGTAGCCCAGCCGTCAGGCCGCGAATCTCGTCTGCGGTGAGGACTACGTCACGGACGACAAAGCCAAGCGCGTGCGCTAGGGCTGCCATCGCGGCAGGCGGCGCGTGCAATATCGGCGTGTGCCCACCGACGGCCTGCCGAATGGCTCGAACCAGCTGGTCAAACGACATCCTGTCGGGCCCGGCGGCATCCATGATCACGTCGGTGCGACCTCGCGCGCCGTGTAGGCAGATCCGGGCGAGGTCGTCGACGTGGATCGGCTGTACGAGGTATCGCCCGTCGCCCGGTACGACGAAGAGCGGCGTGCGCCGCAGGATCCAGGCGATGTTGTTGGCCAAGATGTCCCTTCCACCGCCGAAGAAGAACGTCGGCCTGACGATTGCGAACGGAACCCCGGCGGTAGCCAGAGCCTGCTCGACGAGTGCTTTGCCGCGGTAGTAGGGAAGCGGCGAGTCGATCGACGGATTCGCGATGCTCACGTGAACGATTCGAGCGACGCCGGCACGTCGAGCTGCCTGGAACAGCGTTCGCGAGTTCGCGACGGCTTCGGCGAAGGTCGTCCGGCCACGCTCGAATCGGACCCAGTACGTGTTGTAGAGCGTCGTGACCCCTTCCAGGCTTCGCGCCAGCGCGACTGGATCCTCGAACCGGTAAGGCGAGGATCGGACTCGTGCTCGGAGGGGATGCTCGCGATCCGGATGATTGGTGAGAGTTCTCACCTCTCGTCCGGAGTCGATCAGGAGCTCGGCGATACGCGAGCCCGAATAGCTGAACGCCCCGGTGACCAGGTCCGTCTCGGTGCCACCGCCACTGTCTCTCGCTCGCTCGATCCAGCAAGGTTGGCAATTACCCTTGGCCGTTGGCAAGGAGACACGATGAGCATGGCCACGAGAACGGACACGCAGGCGCCTGCGCAGCACGTTGCCGACAACCACGACCTGATCCGCGTGCACGGCGCGCGCGTGAACAACCTCAAGGACGTCAGCATCGAGATCCCGAAGCGCCGGCTGACGGTGTTCACCGGTGTCTCCGGCTCGGGCAAGAGCTCGCTGGTGTTCGGCACGATCGCCGC